>DJXI01000040.1 GCA_002449695.1 Verrucomicrobia bacterium UBA7008 | reverse complement strand
TCAACGCCGAACGCGGCATGTACCGGATGGTCGGCGACAAGGGCGACGACGAATGGGCGCCCGATGCGGAGAACGGGCCGCATGTCCGCATCACGGAAAAGCTGCCGAAGGCCGAAGTAGGGCGCATCATCGACGGTCTAATTACGCGCAGGCCCAAGGGCGGGAAGTGAGCCCTGCCGACGTCGCCGCCGTCTGCCCGGAGGCGCGCGCCGTCAGGCGTAGACGATGTCGTCCGGCGGGGGCGCGGCGAATGTGACGCGCCTGTGCGTGACCGGGTGGAGGAACGACAGCTCCACTGCGTGCAGCAGCAGGCGCGATGGCCTTCGCCTCATCCGCCGGTCCTTCTCCGCGCTGCCGTAGAGCCGGTCTCCGACAATGGGGCAGCCAAGGGAAGCGGCGTGTATGCGTATCTGATGCATGCGCCCCGTGTCGATCTTGAACTCGACGAGGGAAATCCCGTCGTGCCTGCCGAGCGTTTCCCAGTGCGTGACGGCGCTCTGGCGCTCGCGGCCCACGGGCTCGTCTATCGTGCCGGACTTCGGCCTGGGGCTGCCGTGCACGACGGCGAGGTACGTCTTGCCCACTGTTCTATGTGATTCGAACTGGCGGCGGAGGTCGAGGTACGCGCCCTGGGTCTTCGCGAAGACCATGACGCCGCTCGTCTCGATGTCGAGGCGGTGGACCACGCCGGGACGCTCCGCCGAGCCTACGCGCGCCATGCCGGGAAAGCGCCTGACGAGCGCGTCGGTGAGAGCCCCCGTCTCGTGTCCCGGCGCCGGGTGGACTATCACCCCGGACGGCTTGTCCACGACGGCTATCGCCTCGTCTTCGTATATTATGTCGAGCTCGGACGGATTCATCCCCGGTATTATAGCGCATCGTTTTCCGCCCCGTCAATCGCGGCGGGAGCGGAGGTTTGGTATAATATATGGACAAGGAGGACAGTGAGACGATGATGACAGCAATTGTGGCCGGCGTGTGCGCGGCGCTTGTCGCGGCGGCGGTCGTGTACGCCTTGATGCGCGGCGCAGTCGCCGCGGCGAAGGCCGAGGCCCGCGCGACAGACAGGAGCGTCGAGGGGCTTCGCGCGGAATTCGCCTCTCTCGCGGCGGCGACGCTGGAGGGCAAGGCAAAGTCGCTTGCCGAGCAGAACGCCGCGCAGGTGCGGCCGCTCTTCGACCAGCTCGCGGCGAAGTTCGGCGAGCTCCGCCAGGCGTCGGAGCAGGCGCGCGAGGCCAATGTGCGCCTCGGCGAGAACCTCAGGATGAAGCTTGACGAGGTGGGCCTCAAGGCACAGTCCCTCGGCCGCCAGGCGGACGAGTTCGTCGCGGCGCTGCGGGGCGGCAGCAAGGTCCAGGGCAACTGGGGCGAGGGAATCCTCGCCAAGGTGCTCGAAGACGCGGGGCTTAGGCGCGGCGAGAACTTCGTCGAGCAGGCCGGCGCGCGCGAGGCCGGGCTTCCCGACGTGACGGTCTTCGACGGCGCGCACCGCAAGATGCTAATCGACGCGAAGGTGAACATAGTCGACTTCATCGCCGCGACGAACGCGGCGCGGGAGGGCGACGCCGAGACCGCCTCGCGGCTCATGAAGGAGCACGCGAAGCGCGTGAGACAGCAGGTCGACGCGCTTGCCGCGCGGAACTATCCCGAGCTCATGAAGCGCGCCGACAGGGATGCCGAGGCGGTATATTCGGACGTCGTCGTGATGTTCATGCCGAGCGAGGCCACCTACTTCGCCGCGGTCGACGCGGATCCGTCGCTCGTCGCGCACGCAAACGCGAAAAAAATCGTGATCGCGACGCCGCAGATGCTCTTCGGCTACATCCTCCTCTTCAAGATGGCGATCGACCGCGTCGAGGTCGCGCGCAACCAGGAGGAGATCGCCCGGCGCGCGAAGCAGATCGTCGAGCGCATGGACGCCGCGTTCGTCGCCCTGGAGAAAGTCGGGAAGTCGCTCGACGACGCGCAGTCGAAATACCACCTCGCGCTCGCCAAGCTCGGCCTGGAGCCGGGCGCCCAGAACGTGGCCGTTCCGGCGCGCGAGCTCGCGAAGCTCGCCAGCATCCCCGATGCACCCGCTTCGGCGACTCTCGGCCAGGCGTGAGGATAATATGGTATACTATTGAGAAATGACGAAGGTCGAACAGGAATTTCTCGAACGCGTGGCCGGAATACTCGAAGTTCCGTCTGTTGCGCCGGAAACTGATTTCCGCGCGGGGCCGCTGTGGGACTCGCTCACCGCGTTCGCGCTGCGCGTCATGATCCACCAGCGCTTCGGCAGGGAGCTTTCGGCGGCGGACCTCGAGAAGTGCCGCACGGTCGCCGACCTAATGGCGGCGGCGGGGGTGGAGCGATGAACCGGCTTTTGATAGTCGGCGCGGGAGGCTTCGGGCGCGAGATGTTCGCGGCCGCCCGCGAGGCCGTTGGCTACGGGACCGCGTTTGAGATCAAGGGGTTCCTCGACGCGAAGCCGACGGCCCTCGACGGCTTCGCCGGATATCCGCCGATCGTCGGCTCGCCCGATACGTACGAGCCCGGGAAGTACGACGTGTTCGTCACGGCGCTCGGCAGCATCGCCTCTCGCCGCAGGTGCGTAGAGGCGCTTGAGGCGAAGGGCGCGAAGTTCGTCTCCATAGTCCACCGCACCGCGACGATAGGCCAGAACGTGCTGATCGGCGAGGGTTCCTTCATCGCGCCGCACGTCTCGATTACCGCGGACGTCTGCGTGGGAAGGCATGTGTCCGTCTTCCATTCGAGCTCGATTGGGCACGACTCGGAGCTGCGCGACTTCTCGCACGTCTACGCGCAGTGCTCCATTGGCGGCGGCGTGAAGGTCGGCGAAGGCGCGGTCGTATACCCCGGCTCGGTCGTCGTTCCGCGCCGCGGCATAGGGGCGGGGGCCGTGGTGGGCGCGGGTTCGGTCGTGTTCGTCGACGTCGATCCAGGCGTCACCGTCATCGGCAATCCGGCCGCGCCGATGAAATGAAGGTCTTAAATCCGCTGAAAAATTAAATGAGAGGAGACGGGAAATGGCAGAAGCAGTCGTTGGAATAGTCATGGGTTCGGACTCTGACT
>DJXI01000012.1:11706-21010 GCA_002449695.1 Verrucomicrobia bacterium UBA7008 | reverse complement strand
TTTTAACGCAGAGACGCAGAGTCGCCGTTTTCGAGGCGATGATGGCGGCGGCGGTATTCGGCGGCGGCCCACCGCTGCGCCTCTTCCTTGCCCATGCCCCGGCCCTCGGCCGCGCGGCGCAGGTCCATGATCTCGCGCTTCCAGTCGTCGCCCGCAGCCTCCCTGTTCGCCGCCTCCTCGTTCGCGTAGGCGATCTCGTCCTTCGAGAAATCGTCCTTCATCGGCTGCGCGTCGCTGCCGGGCCCGCCCCACGGAATCGGCGTGAACTTAACCTCGTCGAACGGCTTGAAGAGCGCGCACACGCCCAGCTTCTGCTCGCGCGCGGCCCTGACCGCCGCCGTCGCGAAGTAGTACGCGCCCGTGTCGCGCGTGTGGCAGCCGTCGCCCTTGCCGTCGGGATGGTTCTTGTATTCGCCAGGCTTGATGCGCATGTAGAGGCGGTTCGCCTTCTCCAGCCCGCGCTTCGGCAGATCCTCGCACGCGAAGCGGTTGAGGTCGAGGACGGGCACGTTCAGCTCCGCGCCGAGTTCGCGCGTCGCGTCCACGTACGGCCCGATGCCCGCCGCGCTGCCGCGCACCGACATGACGCCGTCCTTTTCGCTGAAGCCGCCCGAATGCGGAATCGAGGTCGCGAAGATCGGCGTTGCGCCCTTCGCGCGCACGTCCGCCACGAAGCCCGTCATCAGTTCCTTGTAGTCGGGGACGGTCGAATAGCGCTCGGCCTTCGCCTTGTTCGCGTCGTTGTGGCCGAAGGCGATGATGACGTAGTCGCCCGCCTGGAGCGCGTCCACGAGCTTCTGCCAGCGGCCCTCGTTCTTGAACGACTTCGCGCTGCGCCCGCCGACGGCCCAGTTGTGCAGCTGCTCCGGGTTCTTCATGTAGAGCGCGAGCGCCTGGCCCCACCCCTGCTGCGGATACTGCCGCGGGTTGTAGTTGCACATCGTCGAGTCGCCCGCCATGTAGATATCGGCGCACGCGGTCAGCGCGCCGAGCGCGCACGCGGTCAAAAGCACTTTCTTCATCGTGTCTGCCTCCTAGAGTGGTGAGGCCTGTATTGTATCACATTCCGCCGCGTCCGTCACGCGCCGATGTAGAAATCGACGAGACGCGCGGCGAGCGTGCGCCAGTCGTAGCCGCGCGCGGCCGCGCGGCCGGCGGCGGAAAGACGCGCGCGCAAGTCCGGCGCGCCCTTCACGCGCGCGAGCGCCGCATCGAGCGCCGCCGCGTCGCCCGGCGCGAACGTGAGCGCCGCGTCGGGATGGGCCGCGCACAGCCGCCCGAGCCCGCCCACGTCGCTCGCGATCACGGGCAGCCCCGCCGCCCACGCTTCGAGGACGACGATGCCGAACGGCTCGTGGCGGCTCGGCAGGACGAACGCGTCCGCGCGGGCGTATTCCGCGATCAGTTCCGCGCTCCCGGGCTTCAGCGCGCCCGCGAACGTGAGACGGTCGGCGACGCCCAGCTCCGCCGCGCGCGCGGCCAGCTCGTCGCGATAGTCCGGCTGTGTGACCGGCCCGACGAGCCGCACGGCGACGTCGGGATGGCGCGCGAGCAGGTCGACGAGGAGGCGCTGGTTCTTCTGGCGGTCGATCCGCGCGACACAGAGAATGGAGAATGGCGCGTGGCGCGCGGCGCGCGGCGCGTGGCGCGCTGTCGCCCGCGCGAACAGGTCGCAGTCGACGCCGTTGGGCAGAAACATCACGTGCGGATGGCACGCGCGGTAGTGCTGGTATTCGTCTTCGCCGACGCAGACGATGCCGCCGAAGTCCTCCGGCACGCGGCGAGTCCACCCCATCGCGTAGTCGACGAGCTTGCCCCACGGCAGACGGCCGCGCGTCGGCGCCTTGAGGCTCGCCGCCTCTTCGCCCGGCACGTTCGCGCCGCCGCCGTGCAGCGAAACGACGCTCGGCACGCCCAGTTTCGCCGCCGTGCGCAGGCAGAGCTCCGCGAGGCGCGCCATCGCGTGGCAGTGGATGACGTCGGGCCGCCAGTCCTTCAGCGCCCTGCCGAGCCCAGGCACGAACGGATTGCCGCCCTTCCTGTCGAGTTCCGCGACAAGGCTCTTCGGCATCGGCCACCACGGGTAGATCGGCTTGAAGCGCACTATCTCGATTCCGTCGACAGTCTCGCTCCGCGTCGGACACAGAGCCGTCGTCGCAAAGATCCTCACCGCGTGACCCGCCGCCTTCTGCGCCTTGGCGATGTTCCAGACGACCTGCTCCGTTCCGCCCCAGTCGCCGAACGAGAGACGTCTTATGACATGTGCGATTCTCATTGCGCGCTCCCAGACAGCGCCTTGCCGAGCACGGCCGTCGTGACAGGCTTGAGAAGGATTCCGTCGAAGCCCATGTCTGCCGATTTGTTCTGCATCTCAACGTCCGCCGTCACGACGAGGACCGGCACGTTGCCTATGGAGGGATTCTCCCTGATCGCCTTGACGAGGCCCTCTCCGTCCAGATTCGGCATCCACATGTCCGTCAGCACCAGATCGAACGGCTCGGCGCCGGGCTTCGTGAGAATCGAAAGCGCCTCGTTGCCGTCCATCGCCATCGCGACCTCGAATTCGCCGTGCTTCTTGAGAAGCGCCTTGAGGACCATGAGGTTCATCTTCGAGTCGTCGACGATCAGTATGCGTTTCGGACGTTCTGGTACCGCATCTTGAACTGGCGCGGGTGCGGCGTTCTCGACTGGCGCGGCCGGCGTCTCTCCCTTGTCGACCGCCTCGGCGGGTGCCATCTTCACGTTGGGAACGACGACCGAGAACGTCGTGCCCTGCCCCAGCACGGAATCGACCTTGAGCCTGCCGCCCATGGCGACGGCCAGCTGCTTGCAGATCGCGAGCCCAAGCCCCGTTCCTCCGTTTCTCGAATGGTTCGACTCGACCTGGACGTATGCGTTTCCGAGGCGCTTGAGGTCCTTCTCGCTTATGCCGCATCCAGTGTCCTCGACGTCTATCTGGAACACGCCGACGTCCGATCCCTCCGCGCGGTCGTACGAGGCGCGCAGCTCGACGTGCCCCTTTTCCGTGAACTTCAGCGCATTGCCGACGAGGTTGAACACGATCTGCCGGATGCGCTGCGGGTCAAGCAGCAGCGGCGGCATCTGGCGCTCGCCGTAGCGCAGCTCCACCGCCGGATTGCCGTTGGTGACGCGGAATGCGTCCACCATCTCGCGCATAAGCCGCTGGCAGTTCGTCGGCTCCAGGGCGATCTTCATCTTCCCCGACTCAAGCTTCGACAGGTCAAGGACGTCGTTGATGAGGCCGAGGAGCGTGCGGCCGCTCACCAGGATCGATTCGAGCGCCTGGTCGCGTTCTGCCTCGGTCTTCATGCCCGCCTTGAGCATCTCGGAAAAGCCGATGATGGCGTTGAGCGGCGTACGGATGTCGTGGCTGACCGTGGAGAAGAAGTAGCTCCTCGCCTTCGCCTTGTCGCGTTCAAGCTGGCGTTCGCGGCGCCGGAGAATCACGAAGAGGCTGAACATGATCGCAAGCGCGACAGTGATGAGCCCGACCTGGACGATTCCCTCCCGCACGAGCGCCCCGCTGACGTTCGAGAGCTGTCCGTCGAGGTATTTCTCCCACCTCTCGGCGGAGATCACGGCTCCCGCCCCGCAGTGCGCCTCGTGGTAGTCGCCGATCGTGGCGAATGCACTCTTCATTGTTCCAAACGCAGCCTGGCGGATCCACATGTGCGACATGAACAGGATGAGAACCACCAGGCCGATCCACACGACCATGGAGCGTCCGTAGCGCTGAAGCCTGTCGCGCTTGAGCACGTAGAGGTAGTACAGGAAGCCGAGTATGCTCCAGAGGACGAGGATAAGGTAGGACTCGGCCGCCATCATCGTGCCGGAAAAGTAGTTCGGAAGTATGAAGAGCAGGCAGATCACGGCCGCAAGGGCGAACCCGAACGCACCGGTCGCCCTCGTGAACCTGTCGTTGTCCGCGCCGGCCCGCCTGAACGCAGACGCAGACGTATATGCGTACGCGATCACCGCTCCGATTGTCGCGACGTCCACGATGAAGCCGATCGCCGTGCGCCCGAGGAACGGGACTAGGCACGACACGCCGGCGACGGCGAGTATCGCATTGCGCGGTTCGCCGACCTTGTCGCGACGTCCCAGCCACCCGGGGAAGGCGCCGCTCTCCGACATCGCCACGGCAAGCCGGCTGGAGACGATCATGTTGCCGACGAGGCTGGTGAACACCGCGCCGACGACGGCCGCCGCGAACAGCGGGACGCACGCGCGCCCCAGCGCCGCGCGAGCGGCTTCGAGCGTCGGCAGGAACCGAGCTCCGAGCGTCGACAGCGAGCCGGTCCATCCCGAACCGTCCGGCGGCTGCAGCGCAGGAAGCAGCGCAATGAACGAATAGGCGAGCACCGACGCCGCGAGCGAGGCCGCCATCACCGCAAACGTCCGCCTCAGCGGGAAGCGGAACTCCTTCGACAGATGGCAGATCGACTCGAAGCCGACGAAGAACCACGGCGAAAGCGCGACGATCTTCAGCACCTGCGCAAGCGGACTGTCCCCGTTCTGCGCAAAGGCCGGGGCCATGGACTGAAGCCCGCCCTCGTGGCAGTACACGGCCGCGGAGAAGCAGATTGCGACCGCAATCGCGAACACGCCCGCCATGATGGCCTGCACCCGTCCCGCGATGCTGCGCCTGCAGCAGACAGCGGCGGCGGACATGATGGCCGCTGCGGAAAGCAGGATGTCGCCGAGATACACGTCGTACCCAGCAAGGACGTAGTGGAACCCGAAGTGCAGCACGTCGCCGAAAAGACTTCGCACCACGATCGTGAGAGCCGTCGCGTTCGCCCAGAGTATGGCAATGTACGACAGGCAGAGGAACCAGGCGCAGAGAAAGCCGTGGTCGCCGCCGAAGGTGCGCGACACGAATGTGAACGTCCCTCCGGGGCCGGGCATCCGCCTGACCAGGTAATGGTAGTTCCATGCCACCACCGCCATCACCACAGCCCCTATCACGACTCCGATCACCGTGCCGAGCGGGCCGGACATCGGAAGGAACGTCGTTCCCGGCATGACGAAAGAGCCCCATCCAACGGCCGTTCCGAACGAAAACGCCCATGCGGCGAAGACGGAAAGATGACGACGTCTAGATTTTCCCGGCATTATCTACAACCCCCTGTCAAAGCCCTCAGCGAGAGCCATGAAAACTTCACGAGCCCATACGCGTACCGCTTCCACAGCCTGCCTGGCTCCTGGATTATCCTGTAGATCCATTCCAGTCCGCAGCGCTGCATCCACCTCGGCGCGCGCTTGACGCGGCCGGCGATGAAATTGAACGTGCCGCCGATGCCGATCATCGCGCCGACGTCGAGCTTCGCCGCGTTGCGCCCCATCCAGAGCTCCTGCTTCGGGTTGCCGAGCGCGACGAAGAGGATGTCCGGCTTCGCCGCGTTGATGCGCGCGACGATCTCCGGCTGGTCTTCATCCAGCTTCACGAAGGCCGGATCGACGCCCGCGACCTTCAGGCCGGAAATCGCCAGTTTCGCAAACGCCGCATCGACCGCCGCGCGGTCACCGCCCAGCACATACACCGACAGGCCCTCCGCGGCGCACCGGCGGCAGATCGCCGGCACCATGTCCGCGCCCGTCACGCGCTCGGGAAGCGCCATGCCCAGCATCTTCGACAGCAGGACTATCGGCATGCCGTCCGCCGTCACCAAGTCGGCGTTTCTAAGATACCCCCACAGCTCGTCGTTGCCGCCGAACGGCCATCCGCTGACCGCGTTCGCGACGAAGTCCACGTTCAGCGTGGCGACGAACGCGGCGCGTTTGCCGCGCCGCTCCTTCGCAAGCGACACGATGCGCCCAACCGCCTCGGCCTCCGTGACTCGCGCGACCGGAATGCCGAAGAGACGTGAAGTGGAGAGCAATCCGGCCAGTCCCTTCGCGTGGTCCTCCCACGAGAAGCGCTTGACATGCTCGACACCCCGCGCCACGCGCGCGGCACGCGCGTCGGGCGCTTCGGTGAGCAGCCGCGTCAGCGCATCCGCAATGGATTCCACGTCGCGGGGATCGAACGTGAGCGCGACGTCGGCGGCGATCTCGCCCAGCGAGCCGTTGTTCGACGCGGCGCACGGAATGCCGCGCGCCATCGCCTCGACGAGCGAGAGGCCGAAACCCTCGAAAAGACTGGGGAAGACGTAGAAGCCCGCGTCGCGCCAGAGCGTTTCCGCGTCGTCCACAAAGCCCGTGAAGCGGATCAGGTCCGCGTACGGCGAAGCGGCCGCCGCCGCGTGGACGACCCCGGCGTCCTTCCAGTCCGCGCCCGCGAGCACGAGCGGATGCTGTTCGACGAGCGCGCGCGGCAGGCGCGCATACGCCTCGATGAGCCGCACGTGGTTCTTGCCGGGATGCTCGATGCGGGAGATGAAGAGAATAGTTGAAAGTTTAAAGTTTAAAGTTGAAAGTTGCCCTCCCGGGCTCTCGCCCCCATACTTTTTACTTTCACCTTTCAACTTTTCACTTTCAACTTTAAACTTTGAACTCTCTTTGCTCAGCCCGTTGTAAAGCACCGTCACGTCCTCCGGCCGGCAGTGCCAGAACGCCACCATGTCGGTCTTCGTCGCCTCACTCACGGCGACGAGGTGTGTCGCCTTCTTCGCGAAACGCGGCAGAATGTGCGCGAGGTAGAACATCCTGAGGCGCGAATACTTGCCGGGGATGTGGAAGTTCGCGAGGTCGTGGACGGTCGCGGTCGTCGGCAGCGGATACCACGCGCACACGCGGCGGTTCGCCGCGCAGATGACGAACCCGTCGAACTCCCGCCTGTGGCGGCGTATCCAGAGCGGCAGCACGAACAGATGCCACAGCATGCTGAACACGGCGCGGCGCGTCCAGACGGGCGCCGCGATCTGGCGGACCTGCGGCGCGACGCTCGTCCCCGGCTCGCACAGAAGCGTCAGCTCATGCCCCTGCTCCGACAGGGCGCGGACGACCTCGCGGACATAGACGGATATTCCGCTCTTGCCGCAGTCGTAGGGGATGCAGGAGACGAGCAGCTTCACTTCAGTCGACTCCGAAGAGCGAACTTAGCTTCGAAGTCGTCACCGGCTTGGAGAGCACCTTCGCGAAAAGCGACATGTCGTATGTCGAACCGACGTCCACGTCTGCGGTCACCGCGACGACGGGTATCTCCGCCAGCGCCCGGTTGCGCCGCATCGCCTCGGCGAGCTGCGTGCCGTCCATTTCCGGCATCCACATGTCGGTGAACACAAGATCGGGTTTCCACTCCGCCATGACTTCCAGCGCCTTGACGCCGTTCTCGGCGAAGCGCACGTCGTGGATGCCCAGGTTCGAGAGGTGGATGCCGAGTATCTTGCGGTTCATCGCCATATCGTCCACGACGAGCACCCGCTCCGGGCGGGCCATGTGCAGCGACTGCTCCGCTGAATGCGTGGACTTGGGGCGCTCGGCGCGCTCGAGGTTCGGGAAGTCCAGGAAGAACGTAGTCCCCTGCCCGATTGCGCTTTCGGCGCGGATCGTGCCCTGGGCGGCCTCGACCATGCGCTTCACGATCGGAAGCCCGAGCCCGGTGCCCCTCATCTCGCCCTGGCTGCTCTTCATGCGGCTCGCTATGTCCTGCACGAACGGATTGAACAGCTTGTTCATCTTGTCGTCGGTTATGCCGCACCCTGTGTCGGACACCTCGATGTGGAGCGTGCTGTTCTCGGGAATCCACGATGCGCGCACGGTTATGGACCCCTTGTCGGTGAACTTCGCGGCGTTGCCGACGAGATTGATGAGTATCTGCCTCATGCCCTGCTGAGAAAGGCGGAGATGCGGGATTTCGTGATCGCCGCGCTCGATCTTGAGAGCGACGCCATGCCGCCGCACCCGGTAGCCGAATATCGCGGGAAGCTCCTCCAGCAGCTGGACGACGTCGCACACGCCTTCGCGCATCTGCATCGCCCCGGCCTCCAGCTTGGAAAGGTCCAGGATGTCGTTGATGAGTTCAAGAAGCGCGTTGGAGCTGAGCAGGATGCCGTTCGTGTACTCCTCGCGCTGCTGCTCGGAAATCCCCTTCCGGGAAAGGAACTCGGCGAAGCCGATGACGGCGTTGAGGGGGGTGCGGAGCTCGTGCGACATCATCGCGAGGAAGCGCGTCTTCGCCTGGGCATGCTCCTCCGCGGCGGCCGCGGCCGCGTTGGCGCGGTTCGCCTGCTTTTTGAGGAGGAACCCCATGATCGACGTCAGCACCGCGATGAACAGCACGACGCAGACCGCGACTTCGAGTATCCTGTGCTTGAGCTGCTCCGCCGTACAGCCGAATATGCGGTGTTCCACCGAACGTTCCGCCATTGCCGTCATGAACATCTCCTGGACGTGGGCCGTGCCGATGTCGTTGCCGACCTTCCGCAGGATGGACACGAGTTCGTCCGGCACCCTGCGGCTGGCGAACATCTCCAGCTCCATCTGCGGATCCTGCGCGCCGAGCACCGCGGCCGATTCCTGCGGCATCGGCATCGAGAACACCGGCACGGCGACCGCGGCCGCATCGCCCGGATCGCACGGATACGGAACCCAGAAGTCCGTCTCGCCCCGCAGGAAACGCGCCTCCGCCGTCTGGAGCTTCGTCTGCTCCTGCGGCACGAAGTTGAGCCCGGTCCGCCTGCTGAACTCCGCAAGCAGCTTCGCCACGAATCCCGCCGGCTTGCCATCGTCGTCGAATATCGGGAAAGACCACGGGGAGAAGTCGATCACCACCGGGGCCTCGTTTTTGACGCGCTTCGCGAGCCACTCGGCCTCGTCGAGGGAAAGCGCCGCCATCTCGCTGTGATTCCCGTAGTGCCTCTCGCTGATCATGCGCTGGTACTTGGGGAAGTCGTCGCAGATCGACTCCATCGCCTCCTCAAGCGCCACGAACAGGCCGTCCCTGTCCCGCGCCGTGCAGATGTACATGGGATGCGACGTGTAGACGTGCAGGGCGACCTCGTTGCGGAGCTCGTGCATCTCCACGTCCACGCAGGCGTCGATCTCGCCGCCGAAGTACGCCGCGAGCATCTCCTTGTCGGTGGAGAACTCCCTGTACGTCACGCCGGAGCCATCCTCCTCGAACTGCCGCTTCGCGCGCTCGCCGCTGACCGTGGCCGACAGAAGGCCGACCCTCATTCCGGTCCACGTCGAAGGCGCGCCCGGCTTGTAGGGGCTGCCGGGATGCGTCCAAAGGAACGCGCGGAGCATGCCGATGGGCGTGTGCGGGAAAAGGAAGCTCTTGCGCCTGCTCGGCGAGAAGCCGATGCCTCCGACGATGTCGAGCCGTCCGTCCTTCACC
>DJXI01000012.1:0-11535 GCA_002449695.1 Verrucomicrobia bacterium UBA7008 | reverse complement strand
GCCAGCTCTTGAGCGAGCCGGAGCGCGTGCCGTCCGGCGAGACGTCGAAGAGGTCGCCGCGGCGGTACGCCGCGACCCTGACGCGGTTTGTCGGCTTCGGTATGCCGAGGAGCGCGGCGCGCCATTCGTCGATCTGGTCGATGTGGTCGATGTAGAAGTTGCGGTACGCCTTGCAGAGACGCTCGAAGAGCTCCGGCCGGTCATTCCGGACGGCGAAGTACACGTTTCTGTCGCCGATGGGCACGACCTCGACGACGCCGTCGGGGCGCTTCCCGAACGGCGTGTACAGGAAGAGCGTGTCGATCTCGCCGTTGTGCAGCGCCTCGACCGCGCCGGCGCTCGTCGAGAACGACTGATACTTCGGCGTGAGCCGGGCGTTCGTGAAGAAGTGCACGCGGTCGTCGCTCGGCCCCTGCGAGACCGGCGAGAAGCCGACGATCATGCGCGGCCACTCCGAAATCTTGGTCGCCATCATCGACATCGCGTGCGACGGCGTCGAATAGAGCCCGAAGTGCATGCAGCCGAGCGGCTGGAGCGGGAAGCGGTAGTTCGCCTCCAGCTCCGGCGTGCGGAAGGCCGAGCAGATGACCTCGGCGTTCGTCGGATCGACCGTGCCGTCCTCCCTGTACGGGACGTGCACGGCCGTCACGCCCGCCGCGCGGAACACCTCCTCCATGATCGCCGTCGACACACGGCCGTCCGCCGCCGCCCAGACGTCCAGACGGGGATCGCGCACGCAGTCGGCGACCGCGACGGTCTCGGCCCGGGCCGCCGGCGACGGCAGCAGGAAAAACAGAAAACAGGCGATAATGGCTCGAACGGCCATTTCAGCATTTCTCATGACAACCTCGCTTTTTTGAAACAGGCCGCGCGCGGCGCGCGCTCAGAACTTCGCGTCGGCGACCGTCGGCACGATTTCGAACACGCGGCTCACCTTCGTGATGTCAAAGACGATCTTCGGTCCCGGCTGGAGCGCCGCGAGCACGACCTTGCCGCCGCCCGCCTTCGATTTCTGGAGCACCTGGACGAGCACGCCGAGGCCGCTCGAATCGATGTGCACCATCTTGCCGAGATCGAAGAGCACGTTCGTGCCGTTCTGCATCTTGGCGAGCAGCTCCTCGCGCAGCGAGGGCGCGACCGCCGCCACGAGACGGCCGTCCACCACGACCTTGAGCATCTTTTCGTCACCGGATATTGACCATGCCATTTCCTTCTTCCTTTCTTTTTGCGTTGAAACTCTAGTTGAAAATCTCCCAGTCGCGCACGAGGTCCGCCGACATCGGCGCGCGGTCTTCCACGCCGCGCGCGATGCGCGCCAGAACCCGCATCACGGGATCGCGCCCGAACGTCGCGAGCTCGCCGAGCGTCCGCCGCCGCACGAGCCACCGCGCGGCGGACCTGAGCGAACGGCCGTCGTTCGTCCCCCCGGCGGCGGCCACCTCCGTCCGCGCGTTCCGCCACGCCTCCCGCGCCGTCTCCCAGTCGCACACGGGCTCGGGGCGCGGGCGGAACTTCCACTCGACCGCGCGGGCGTAGAGCCGCGCCGCATCCGCGGACACGCCGGCGTCCGCCGCGAGCGCCGTCGCGCGCGCCGTCGCGCGCCAGCGGTAGAGACCGCGCGAAATGAGGTACGCGTCGCCCGCGCCGAGGATGCACTTGTTGATGTTGCGCGCGATGAAGTCGTCCGTGCGCCCCGCTTCCAGCGCCAGCAAAAGCCCCGCACCGCGGTTCATGAGAAGCCGCGCCGCCTCCATCCACGGCAGCGATTCGGGCGCGCGGCGCGCGAGACCGGCGAACAGCGTCTCGCCCGGCGCGCCGCAGACGTCCACATAGCCGTGCACGAGCTCCTGCACCATCAGCCGCGCTTCGTCGTGCTTCAGCCGCGCGGGTGTCTTCACCGCGAAATCCACGTCCACGCCGAGCGTCTGCGACCACTTCGCGGCGACGGGCTGCAGCGCCGCGCCGATCGCGGCGACCGTCTCCGCCTCCGGCACGCCCTCCTCGGTAATCGCAAAAAAGTCGAGATCGTTGGACAGCGTACTCTCCACTCTCAACTCTCCACGCTCAACTCTCTTGACGCCGCCTTCGCCGCGGCCGTAGCCGCCGCCGAGGACCACGCCCCAAAGACGCGGAACGGAAAGCGCCGCGATTTCGGAGCCGACCCCTGCGATCGCCTCCTCGACGAGCTTTTCCAGCTCCGGACACTCTCCTGCCACGTGGCGACCCATCAGCCGAGCCTCCCGTGCGAACGCCCGCGAAGAAAGTGCCAGAGCTTGCGGAGCCATCCGAAGCCGGGCAGTATGCGCCTCGCCAGCCCAGGCTCGTCGATGTCCATGTATGCGCCGGTTTCGGGATCTATGACCCTGTTCCCCATGATGATCTTGTTCTCGAAGTCGAGGCCGATGCCGATGTACGTGTCATGTCCGACGAATGTGTTCTTCAGCCTCGTGCCCTCGCCTATGAAGGAGCCGGTCGACACGATCACGTCGCCGTCCAGCACGACGTTTCGCGCAAGCCACGTGTTGTCGCACAGAAGAACAGGGGCCTTGACCTTGGTTCCATATTCCATGACGACGCTGCGGCCGATGTGGACATTCTCCTCGGCCGAATATCCGGGGAGCGTGAACCTGTCCGGGTGGTGCAGGATGTCGAGGTTGACGCGGTGCCATGTCGCCACGTCCTTTACGACGACTACGTCGATTTCCTCGCGGAACCACCTGCCGTCGACGCGACGGTAGATTCCCGGCGGCGTCACGGCGCACGCCTCGTCCGAAAGCGGAGCGAGCGACGGCGTGCCGGGCTCGCCTAGGATGGCGAAGAGCCCCCATGCGACGACCAGTCCGTCCTGCACAGGCTGCGTGAGCGGCGTGGAAACGCATTCGATCTCGGCAAGGCCTTTCGGGACAGGGCCCTCGCCCTTGACGTAGAACACCGGATAGCCCGTGCGCGTGATTTCGCTGAAGTCGTCCGAAAGATTCTGCGAGAAGTGCCAGTCGATCACTTCAGTGAACATGACGTCGTAGCGGCGCGAGAACTCAAGCATGTAGTCGATCGCCCTGCGCCCGGCGACAGGCAGTTCCGCCGCGCTTGCGCCAAGCTTGAGGCCCTGCACCCACTCGGAGTCGGCGACAGACGGGACGAACAGCACGTTCTCCATCAGTACGCCCCCTTTCCGCCGAGGATGGCGGGGATCGTCTTGAGCAGGATGACGATGTCCTTCCAGATGCTCGGCGCGAGGATGTACTCCTTGTCGAGCTCCACCTGCTCGTGGAACGGGATCTCGCTGCGGCCGTTGATCTGCCACAGGCACGTGATGCCGGGGATGACGTCGAGGCGCTTGCGGTCCTCGAGCGTGTACTGCTCCACCTCCTTCGGCACGGGCGGGCGCGGCCCGACGAGGCTCATGTCGCCGATGAAGACGTTCCACAGCTGCGGCAGCTCGTCGAGGCTGGCGCGGCGGATGAACCGGCCGATCGGCGTGATGCGCGGATCGTCCTTCATCTTGAAGATGACGCCGTCCTTCGACTCGTTCTGCGCGAGCAGCCCGGCTTTGCGCGCCTCGGCGTCCTGGTACATGCTGCGGAACTTGTAGAACTTGAAATGGCGGCCGTAGCGCCCGACGCGGATCTGGCTGAAGATGACGGGGCCGGGGCTCGTCAGCCGGATGGCCACCGCGATGACGAGAAAGACGGGGGAGAGGAGAACGAGTCCGAGGCCGCTGCCGACGATGTCCATCAGCCGCTTGACCGCGTAGGTCGAGACGATGGTGGCGCGCCACGCCATCAGCCGGAGGCTGCGGCGGCGGTTGCGCCCTGAGCGGGCGGCCAGTTCCTTCACGAGCTGGTCGAGGTCGGCGTCCGGAGATCGATCCAGAAAGCTTTCCATGAACCCGTTACAGCTGCGCCTTGAACGAAGCGAGCCGGGCGATCAGCTCCGCCGAACCGGCATCGTCGCCCAGCGCCGCGGTCTTGCGCAGCGCGATGGCCGTCTCGGCCATGTCCGTGTCGCCGACGGCGAGCGCGTTGCCCTTGATCGTGTGGGCGATGCGGTCGAGCGCGGTGAGGTTCCCCTCCGCGCGCGCCGTCTGCGCCTCGGCGATCTTGCCGGTGACGGACGAGACGTATTCGTTGTAGATTTCGGCGATGAGGTCGGCGTCACCGCCGAACTGCTCGTTCATGTAGTCTTGACAGCACTTCTTCATATTGATATTTTATCACTTTCCAGTTGTCGGGGCAAGCGTCCGTCCGTCCGGCGGCTGCGATTCGAGCGTGAACGGCACGTAGTAGACCGTTTCGTTCAGCCCGCCGTAGCGCATGCGGCGGATGCCGCGGCAGAGCTCGCGCACCATCAGCCGTCCGCGCCCGTGGTTGTTCATGTTCAGGTTCGCCATGTCGAACGCCGTGCCCGCGTCGCCCGCGACGACGCGGATCGACGGCTCGGTGCTGCCGTAGTCCCAGACCGTCAGCTCCGCCGCGTCGGCGCGCCGGCGCAGGCGCAGGCTCACGACTTCGCGCAGCCGGTCGCGGTCGTCGAAGCCGTGGTCGTGGATGTTCATCGCCTTCTCCTCGAACACGACCATCAGCCGCCCGACGAGCCCGTCGTCCCAGCCCTGCGCGCGGCACCATGCGCCCATCTCCTGGGACGCCTTGTCGACGTCTTCGGGCGTCAGCGGGAACGTCGCCTCGTAGACGCCCTCGACCGGCGTCGAGGCGCCGAAGACGAGAATCGTCATGTCGTCCTGCGGCTGATTGTAGCCGAACGCCGCGCACGTCGACATGAAGCGCGCCGGCGCCGCCATCACCGAGCCGTCCTCGCGCAGGCCGACGCCCACCTCGTGGCTCAGCCGGTGGAGCAGCTCCTCGGGCATCTTCTCGATGCCCTCCTCATCGCGGGAGAGATCCATGAGACCGTCCGTATAGGCCGTGCAGAGCGCGGTCGGCGACACAGGCGTGATCACGACGTCGTCCTTGGAATAGACCGTGCCCGGCATCAGGCCGATCGGCAGACCGCCCTTCCCCTCGGGGTTCACGACCTGGCGCACGCCATTGTCCTCCACCACAAGATCGGGCGCACCGCACGAGATCCACTCGACCTCGCCCAGCAGCGGACGGTGCACGCAGATGAGCGCGGTCATGTAGGAGACGTCCTTCAGATTGGCGCGGAAGAAGCGGTGGAGCAGGTTGGCGATGTCCGCCGGGCTGAGCGACGGCGCGGTATCGCGGCGCGCGAGCGTCTTGAGGAACGACTGGACGGCCGACATCGCCAGCGCCGCGCTCGTGCCGTGGCCCTGGATGTCGCCGAGCATGTAGAGGTAGCAGCCGAAGCCGAAGGGAACGGCCTCGTAGAGGTCGCCGCTGACCACGTCCTTCGGCAGCCACAGCGCCGTGTAGAAGCCGCGCACGGTGCGCAGCGCGCGCAGCGGCAGCATGCTGCGCTGGATGTGCGCGGCGAGGTCGAGCGACTTGCGGTCCTCTTCGTTCTTGTATTCGATGAACTGCTCGATCCGGCGCGACGCGACGATCTGGCGGATGCGCTTGAGAAGGATGTCGGTCGTGACCGACTTCGGCAGATAGAAGCTCTGCGGATCCTCCAGAATGCGCTTGAGAAAGCCGCCGCCCTCCTCGGGATCGAGCGCCGTGAGGAAGAAGATCGGGATGGTCGAATCGATGCCGCGCACGATGTCGCGGAAGACGAAGCCGTCCATCTCGCCCATCATGATGTCGGTCACGACGGCGCGCAGTTCGTCGTGGTGCGCGCGCACGATCGCGAGCGCCTCTTCGATGGTGCCGACCGCCACGGGGTCGTAGCCGATGCTCTTCAGCTTCGCGCTGAACGCCAGGCGCATGAGCCGCTCGTCGTCCAGCACGAGGATCCGGGCCGAAAACTCAGATTTGTAGGTCATCGTCCGCCGCTCGCCCCGGAGGTTTTACATCGCCGCCTTGAAGGCCGCCGCGTTCGTCTCCGGCCCCTGGTTGCCGTCGATCCGGCGCAGCAGCCCCTTTTCGGTGTAGAACGCGATCAGCGGCTCCGTCTCGCGGTGGTAGACGACGAGGCGGTCCTTCACCGTCTCGGGATTGTCGTCCTTGCGGATCGTCAGCGCCGTGCCGCAGCGGTCGCAGACGCCCGGCACCTTCGGCGGCAGACCCGTCACGTGGTAGCCCGCCTTGCAGGACGGGCAGGTGCGGCGGCCGGCGATGCGGTCCTGGATGATCGCGTCCGGCACGTCCACGAGCACGGCGCTGCGGATCGGCGCGCCCATCTCCTCGAGGATCTTCGCCTGCGCGAGGTTGCGCGGGAAGCCGTCGAGCAGCATCGTCACGTCGCCCGTCGTCTCCGCGACCACGTCCTTGATCATCTGCGCGATGAGCGCGTCGGGCACGAGATTGCCGGACTCCATGTAGCTTTTGGCCTCGACGCCCGCCGCCGTGCCCTTCGCCACCGCGCCGCGCAGCAGGTCGCCGGACGAAACATGCTTCAAGTTGTCGTTTTCGGCCGCTAGGCGGCTCGCGATCGTCCCCTTCCCCGAACCCGGGGCCCCCAAGAGAATAACAATGTTCATGATTTATATAGTATATCACAAATCGGCGACCTGCGGCGCATCAAAACTACTCAACGCCCACGCGGTCGAGCACGACGCCCGGATCGACGGCGGTGACGGTCGCGGCCGCCGCGCCC
Organism: Verrucomicrobia bacterium UBA7008; assembly: GCA_002449695.1. Classification (GTDB taxonomy): domain Bacteria; phylum Verrucomicrobiota; class Kiritimatiellia; order RFP12; family UBA1067; genus UBA1067. The sequence goes on along the minus strand of DJXI01000012.1, from coordinate 4,860 downwards.
TTCGGGATCGGGAGGCGCACGCGGATGAAGTTGTCCTGCACGGCGGCGTTGCGCACGGGATCCTTCTCACCGATGTTGCTGTCGGACTTCGGCACCTCGACCTCCTGCGCCGCGCCGTCGTCGAACGCGACCTTCACGCGGAGCTTCATCCCCGGCCAGAGGGCGAAGTCGGGCAGGAACTGGAGAACGAGCTTTTCCATGGGCCGGGGTGCGGAGGCGCCCGAGCCCCCGTCCGTTCCGGGGCCCTTCAGTGAGGAAGAAGATTCGGCGGCGCACAGTGTTCCTGAGTCATCGGCGAAGGAACGCGAAGTCGCCGCCGCTCCGCTAAGAGAGAACGCCAGCCGCGCCCCTTCGCCGACGCCGGGCTTGACCGGCAGCAGCGCGCGCGCGCGGCCCGAGGTGCCGAGCCCCTTCACTTCCGTCCACGCGCCGCCGTTCGCGCCCGTCACCGCGACCGGCTCCAGCCAGCGCGGCTCGGCCGTCGGCACCGGGCTTCCGCAGTAGGCGGAGGCGCGGTAGTCGGCGCGCGACTCGCCGTGGCGGTCCTTGCGCGTCGGATCGTCCGGCTCGTTCCACGGCCACTGCATCTGCGAGCTCCAGCGATTGCCGGCGCCGTCCTTTTCCGTGATCGTGTCGATCCAGAAGCCGGACCAGCGGCCACCGTCGAGCGCGTCCCAGCGCGCATACAGCGGATCGAGGACCGCGCGCGCGTCCTCCTTGCCGCGCCCTTCCAGATGGATGAGGCCCGCGTGCGCAAGGAACTGCGCCTGAAAGCCGACGAGACGGAAATAGCGGGAAGTGAGAGTTGAAAGTTGAGAGTTGAGAGTGGCGAGTTGGCGAAGGGCGTCTTCGATAGCCAGATCCTCCGCGAGGAAGGCGCGGTAGCGCGCAAGCAGTTCCGCCTTCAGGTCCGGCGGCAGATGGCTCGACCACTGCACGCACATGTGCTCCGGCTTGCGGATGAAGCCGAGCGCATAAAACTCGTTCAGATGCGCCACGAGGCGATCGACCGGCGCGTCCGCGCCCGCCTCGGGCAAAAGGCGCTCCCGCACCCAGTCCGCCAGCACCTCGCTCTGCGCGTCGGTGCACGTCTTCCACCGCTCCGGGTTGGCGGCGAACCGGCCGAGCGCGTAGAGGATGATGTCAGCCTGGAAGACGTCGCCCGCGTTCACCATCCAGACGTCCCGCACGCCGTTCTCCCAGCACTTCGCCACGAGCTCGTACCACATGAACGCGGGCGGCGTGGTGCACAGGTGCGTGTAGCTGTGCGGCCGCCCGTAGTAGCCCGCGTGCCAGTAGATGCCCTGGCCGTAGCCGTCGCACTGCGGGCCGCCGAGCCGCCGCACGTAGCCGAAGTTGTCGTTGACCCACATGATCGTCGTGCCCTTCGGCACCTTCAGCCCCGCGTTGTAGATCGGCAGCACTTCCTTGTACGGGACGAACAGCTTCGGCGCGTCGCCCGCGCCCGCCGCTTCCAAGAGGCCGCACTGCGTCGCGAACACATCCTCCAGCACGGCGATCTTCTCCGCCAGCGTGTTGCCGTCCTTCATCTTGCCGTCGTGGATGCCGCGCAGGCCGATCGTCCAGAGAACGTCGTTCGTCGCGTAGCGGTCCACCGACCAGCGCCAGTAGTCCGTGATGAAATCCCGGTGCTGCGTCCAGCTCCACTTCTTCTTGTCGGCGTTCGAGAGGTAGCAGTTGTTGCGCAGCATCGGCTCGCAGTGGCTCGTGCCGATGCGGATGCCGTACTGCGCAGCAAGCGCCATGTTCTCCGGGCGCGAAACGAATTCATAGCCGCCCTCGTGCATCGCCGGCCACAGGAGGTTCAGCCCGTCCGCGCGCATCAGGTCGAAGATCTGCGCATAGGCGCGCTCGCCGATCTGCTGTTTTTTCCCGAAGTGCTTCACCGCCCACGGCCGCAACCCCCAGTCCTCGTCGTTGATGAAGAGCCCGCGGGACTTCACGCCGTAGAGCCGCGCGTCGAGGACCGCCGTCAGCCGCGCGAGCCGTTCGCGCTGCGCGGGCTCGTCCGCCAGATCGCGTTCCTCGAACGGATCGTGCACGACGTCGTAGAGCCGCACCTTCGCCTGCCCTTCGCGGATGCGCGTGCGCAGCGCCACGTAGTCCCCCTCGCGCACGAGCTGCTGCAGGCCGCGCACGGGCTTCTTGCGCGCCTCGAACGCGCGGTACGCCTCCGAGCCGCCGCCCCACGGGAATTCATACTGCGTGTAGACGAGCGACGCGGGCGCGGCGGTTTTGCCGCGCGCGTCCCAGCGCGGCAGGAGCGAGACGCCTTCCGACGACGCGGGCTTCGCCGTCCCGGCCGCGTCGGCGAGCGTCGCGATCCAGTCGTGGAACTGCGAAGGCGCGCGGTCGACCGTCCCGGCGGGAACGCGCGCGGGCCAGCGCACGCACGTCGGCACGCGCAGGCCGCCTTCGAACACGTCGCGCTTGAGGCCGTCGAACGGTCCGGCCGAGGTGAACGCGCGCGGGTCGGCGCCGTATTCGTCGGCGGGCCCGTTGTCGGACGTGAAGACGATCATCGTGTCGCGGTCGAGCCCGTGGCGCTCCAGATGGCGCAGCAGGTCGCCGAGCGCCTCGTCGAAGCGCGTGACGGCGGTCGCATAGCGCGCGGCGTGCGGCGGCAGGTCGGCGTAGGCGGGATTGATCCACGTGTTGCGCGCGGCAAGCGGCTCGGGCGCGAGCGGCCACGTGACGCCGTCGGCGGGGTACGGGCGGCCGGGGACATGGAGCGTCGACTTGCACGCGAGCGTCGCGTCCGACTGGCCGGAGCCGTGGATCGTGTTGACGGCGAGGTAGAGGAAGAACGGCTGGTCGGGGCGGCGCGTGGCGTGCTCGGTGATGAGCGCCTTCGCCTTCGCCATGAAGAGGTCGGTCGAATAGATGCCCTCCGCGCCGGCCGTCGCATCGGTGCGGTTCTCGGTGATGCCCATGTAGGCGTGGCGGATGTGGCCGGCGTAGTGGTAGTACGTATGGCCCGCCATGTGGTCGAGGAAGCCGTAGAAGTAGTCGAAGCCGCGGTCGAGCGGATGCGACGTGACCGGCTCGCCCGATTCGCCGCCGCCGGCGAGGCCCCACTTGCCGACGGCCCATGTCGCGTAGCCCGCGTCATGGAGAACGCTGCCGAGCGTGTCCTTCTCCTTGAAGGGCTGGTCGAAGCAGTTGTCCTTGAGCGAGCACGCGCCCTGGACGCGGCCCGTCAGGAGCGAGGCGCGCGACGGCGCGCAGACGGGCGAGGCGCAGTAGTGGTCGGTCAGCACCGCGCCCTCGTGCGCGAGGCGGTCGAGATTCGGCGTGGCGATGCGCGCGGCCGCGCGGGCGGCGGCCTGGTGCTCCCAGCTGAAGCCGACATCGCCGTAGCCGAGGTCGTCGGCGAGGATGAAGATGATGTTTGGGCGGTCCTTCGGGGCGGCGAGCGCGGCACCGGCGGCCGTCAGCGCCACAACCAGCGCGAGGAGCCCGCCGGCGGCGCGGTTCTTGTTGGACTTTTTCATGGTTCAAGTATATCAAAATCAACGCCCGCCCGCAACGCGCGCGCAGCGGCGCGCAAAAATGATATACTATTTCCATGCACGCGCTCTCACATCCCGACTTTCCGGTCATCGATGCGCACGTCCACCTCTATCCCGACGCGCTCGCGCCGAAAGTGACGCCGTCTCTCGCGGCACGGTTCGGCAACGCGCCGTCGTTCGACGGCACCGTGGACGGCTGCCGCGCGAAGGATGAAGCCGCCGGCATCGCCGCCGCGCTCAACCTCCCCGTCGCCACGAAGCCCGACAGCGTGTCGCACACGAACGAATTCTGGGCGGGCGTCAACGCGGCCGAACGCACGCGCACGCCGCGCATCCACTCGCTCGCCGCCTTTCATCCGCTCGTCGCGGACAAGGGCGCAGAGATTGAAAGGATTGCGGCGGCGGGGTTCGCCGGCATCAAGCTCCATCCCGAATATCAGCTTTTCCGCTTCAACGATCCGGCGATGGACGATGCGTGGGCGGCGCTGGCGGAATTCGGGCTCGTCGCCTATCTTCATGCGGGCGGCGAGCGCGTCTTCACGCCGCCCTTCCATTCGACTCCGCGCGAAATCGCCCGCCTTCAGGCGCGCTTTCCGAAACTGACGATCGTTGCGGCGCACCTCGGCGGCTTCGGGATGTGGGACGAGGCGGAGGCGACGCTTGTCGGCAGCGACGTGGTGCTTGATCTCTCGCACACATTCTTCTGGATGGATGACGCGCAGATCCTGCGCATGATCAAGAATCACGGCGCGGAGAAGATCCTTTTCGGCTCCGATGCGCCGTGGCAGGATCCGGGCGAAGTCCTGGAAACGTTTCTGCGCCTGCCGCTTTCCGACAGCGAACGCCAGCGCATTTGCTACGCAAATGTGCTGGAGAGGTTTAGAAGTTTAGAGGTTTAGAAGTTTGGTTTTCTAGATTTCTAGAATTCTAGAATTCTAGGAGTCTAGAAAAGGAAAGCGCCAGGCTCGGTGACTTTAGCCCAAAAGGCTGGCGTATCCCCCGACGAGCGGAGCGAGGAGCTTTCGCGCAGCGAAAGTCGCCAGAGGGGTGCGTCCGCAGGACGGCGCCGGGCTTTTTTGTTTTTTGCGAATGCAAAAAACAAAAAAGGCTGGCGGCGTCCTACTCTCGCATGGGCGGGTCCCACACTACCCTCGGCGATGGGGCGCTTGACTGCCGTGTTCGGAATGGGAACGGGTATTTCAGCCCCTCTATGGCCACCAGCCAGAAGGCCGGTTTCAGATGGAAACCAAAGAGAATTACGACGTCACGAGACCAGATCGGGTCTCACATTGAAGTGAAGTAGAAAAATAAGCTAAGCCGCACGCCT
>DJXI01000052.1 GCA_002449695.1 Verrucomicrobia bacterium UBA7008 | reverse complement strand
AGAACGGCTTCTTCGGCGTCGCGCCCGGCACCTCGCAGTTCTCGAACCCGAACGCGCTGCTCTCCTGCAGGAAGAACACCATCTTCACGAACGTCGTGCTGACGCCCGACGGCGACATCTGGTGGGAGGACATGGGCATCGACGCGCCGGAGGAAGGCGTTGACTGGAAGGGCAATCCCTGCTACCGCTGCGTCGACGACAAGCGCCGCATGGGCCCGAAGCCGGGCATGACCAAGAAGGAGGTCAAGGAGCTCGGCTACGTCGCCGCGCACAAGAACAGCCGCTTCACGGCGCCGGCCGTCAACTGCCCGGTGCTCGACAAGGCCGGCTTCAACGGCAAGTTCAACGGCAAGCCCACGGGCGTGCCGATCGACGCGATCCTCTTCGGCGGCCGCCGTCCGTCGACGATCCCGCTCGTGAACGAGGCGAAGAGCTGGACGCACGGCGTGTTCATGGGCTCGGCCGCGGGCTCGGAAGTCACCGCCGCCGTCATCTCCGACCAGATCGGCCAGGTCCGCCGCGACCCGATGGCGATGCTGCCGTTCTTCGGCTACAACGTCTGCGACTACTTCCAGCACTGGCTGGAGATGGAGCGCACGTCGGTCGATCCGACCAAGCTGCCGAAGATCTACTTCGTCAACTGGTTCCGCAAGACCGCCGCCGGCGAGTTCATGTGGCCGGGCTTCGGCGACAACAGCCGCGTCCTGAAGTGGATCTGCGACCGCATCGACGGCAAGGTCGAGGCGAACGCGACGGCGATCGGCAACCTGCCGTACGCGAAGGACATCTCGCTCGAGAACAACGACAGCGAGGATCCCAACTTCCGCGTCAACGAGAAGTTCCTCCAGGAGCTCGTGACCGTCGACGTCGAGGGCTGGAAGAAGGAGATCGCCACCATCGGCGCGTCCTACGACGAGTACGACAAGAAGGCGTCGAAGGACACCACGGTCGTGAACCCGGCGGCCCGCCGCGTTCCGGCTGCGCTGCGCGGCATCCTCGCGCAGGTGACGGCTGAACTCGGCAAGTGAACGTCGTCAGTCTAGTCGGTCGCCCGAACACGGGCAAGAGCGCGCTTTTTAACCGCCTGGTCAAAAAGCGCGTTGCCATTGTCTTCGACCAGCCCGGCGTCACGCGCGACCGGGTGACGCGGGAGACCGATCTGGGCGACCGGAAGGTGATGCTCGTCGACACGGGCGGCATCGCCTTCGACCGGCGCGTGACGCACGATCCGCTGGACGCCGAGACGCGCGCCCAGGCGGCGCTGGCGGTCGAGGATTCGGCCGTCTGCGTCGTCGTCGTGGACGCGCGCGCCGGCATCGCGCCGCTGGACGCGGAAGTGATCCAGCGCGTGCGCGAGTCGGGCGTGCCGTGCCTCATCGCCGCGAACAAGTGCGACACGGCGGACGACGACGTGCGCGCGCACGAGTTCGAGCGCTTCGGACTGCCCGTCTTCCCGACGAGCGCGGAGCACGGGCGCGGCATCGCCACGCTCGTCGAGGAGGTCGTGCGCCGCCTGCCGCCCGTGAACGAGGAGGAGACGACCGCGCGCCGCCCTCTGCGCGTCGCGGTCGTGGGCCGGCCGAACGCCGGCAAGTCCTCCTACATCAACCGTCTGCTGAACGCGCCGCGGGTGATCGTCTCGGAGATTCCGGGCACGACGCGCGACGCGGTGGAGGTTCCGTTCGCGATCGGGTCGGGGCCGGAGGCGCGGCGGTACCTGCTCGTCGACACGGCGGGGATGAAGTCGCACACGCAGATGTCGAAGACGTCCGTCGACAATTTCTCGCTCTTCCGCAGCGAGCAGGCGATCGCGGAAGCGGACGTGGTGGTGCTCGTGATGGACCCGACGCTCGGGCCGACGCTTCAGGACAAGCGCATCGCGGGCAAGATTCTCGACGCGCACCGCGCGTGCGTCGTGATGATGAACAAGTGGGACATCGCGCAGGAGCAGGGGCTCACCGAGACGAAGGCGACCGAGGCCCTGCGCGCGATGATGCCGTTTCTCAATTTCGCGCCGGTCGTCTACTGCTCGAACAAGTCGGGCTACAACATCCGCCGGACGGTGGATGCGATCGACACGGCGGCCGCGGGCGCGACGATGAAGATTTCGACGGGGATGCTGAACAACGTCCTTGTCAAGGCGGCGAAGAAGACGCTCTCGCCGATGATCAAGGGCAAGCGGCTGAAGATCTACTACGGGCTGCAGGTTTCGACGAACCCGCAGACGATCCGCCTCTTCGTGAACGATCCGAAGCTGGTGACGCCGGCCTATCTGAGCTATCTTGAAAAGAACATCCGCGCGCGCTTCGGACTTGAAGGCGCGCCGCTGCGCATCTTCTGCAAGGCGCGCACGCGCACGTCCGCCGCCGGCGCGCCGGTCGGCGAGACCGCTTCCCAACCGAAACCCTCAACAAAGGAAAACAGACGAACATGAAAAACCTGAGTTTGGGCGCCGCCTCGGCCGCCATCGCCGCCTCCCTGATCCTCACCGGATGCGAGAAGAAGCCGGAACTGCACATCTACACTTGGAGCGACTACATCGCCCCCGAGGTGATCGAAGGCTTCGAAGCGGAAAACGGCTGCACGGTCGTGATCGACACGTTCGACTCGAACGAGACGATGTACGCCAAGCTCAAGGCGGGCGGCACCGGCTACGACATCATCATGCCGAGCAGCTACCTCGTCGAGCTCATGGCGCGCGAAGGGCTGATTTCCGCGCTCGACCACGTGAAGATACCGAACGTCCGGGCGAACTTCGATCCGGCGTTCGCGAACCAGGTCATCGACCCCGCGTTCACGTACAGCGTCCCCTACGCCGTCACCTACACCGGCTTCTGCTACGCCAAGGACAAGGTGCCGGAAGGGGCGGACGTCGAAAGCTGGTCCATCCTCGCCAACCCGGCGCTCAAGAGCAAGGTCACGCTCCTCGACGACATCCGCGAGGTGATCGGCGCGGGCCTTATGTCGCTCGGCTACTCGATCAACTCGACCAACCCCGCCGAGATCGACGCGGCCGTGGAGCAGGTGCTCGCGTGGAAGAAGAACATCCGCAAGTTCGACGCCGAAAGCTACAAGACCGAGGTCGCCTCGGGCGCGACGTGGGTCGGCCACGGCTACTCGACCGACATCGTGCAGGTGATCGTCGGCGACGAGGAGGAGGGCGTCGATCCGCGCGACGACATCGGCTTCGCGCTGCCGAAGGAGGGCTTCTCGATCGCGTTCGACGAAATGGTGCTCGCCGCGAACGCGCCGCAGCCCGACCTCGCCTACCGCTTCATGAACTACATCTACGACGGCGCGAACGCCAAGGTCAACATGGAGTACATCTGCGGCCCGAACCCCGTCAAGCCCGGCATCGACGCGCTCGACGCGGACTACCGCAGCCTCATCATCCTGACGCCCGAGCAGGTCGCGCGCGGCCAGGTCATCCGCGCCATCGACCAGATCCCCGGCGCGATGGAGCTCTACAACAAGGCGTGGGACCGCATCAAGGCGACCGACGCGAAGTAAACGCGCTTTGCCCCCTTGAAGTCGGGCGGAGATTTTGATACAATACGCACTCATTTCAGTTGAAAGGACTAAACGACAATGAAGATGACATGGCAGCCCTCTAAGATCAAGAGGAAAAGGAAAATCGGTTACCGCGCCCGCAAGGCGACCAAGGGCGGGCGCAAGGTGCTCGCGGCGCGCCGCGCCAAGGGGCGCAAGCGTCTGACGCAGGTTTAAGGCATGTCCACGCGGCTCCCGGGCGCGAAGTACAAGCGTGTCTTCGACCGGGGGCGTTCCGTCAAGGGGCGTCTCCTCGTCGCGTGGCGGTTTTCATCCCCCGACGCCGACCAGCAGGCCGGCGTCGTCGTTTCCAAAAAGAGCTTCCACGAGGCTGTCGACCGCAACCGCGCCAAGCGGCTGATGCGCGAGGCCTTCCGGCTCTTGGTGAAGGAAGGGGCGCTCCCCGAAAAGACGGAGTGGGTGTTTGTCGGGCGTGCGGCGCTGGGCGGGAAACGGTGCGCCGACGTGATGCGGGAGATCAGGTGGTTGGCCGAACGCAGTTCGGTCCTCTCCACTGAGCGCCGTTCGACCAACTCCGCGAGAAATTCGACCAACTCCGCGAGAAAGGGGAAAGGCGCAAATTGAGAAAGCTCCTCATCCTGCTCGTGCGCGCCTATCAGGTGACATTGAGCCCGCTCTTTCGCGGCTGCTGCCGCTTCGAGCCGAGCTGCTCGAACTAC
>DJXI01000028.1 GCA_002449695.1 Verrucomicrobia bacterium UBA7008 | reverse complement strand
TGGAGCTGCTCGCTCAGAAGTTTTGCGGCACCCCACCGACAGGACTCATTGCGGTCAATCCGGCGCGCGTCTTTTGCTTCCGCCCGTCATCACCGAGGTTTAGGAGACGGTCGCCAGTCCTGTCGGGCCGCAAAATTCTTCGCGCCACTCCACTCGCCTCGCTCCTCTTGTCCGCAGGGCGCCTCCCCTCGCCGCGCCGATTCCCTGTTATGCAGGCATCTAAATGGACATGTATATCCGTATGAGCGAACACGCATATCTGCATTCGTGAATACGCATGTCCACGTTCGTGAATATGCATGTCCGTGATCGTGAACATGCATGTTCGCGTTTGTGAATATGCGTGTTCAGGAAATGGGGTGCGACAAGGAAGGCGAAGCGCCACTGTCAAAAGTAAACGCACGCCCCCTCCCCGGGGAGGGAGTGAGGGATTTACCTTCACCATCAACAATAGCGAATCTTTACGGAGGGTAAACGAACGACAAAAGCGCGTTTACTTCTGGAGGCGGACATGAGCGAAAAACGCAAGTGCGTGTGAAATTTCACAATTGCAAGATGAATTAATGTGTGCTATAATGGCATCCGCAAATTTGGGGAAGGCGTTTCGTCCGGCATGAGCAGGACAAAAGAGAAGAAGATGAATGGCGCAAAGACAGTTCGATTCGCACCGCTCGCGCGTCACGCGCGTGCCGCGCGTTTCTGCGCGCGCTGCCAGTCATTTTCCGCACCACCTCGCCACGTTTCGCTGCAAGGCGAAGCGCGTTGCTGTACACTTTCATCAATCTATTGCCACCTGAGGGCAGCAAGAAGGGAGCAAGCACAATGAAGAAACTCATGTTGATTGGCTCAATCGGTCTCGCGTTGACCAGCACATCCGTTCGCGCCGGACTTCTCTATGAGCCCGACGCCTATGTGCAGGACGGCCTCGTCCTGCAGCTTGACGGCATCCGCAACGCCGGCGCCAACGCGCCGCACGACGCGAACGCGACCGCATGGGTCAACCTCGTCGACGGCCCCGGTTTCGTCCGCAAGCCGCAGACCTCGTCGTCCGGCACCATGGGGACGCCCGGCTGGACGGACAATGGCTTCTCCTTTGCCAACGCCGCCTATTTTCTCGGCACCGGCTTCGCCTCCGGATGGGCGACCAACATCACGATTGAGATGACCGGCAACTTCCCGAACGCCGACCGCCATACAAACTTTCCGAACTACTTCTGCAATGTGGACGGCTCCGAGTTCAACATCTGGAATCCTAGCGGCAACGGAAAGGGCGGACTCACATTCAAGGACGACGCGGCGGACACGGGGTCCAACAGCCGTCCGACCGTTTCGTCCTGGGACGGCGTGAACTTCTCGTGCTTCATGTCCGACACGCAGAAGGGAATCTACGTTAAGGGGGTGGCCGCCAGCACGAAAAACCGCACGAATAAGAAGGCGATTCCAGGCACATCGTATTATATCGGCGACACTCCTGCAAATATGCAACGGACGATAAACGGCACCATGAATGCGTTCCGTCTTTACAATCGTGCGCTGACAGCAGAAGAAATCCAGCAAAACTGGCAGCTCGACCAGTATCGCTTCATCACAGGTATCCCAGTCACCAACGCCGTGATCGCGACATCGCGCGGCGGCGCGACGGGGCCGGAGGGCGTCGGCGCCTTCGCCGTTGACAAGGACGGCTACGTTTTCCGCGCCCCGGCCTGCGCCACAGTGGGCGGCGTCGCCTACGCGCTCTCCGGCTGCACCGTCGCGCAGTGGAATTCCGCGACCGGCGACTGGGGCGCGGCGGAAATCCGTGACGGAGTTTTCGCCGTCTCCGTCTCTTCCTCCGATAAAGTCAAAATCACCTGGCAGTGGGAAGCGGCCACCGGTTCGCTCGACGCCGGCTACCTGACGGAGGGCCTTGCGCTCCGGCTCGACGGCATCGACAACGCCGGCGTCGGCGTCCATGACGCTTCCGCCGCCGTCTGGAAGGACCTTTCCGGCAACGGTCGCGACGCCTTCCTCGCCGGCAACGCCGACGGTACGAGCTACTGGACGGACAAGGGCTTCTACTTCAATTTCAACGCCGTGTTCTCGACTGCGGAAAAGTTCGCCTTCGGGACGCAGCACACCTTCGAAGTCCTGATGGATGGCAAGCGTTCCGATTGGTGGGGCGACAACAAGGACAAGGTCATTCTGGTTCCGTCCACCGGCCCGACCGGCGCCGGCGGAATCTACTACAAGAAGGCGAATGCAATCCTTTGCCACCGTAGCGATGCTACGACAGGAAGTCCATGGGATGCCATGCCCGGGTTCTACCAGTTGGCCACGGTCACCTATCTTGCCGCCCTTCGCGACAATGCCAAGACGGCTCTCATCACGGGAACGACCTATCCCGAAACCGAATACGACGTCGCCAACGGCGGACTTGCAAGCCAGAACTATGTCACAAACGCCTGGCTTGTCGGATCCAAGAACCTCGTCGCCGACCCGACGACATGGCTCGTCGGCGGCAAGACGACGGCTCTCGCCGACACGACGAAGGGGACGGTCAAGTCCGTGCGCCTTTACAACCGGCTTCTTACGGAAGCGGAGCTCGCGCACAACCGCGCGGTGGACGAGGCGCGCTTCTTCGGCAAGATCCCTGAGACCGGATGCGTCGTGGTGCAGAGCGCCATCGCGGGTCTCGAGGGCCGCGAGCCGAACGGCATCTACTTCCCCGACGGCTGGACGTTCTCCGCCGGCTCCGGCACCAACACGGTGCGCGGCATCGGCTGGGTCTGCGCCGGCTACCAGCTCCAGGCCTGGGACGCGGACGCCTCCGCCTGGGGCGCGCAGCAGACGTTCCCGCGCGTCGGCGGAAACGCCGTCGAATACACCGCCCCCGCCGCTTCCGTCGCCAGCGCTTCCGTTCGTCTTACGTGGCTCTGGAAGCCCGTTGCCGGCATCCGCACCGCCGCCAACTACGCGCTCGCCGACTACGCGGCGGGCGGTGCGCAGCTTCACCTCGACGGCCTTGCCCATGGCGACAGCGCCACAGTCTGGAGCGACCTCTCCGGCAACGGCCGCGACGCGACGCTCGCCGGCAATCCATCGGGCGAAAGCCACTGGGTGGATGACGGCTACTTCTTCGCGAGCAACGCCGTATTCGCCACGGCGGATACAGCGACGGGCAAGTTCTCCCTCGGCCATGCCTACACGATGCAGGCACTGGGCGAGGTGAATTTCGCGGACCATATTTTGGCCGGCGTCACGCACAACGGCACGTATGTCTCGCCGATCGTCGACCATCTCGCATACGGCAGCGTCTGGCTCAAGGGCGACGGCATGGGCACGATCCAGCACCATACATCCGACACGACCGGTGCGGCATGGAATTTGCGCGGATCAGTTTTCGTCGGGTTGGACGGGCATCCCACCTATCTCACGGCCATCCGCAACGGCAACCGCGCGGCGCTCGTCGAGGGAACGGCCTACCCGACGACGGAAAACACCATGGCGCACCAGGCGTGCATGGACTGGTCGGTTGGCTCGAAGGACGAGGCGGCACCGGCCACCCGCTGGGGCGTCGGAGCGTCAACTGCCGGCGGCGGGGGCAACCCGCTCTACGGCACGGTGAAGAGCATCCGCCTCTATGACCGCATGCTTTCCGAAGACGAACTCGCGTGGAACCGCAAGGTGGATCAGGCGCGCTACTTCGGTGCGCTTACGACGACGAATGTCGTCATTGAGACGAAATACGGCGACGGCACAGGCGAAACGCTTGCGGAAGGCGTTGGTGCGTACGAGGTATTTGGCGACGCCCATACGTTCTCGGCAACCGAGGTCAAGGATTCCTCCGAGGCCCTGAAGCCGGTTGCCGGATGCTACGTTTGGACGTGGAAGGATGGAGCCTGGAGCGAAAAAAAGACGTGGCATAAAGGCACCAGCTACGATTACACGACGGACCAGGGCACGGTGAAGATTGTGTGGAGCCCGCGTCCCAAGGGTCTGGTGCTGGTCGTCAGATAAAGGCTCGCGGAGAAGCGCGTTTACTTCTGGAGGCGGCCCGCGCGCTGTTCGATGTAGAAGACCTTGTCGCCGACGCGCACGCGCGGGCACTTGAACGTCACCCACGTGCCGCGTTCGCCGACGGCGGGCCGCTCGTCGTCGCGGTGCAGCTCCCCGAGCGTGAATTCCTGCACGCCCGTCGTCCTGCCGTGGATCTGCACGAGGTCGCCCGGCCGGATCGCATGGTCCTGGATCTTCACCTGCGCGATCCCCGCCTTGAGATAGTAGTCGATCACGATGCCGACGTGCCGCTTCACCGTCGTCGCGAGCGAATCCTCGCTGTCCGTGAACTGGTCCGCGCCCGGCCGCCCGTAGAAGAGCCCGTCCGAGAATTCGCGGTGGAAGACCTTCTTCACCTCCGCCGTCAGCTCCGCGACGAGCGCCGGCGTGTACGTGCCCGCGAGAACCGCGTCGACCGCCCGCCGGTACGCGCGCACCGTCGCGCGCACGTACTCCGCGTTGCGCGCGCGCCCCTCGATCTTGAAGCTCGCGATCCCCGCCGCCATCAGCCGGTCGACGAAGCCGAGCGAGCAGAGGTCCTTCGCGCTCAGGACCGTGTGCGGCTCGACGATGAACGCGGTGTCCGATTCGTGGACGGGCTTTCCTTCCGCGTCCGTGTAGAGGTCGACCGCCTTGACGAGGAACCGCCGCCGGCACGGCTGGTGGCATTCGCCGCGGCACGCCGACTTGCCGAACGCGTCGTGGCTCATGAGGCAGCGCCCCGACTCCGCGACGCACTGCGCGCCGTGGACGAAACATTCGATCTCCGTCGGCCGGACCGCGTCCGCGATGGCCGCGACCTCCGCGAGCGTGCATTCGCGCGCCAGCACGACGCGCGTCGCCCCCTGCGACGCGAGAAACTTCACCGCCGCCGAATTCGAGGTGGACATCTGCGTCGAGACGTGGAACGTCGCGCCGTGCCGCCGGCAGAGCGCGATCACGCCCCAGTCCGAGACGATGAACGCGTCGACGTACGGCTGCGCGGCGACGATCGTCCGTTCGACCGCCTCCACCTCGCCCTCGAACATGATCGCGTTCAGCGTCAGGTAGCGCTTGACCCCGTACCGGTCGCAGCGCGCGGCGATCTCGGGCAGGTCCGCCTCCGTGAAGTTGACGCCGCTGCGCGCGCGCATGTTGAACGTGCCGAGGCCGAAGTAGACCGCGTCCGCGCCCGCGTCGAGCGCCGCCTGGAGGCAGACGAAGTCGCCCGCCGGCGCGAGGATTTCGGGGCGCGCGCTCACGGCCGCATGTCCACGAAGCCGAGAACGCCGCAGTCCTTCCCGACCCAGTAGGAGCCTTCGATCGCCCGGTGGACGTAGCGCTTGGCGCCTTCGACCGCCGCCGCCGTGCCGCGCCCGAGCGCCAGTTCCGCCGCGAGCGCCGCCGCAAGCGAGCAGCCCGTGCCGTGCGTCGAGACGGGGTTCTCCACCCACGGGAGCGGAAATTCGCGGATGTCGCCGCCGTCGCAGAGGACGTCCACCGCCGCGCGGTTGTCGCCGTGGCCGCCCTTGACGAGCGCCGCGCAGCCGTACGTCTCGAAGAGCTGCCGCGCGAGCGCGGCGGCGTGCGCGGCACTTCCGCCGCGCGCGGCGGCGGACGCGCCGGCCGCCCGGCCGCAGAGGACCTCCGCCTCGGGCAGGTTCGGCGTGATGAGCGTCGCCAGCGGCAGGAGCCGCGACCGGATCGCGGCGGTCGTCGCCTCGCTCACGAGCCGCACGCCGCTCGTCGCGACCATCACGGGGTCGATGACCTTGGCGATCTCGGGATGCGCCGCGAGCCGGTCGGCGATGACCTCGATGGCGGCGGGATCGGCGAGCATCCCCGTCTTGAGGCCGCGGATGTCGTAGACGCCCAGCACCGCGTCGAGCTGTGCGGCGACGAAATCGGCCGGCACGCCGTGGATGGCGGTGACGGCGAAGGGGTTCTGCGCGGTGAGCGCGGCGAAGACGGTGCAGCCGTGGAGGCCGTAGGCGTGGAACGCGCGCAGGTCGGCCTGCACGCCCGCGTTGCCGCCCGAGTCCGAGCCGGCGATGGTGAGGCAGCAGTTCATCCGGCGCTCCCTCAGCCCTGCGCGGTGTGGACGACGACCTGCGGGAAGGGGATCTCGATGCCGGCGGCGGCGAGGTCCTCCTTGATCGTCTTGAGCGTGTCGGAATAGACGGTCCAGTAGTCGGCGGTCTTGCACCACGGACGGACGTTGATGAGAACGGCGCTGTCGGCGAGGCTCGCGATCGCGACGGCCGGCGCGGGATCGGCGAGGACGCCCTTGACCTTCGCGAGCGCGGCGCGGATCGTCGCGAGCGTCGCGCCGAGGTCGGAGCCGTAGGCGACGCCGACCTGGAGATCGACGCGCCGCTCTTTGAGCGCGGAATAGTTGGTGATCGGCGCGCCCCAGACCGACTTGTTCGGCAGGACGATCTTCTTGTTGTCGGCGGTCGTCAGCGTCGTGGCCATCATGTCCACCGCGACAACCTTGCCGGCGAGGCCCGCCGCCTCGATGAAGTCGCCGACCTTGAACGGCTCGTTGACGGCGATCATGAGGCCGCTGGCGAGGTTGCCGAGCGATTCCTGGCAGGCGAAGCCGACGATGAAGCCGGTCGCGCCGAGGCCGGCGATGAGCGGGCCGACGTTGACGCCGAGGCGCGCGAGAACCATCACGCCCAGGATGGCCCAGCACGTCTTCTCGACGACCGAGACGACGAACGTCACCATCAGGCGGCGCGGCTCCTTCTTGCCGCCGCGCGTAAGCGCCGTGCGCAGCGCGTTCGAGATCAGGCGGATCAGGAACCAGCCGGCGACGAGCATCACCGCCGCCAGGAACACGTTGAGCGCCGCGTCCGCGCCCTTGACCTTCAGCCAGTCCACAATCATGTTGGCCGTCGCCACCGCTTCTTCTTTCATGTCTTTTCTCGCCTTTCCTTGTTCGTTGACGGCGGGTAGTATATCATAATTGCCCAGTAAACGCGGCGTTTTCGCGGACAAAACTTAGTAAGGAAAAACTAAGGAAAAAATAATTTTCGCGCCGCCGCCGCTGTGCTATACTGGAGGGCATGAACAAACCCAACAGGAGAACAGTGATGAAAACCGTTTTGTTTCTTGGCGCCGGTCTGTGGACCGGCATCCTTTTCGCGGCGGTCCCGACGGACCTGACGGCGGACGCCGTCTTTCGCGACCGCTTCACCGCGCGGTGGACGAACGTGGGCGCGGTCGCGTCCAACGCGCTGGAGGTCGTCAAGGTCTTCCCGCGCGAACTGGAGGCGGACTTCGTGACGAATTACACGTTTGACGCCATCAGCAATGCGGGCGGCAATGTCGTTCAACTCACGGCTGACGAATGGGCGTCGCTGGCACCCGACTTTAGCGGCGACAACATCCGCAAGCTTCCCCATTCGACGGGAACGGTACAGATCGGTCTCAGCAAGGGTGACGGGTGCCTTGAATTCGCGGGCTTGTCCTCCTATGCGGGGCTGACGCTTCTTTTCCAAGCGCAGCGTTATGTCTCTAAAAGCGTCGGCGATGCCATGCCGATCGATTGGGTTGTCGGCGATTCGACGAACACGCTCGAGACAATCACGCTGGGCGATCAGATGAAGATCTACAGTCTTCCGCTTGACACGGTTGAGGACGGCGCGCGCATCCTCTTCCATTCGAGCACCAACAAAACCGATGGCCGCGTCCTGATCGACGCCATCGGCTTTGCGCGGGATTATACGCTGCCGTATTCCCGGACGAACGCGGTGGCGTCCGCCGTCTTTCCGGCGCGCGGCGTCTACCGTGTGCGGAACCTGGAGCCGCAGACGCGCTACCTCTGGCGGGTGGGCGGCTGGACGGCGGACGCGGCGTTTCTCGGCTTCAGCGCGTACGCGGCGGTCGAGACGACCGATGCCGCCGCCCCGCGCCCGCTCGCGATCCTCATCCGTTAGCGCCCGCCCCCGCCCGTAAGCGGATTACTCCGCGCTCGTGTCGCGCACGAGGGTGAAGCCGCTGATGTCCAGCTTCAGGTCCTTCTTTAACGCAGAGGCGAGATGCGCCCGTGCCGAAGGCATCGGGTCGCCTGAGCGAAGCGAACCCGAAGGGCCGCAAGGGGCCGCGAGCCGCAGAGGCCGCAGAGCTGGTAGGGGCGATTGTCCTCAATCGCCC
>DJXI01000005.1:3287-4498 GCA_002449695.1 Verrucomicrobia bacterium UBA7008 | reverse complement strand
TCAAGCTCGGCGGAACCGACTTCGGGCACCTCGGCATCTTCCCCGAGCAGAGGGCGCAGTGGAAGTGGATACGAGGGATGGCGAAGGATGCACGGGTGTTGAACCTCTTCGCCTACTCCGGCGGCTCCACGATGGCGTCTGCGCTTGGCGGCGCGGAAGTCTGCCATCTCGACGCGTCGAAGGGGATGGTGGAGTGGGCGCGCGAGAATGCGCGGCTGAACGGCCTCGGCGACGCGCCGATCCGCTGGATCGTCGACGACGCGCACAAGTTCATGAAGCGCGAGATCCGCCGCGGGCGGCGCTACGACGCGGTGATCCTCGACCCGCCGACCTTCGGGCGCGGCGCAGGCGGCGAGATGTACAAGATCGAGCGCGACTTGAAGGAGACGCTTTCGCTCGTGCGCGACCTTCTGAGCGACAGGCCGCGATTCGTCCTCTTTTCTAGCCACACGCCTGGACTTTCACCGATTGTAGCCGGGAACATCCTCGGCCAGCTTTGGCCGGACGCGCGGCTCGAGTCTGGCGAAATGACGCTCGACGGCGCCGGGCTCAAGTGCCCGAGCGGAATCTTCTGCCGCGCCGTCTGGGGCTGACCGCCTCGAAAAAATCGACAATGCGGCGCTGCCTGCCATGCTCCGCCGAATCCTCGGCAGCAGCGGCTGTTTTTTTGGTATAATAGCCGCATGAAAAACTGCCATACTCTGCTGGCGGCCGTCGCGTTCGTCGCGATAGCCGGTTGTGTCTGCGTTGAATCGCAGGATTCCGTGTATCCGTCCGAGATCGACGAGGGCTTCGTCTCGCTCTTCAACGGCAAGGATCTGACCGGTTGGGAAGGCGCCACGATGATGTACGGCGTCAGCGAGAAGGAGCCGGGCGTCCTGCAGTGCTTCCCCGACCGCAAGCTCCCGGAGGGCGTCAGGGGCGATCTCTGGACGGCCCGCAGCTTCACCAACTTCGTCCTCCGCTTCGAGTTCGTGATGCCCGAGAACGGCAACAACGGCCTCGGCATCCGCATGGAGCCCGGCAAGGACGCCGCGTACTACGGGATGTGCGAGCTGCAGCTCCTCGACGACGGCGGCAGCGCTTACTACGACAGCGAGAAGAAGGCGGACAAGCTCAAGCCCTATCAGTACACCGGCTCGATCTACGGCGTCGTTCCGTCGCTGCGCGACAACGTCGACAAGCAGATCTGGGGCAAGGAGAAGAACTTC
>DJXI01000005.1:0-3133 GCA_002449695.1 Verrucomicrobia bacterium UBA7008 | reverse complement strand
GAGATCGAGGTCTACCTGAACGGCTATCTTGTCACGAAGGGCGACGTCTCGAAGTTCAAGGGCGACGGCGACACGCCCGACGGGAAGAAGCATCCGGGGCTGCATAACGCGTCCGGCCCGATCGGCTGGCTTGGCCACGGCTGCAACGTCAAGTGGCGCAACATCCGCGTGAAGGATCTGCCCGCCGACGCGAAGATGGGCGAAGTCTGCCCCAAGCAGCGCATGGCGTGCCCCAAGGGCTTCACGGCCTACTTCGACGGCGACGAAACCGATCTCGCCGAGTTCTGGAAGGGCGTCACGACCGAGCAGAAGTTCGACAACCCGGTCGTCCGCCAGGCGGCGACCGCGGAGAAGCGCGCCGAGATGCAGAAGATCGCCGACAAGGGCCGCGACGAGCACTGGCACGTGAGGAACGGCAACCTCTACTTCGACGGCTACCGCGGCGGCTACTCGCTCGCGACGAAGGAGGACTACGAGGACTTCGAAATGTGGGCCGACTGGCGCATCATGTCGGTGACTGGCGACTCCGGGCTCTATCTCCGCGGTTCGCCGCAGGTGCAGATCTGGGACGCGCACAACCAGTGGCACATCGGCTCGGGCGGTCTCTACAACAACCAGAAGAACCCCTCGAAGGCGCTCAAGATCGCAGACAGGCAGGTCGGCGACTGGAACCGCTTCCACGTGATCATGCGCGGCGACAAGGTGACGGTGTGGCTCAACGGCGAGCTCGTCGTCGACAACGTCACGCTCGAGAACTACTGGGACAGGAAGCGCCCGATCTTCTTCAAGGAGCAGATCGAGCTCCAGTGCCACGGCGACCCGACCGAGTGGCGCAACGTCTTCATCCGCGCGCTTCCCGTCCAGACTGTTCCCGCAGACCGCGTGGGCGTGTGCAGCTGGAGCTGGCGCAAGCCGCTCGTCGAGGTCGCAGCCGCGATGGAGAAGGCGGGCGTCAAGGGCATCCACCTCGCGCTCGGGCCGTTTATCGCCCCGGACGAGCGCCACGGCGCGGCCGAGTCGAAGGAGACGTGGGAGTTCGTGAAGTCGCAGGTCAAGTCGGGCAAGTGGAATCTCATGTCCACCATGGTCGGCACGATCGGCGAGGACTATTCGACGCTTGAGACGATCAAGAAGACCGGGGGCATCGTTCCCGACGCGAACTGGGAGGGCAACAAGAAGATCGTGACCGCGGGCGCGAAGCTCACGAAGGAGCTCGGCTGCCGCTACATGTCGCTCCACGCGGGCTTCCTCGACGAGAGCGACCCGAAGGCGTTCGCCACGTTCGTCGAGCGCGTCACGTGGATGCGCGACGAGGCGAAGAAGTACGGCGTTACGATCCTCCTCGAGTCCGGGCAGGAGACGGCGGCCGATCTCGTGAAGTTCCTCGAGAAGGTTCCAGGAGTCTACGTCAACTTCGACCCCGCGAACATGATCCTCTACGGGAAGGGCGAGCCGCGCGAGGCGGTCGCGCTTCTTGCGCCCTGGGTCCGCCAGGTCCATGTCAAGGACGCGCTCTTCACGGAAAAGCCCGGCACCTGGGGAACCGAGGTTCCGTGGGGCGACGGCGCTGTCGGTGCGCGCGCCTTCATCGCCGAGCTTGAGAAGGCCGGCTTCACCGGCAACTACGTCATAGAGCGCGAAGGCGGCGACAGCCGCGCGTCGGACATCGGCCTTGCCGCCGAACGCCTTATGGCGGCCGGCCGCTAAAGTCGGATCAGCTGCTTCCTGATTGCGGTGGCGACGGCCTCGGTGCGGTTCGCCGCGCCGAGTTTGGCGAGAATTGCAAGCACGTGCTCGTTCACGCCATCGGTGCGGATGCTGAACATTTTTGCGATATCCTTGTTCGTGAGCCCTCTTGCCATTGCCTGGAGAATCTCAAGCTGACGCGGCGTGAGTTCCGGCGCGGGAGGGTCGGTCGAAATCAGCTTCCTGACGGCGGGCGAGATAACGCGTCCGCCGCTTGCGACCGTGCGTATCGCCGAAAGGAGTTCGCGGTCTTCGGCCGTCTTCATCAGTGCACCCGTCGCGCCTGCCTCAATGGCGCGTGATATCTTGTCGGACGTTCCGAACGACGTCAGCACGACGATCTTTGCGGACGGGACGGCGGCACGTATTTCCTCCGTCGCCTCCACGCCGTCCTTGCGCGGCATTACGATGTCCATGATGACCACGTCTGGGGCGAGCTGCTTTGTGCGCGCGACCGCCTCGTTGCCGTCCTTTGCCTCCCCGACGACCTCAATCCCGCGTTCCGTGCCGAGAAGGGCGCAGAGGCCGTGCCGGACTATCGCATGGTCGTCCGCGATGAGCACCCTGATGTTCTTCATTCTGGCTTGTCCTCCTCCTCGCCGTCAATTGCGACTGTCACGTCAACGCGCGTGCCGCGACCGGGCGAGCTGTCGATGGAAATCGATCCGCCGAACGTGTCGACGCGTTCGCGAATTCCCTGAAGCCCGAAGTGTCCCTGGTCGATGCTCGGCGCGGACTCAGGGTCGAATCCGCGGCCATCGTCCGAGACGGAGAACTTGAGGAGATCACCATCGATGCATCCCGCGATCCTGATCGTCTTTGCGTCGCCGTGCCGGATGGCGTTGATGGTGAGTTCGCGGACGATTCTGAGCGTCGCGTGCGCGAGGGCGTCCGAAAGCCGCGCGCGCGGAACGCGGAACCTGATCGCGACCGACGTGTCGCCGACGTGGGGCCTAATGGAGAATTCGACCGCCTTCTCCATGTCCGGCTGGTCCAGCGCTTCGCCACGCAGGTCCCAGAGGCAGTTCCTCAGCTCGTCGCGGCTTGAGGCGATTGCGTTCGACGCGAATTCGAGATGCTGCATGGCCGCCGATGGAGCGCTCGCGGGGAGAAGCCGCTGCGCAGCGCTTATCTCCATCGAGACGCCGGTGAGGTTCTGCGCAAGCGTGTCGTGAAGCTCCGCCGCGAGTCGAGTGCGTTCGCTGATCTTTAACGTCGACTTGATCTGGCCGAGCTGCGCGCGCAGAAGCGCGCGGCCGCGTTTCTCGGCGAGGGTTTTGAGAGAACGGTTCCAGATGAGAACCGCGGCGACGGCTGCGAGGAGGATCGCGATGACGGCGAAGAGCCGTCCGCTCGTCCACCACGGGGGATGCGCGACGATGCGCAG
>DJXI01000084.1 GCA_002449695.1 Verrucomicrobia bacterium UBA7008 | reverse complement strand
CGGCGTCGGCAGAAGACGACGCCGCTGAAGGACCTGAAGCTGGACATCGGCGGCTTCACCCTCGTGCGCGACACGAGCGCGGAGTAATCCGCTTACAGGCGGGGACCTGTCCACAAATTGTGGACAGGTCCCAAATTTATTTCCCTGGGAAAACAGAAGCACCAGTTATTCGAAAAATTCGAACAAGTGGGCCGGAAAAGTTGAGACCCGTTCCACCTCGCCCGCACGGGCGGCCCTGTCACGGCCGCGCGGCGGCGATCGCGACGTCCACGGGAACGGTCAGACCGGGGAGCGCCGCGTCGAGCGCCGCCGGCTTCAGAATGACCAGAATGCCGCGGTGTCCCGCGTTGATGTAGATTTCCGGCAGATCGTAGATCGTCTTCTGCACGTAGACCGTCATGCGCTTGCGCGTCCCGAACGGCGACGTGCCGCCCACATGGTAGCCCGAATGGCGGTCCGCCGTCTCGGGCGCGCACGGGGCGACCGTCTTGCAGCCGCGCACCCGCGCCAGGTTCTTCGTCGAAATCTCGCAGTCGCCGTGCATCAGGCAGACGAACGGCTTTTTCGTCTCGTCCTCGAGGATGATCGTCTTGATCGTCGCGTGATGGTCCAGCCCCAGCTCCGTCGCCGCCTGGATCGTCCCGCCGTGCGGCGTGAAATCGTAGCACCGCACCGTGTAGTCGACCTTCGCCGCGTTGAGCGCCCGGAGCGCCGTCGTCATCGGAACCGTCGTCGGCTTCATGTCGCGCGCCCCTTCAGATGCAGTAGTGCTTCAGCTCCCGGCCGTCGAAGTAGCCGAACGAGCGGCGCGAGCCGCCCTTCGGAAGCGAGACGCTGCCGGGATTGAAGATCTTCAGCCCGCACGCGAGCGTCTTCAGCTCCGGGATGTGCGTGTGGCCGTGCGCGAGCACCGTGCCCATCCCGAGCGGCGGCAGGCGGAATTCGTTGAAGAGATGCCCGTGCGTCAGGAAGAACTTCTCCGTCCCCGCGTCCAGGATCTCGTAATCCTTCATGATCGGGAACGCCATCATCATCTGGTCCACCTCCGCGTCGCAGTTGCCGCGCACGGCGACGATCCGGTCCTTGAGCGCGTTGAGGATCTCGACGACGCGCACGGGATTGTAGAAGTTCGGCACGCCGTTGCGCGGGCCGTGGTAGAGGAGGTCGCCCAGCAGCACGAGCCGGTCGTAGCCCAGCGTCTCGCCCGCCGCGAGCGCGGCCTCGAGCGTGGACGGCACGCCGTGGATATCGCTCAGGAACAGGATCCGCATCGCCCCTTACATCCTTCCCGACAGCGCGTCGATCAGGTCGCACAGCCGCTTGTACGCCATCGTCAGATCGTCGTTCGTCACCTTGAACATGTACTCGTCGGCGCGCGCGATCTCCCCTTCCGCGTTGGCGAGGCGCTTTTCGATCACCGCGGGCGCGTCGGTGCCGCGGCCCTCCAGCCGGCGGCGCAGCTCCTCCATCGACGGTGGCAGGATGAAGACGTCGACGTAGCCGATCTTGAGCGGATCGTTGTTCGGCAGCTTCTGCACGTAGTCGCGCACCTTGGCCGCGCCCTGCACGTCGATGTCGAGGATCATCGAATGGCCCTCGGCCAGCACCTCCTCGATGGGGGCCTTGAGCGTGCCGTAGTAGTTGCCGTGCACCTTCGCGTATTCGATGAAGGCGTCGGCGCCGATCAGCTCCTCGAAGCGCGCCCGGCTCAGGAAGTGGTAGTCGAGCCCGTCCTCCTCCTCGCCGCGCGGCGCACGCGTGGTGCAACTGATGGAGTAGACGATGTCGCCGTATTCCTGCAGCAGCATGTCGATGAGCGTCGACTTGCCGCACCCGGACGGCGCCGACATGACGATAAAGAGCGGCTTTGTTTTCATGGAGGGGTAGTATATCAAATCTCAATCGCGCGCGTCAGCGGGATTTTGGCGCGAGTGGCTCGAGCGGCCCCGTCCCCGGCCGAGGCGCAGGGCGATCTTGAACGATTCGGCCGCGATCGCGGGCGTGATCTTCGAGACGCCGCGCAGGCGGTCGGTAAAGCGGATCGGGATCTCCCGGATCGTCAGCCCCGCCTTCCACGCACGGTGGTTCATCTCCAGCTGGAACGAATAGCCCGCGCTCGCGACCGTCTCGAAATCGACCGCCGCGAGCGCCGCCGCCGTCCACGCCTTGAAGCCGCCCGTCGGATCCCGGAGCGGCAAGCCCGTCACCGCGCGGATGAAGAGCCCGCCCGCGCGCGAGATGAGCCGCCGCCTCAGCGGCCAGCCGGGCGTGCCGCCGCCCGCGACATAGCGCGAGCCGATCACCAGGTCCGCCTCTTCGGCCAGGAGCCGCGTCACGTCGGCCGGGTCGTGGCTGAAATCGCAATCCATCTGCACGATCCGCGTCGCGCCCAGCTCCCGCGCGCGCCGGAACCCGGCCACGTACGCGCGTCCCAAGCCCTCTTTCTTCTCGCGGTGGAGCACATGGAGACGCGCGCCGTCGTGCGCGTGCCGCGCGGCGATCAGCTGCTCGATCACGTTGCCGGTGCCGTCGGGCGAATTATCGTCGACAAAGAGGAGCGCCACGTCCGGCGGCAGCGCCAGGATCGCGTCGGCCATCGCCGCCACGTTCTCCTTCTCGTTATACGTCGGAATGACAACAACCGTCTTCATCGTCCGCTCCGCGCCGCTTCCTCTCCGCGCGCGCCGTCACGTCCCGCACGCCGCGAAAATCGCCTCCGGCTCCATCATCCGCCCCTTGCCCTTCACGCCGCAGGCGAGCTCGCCGTCGCCCGGCTCGACAACCGTCACGCCGCGCGCCCGGAGCGCCGCCAGGTTCTCCTGCGTGACCGCGCTCTCCCACATGCCCGTGTTCATCGCCGGCGCGACGACGACCGGCGCCCTCGTCGCGAGGAGCGTCGCCGTCAGCAGATTGTCCGCGAGGCCGTAGCGCATCTTCGCGAGCGTGTTCGCCGTCGCGGGCGCGACAACGACCCGATCCGCCCAGTCCGCGAGCGAAATGTGCTCCGGCTTCCAGGCGGCCGGCGGCGCGAACTGCTCGACGGCGACGGGATTGCGCGACAGCGTCTGGAACGTGAGCGGCTGCACGAACGCGCACGCCGCCGGCGTCATGACGACCTGCACCTCGTCGCCGTTCCGGATGAAGAGCCGCACCAGCTCCGCGGCCTTGTACGCCGCGATCGATCCGGTCACACCCAGCAGAATCCGTCTCATTTCGCCCCGATCCTTTCCCGCAGGTCCGCGACCGCCGCCTTCATGTCCGCCTGGCCGTAGAGGTAGCTGCCCGCGACAAACTGGTTGGCCCCCGCCGCATGCGCCGCGACGACCGTCTCGGCGTTCGCGCCGCCGTCGATCATGATGTCCAGCTCCGGGCCGCGCGCGCGCAGCCACGCGATCTTCGGCAGGCACGCGTCGATGAACTTCTGGCCGCCGCGCCCGGGATGCACCGTCATGACGAGCACCTCGTCGACCTCCCCCAGGTAGGGCACGAGCCGCTCGACCGGCGTCTCGGGATTGAGGACGATCGCCGGCCGCAGGCCGCGCGCGCGGATGCGCCGGAGCTCCGTGTGGAGGTCGCAGTCCGCCTCGATGTGGATCTGCAGCGTCTGCGCGCCCGCGCGCGCGAACGCCTCCAGATAGAGGTCGGGGCGGCGCATCATCAGGTGGACGTTGCGGTGGAAGTTCGGCGCCGTGCGGCGGGCGAGCGCGACGATGTCGGGCCCGAACGACAGGTTCGGCACGAACGACGGGTCCATGATGTCCACGTGCAGCGCGTCCGCGCCCGACGCCTCGGCGCGCCGGATCTCGTCCGCGAGCCGCCCGTAGTCCGCCGCGAGGAGCGACGGCAGGATCGCAATCTTCCTCATCGTCCGTCAGCCGCGGCTCTTCGCGAACGCGTCGATTGCAAAGGCGATGTCCTCGGCCGTGTGCGCCGCCGACATCTGCGTGCGGATGCGCGCCTTGCCCATCGGCACGACGGGATAGAAGAAGCCCGTCGCGTAGACGCCGTTTTTGTACAGGTTCTCGCTCATCTTCACCGCGACCGCCGCATCGCCCAGCATCACCGGCACGATCGGGTGGTGGCCGGGGACGAGGTCGAAGCCGAGCGCCGCCATGCCCGTGCGGAACTGCCGGGCGTTCGCGTTCAGCTGCGCGCGCAGCTCGGGGCGCGTGCGCACGAGCTCGATGGCCTTGATCGACGCGGCCGCGACCGGCGGCGGCACCGCGTTCGAGAAGAGGTAGGGCCGCGCCTTCTGGCGGAGGATGTCGACGATCTCCTGACGCGCCGCGACGTAGCCGCCCGACGCGCCGCCGAGCGCCTTGCCGAAGGTGCCGGTGATGATGTCGACGCGGCCGGTGACGCCGCAGTCCTCGACCGAGCCCGCGCCCGTCGCGCCGAGGACGCCGACGGCGTGGGAATCGTCGACCATGACAAGCGCCTCGTACCTGTCGGCGAGGTCGCAGATCTCCTTCAGCGGCGCGATGATGCCGTCCATCGAGAAGACGCCGTCGGTGACGATCAGCTTGAAGCGGACGCCCGCCTCCGTCGCCGCGATCAGCTGCCGTTCGAGGTCGGCCATGTCGCCGTTCGCGTAGCGGTAGCGCTGCGCCTTGCACAGCCGCACCCCGTCGATGATCGACGCGTGGTTCAGCGCGTCGGAGATGATCGCGTCCTCGGCCGTGAGCAGCGCCTCGAAGACGCCGCCGTTCGCGTCGAAGCACGAGCCGAAGAGGATGCAGTCGTCCGTCTGCGTAAAGTCCGCGACGGTGCGTTCGAGCTGCTTGTGCAGGCTGTCGGTGCCGCAGATGAACCGCACCGAGCCCATGCCGTAGCCGTATTTCGCCGTCGCCTCGCGGCTCGCCTCGAGGATCTCGGGATGGTTCGCGAGACCGAGGTAGTTGTTCGCGCACATGTTCAGGAGCGTCGTGCCGTTGTCGAGGACGACGCGCGCGCCCTGGGGCGTCGCGATCACCTTTTCGCTCTTGTAGAGGCTCTTCGCCTTCAGATCCGCGATCGTCTCCTGCAGATGCGCCTGGAATTTTCCGTACATGACCGTTCCTTTCTCTTCTTGTTTTGTCCGTTGTGAAATCCGCGCCGCGCCTACCGCTTGCCGCCGGCGACCGTCTCGGCGATGTTGAGATAGTAGGAGCGGATGCGTTCGTAGGCGTTGATGATGTCGAGCTCGGCCAGCACGCGGATCGACGAGCCGGGATCCTCCGGCCCGACGCGCCCGAGCTGCGCCTTGCGGCCGTCGCGCAGGAACTCGTGGATCGCCTTCGACTCGTCCTGCACCATCTTGATGTCGATCACCGGGCGCGGCGAGCGGATCCACGGCGTGACCTGGCGCGCGAACGCGTCGACGCGGTCGTGCACCGCCAGCAGCGCCTCGCGCGACACCGCGGAGATCGTCTCGCTCTGCCTGCGCAGGCGCCGGACCGCCTTCAGGACCGCCGCCGTCTCGTCCGAGACCGATTCGAGCTCGTCCGTGAAGCGTAGGATGCGCTGGGCGCGCTCGGCCACCTCCTGCGGCAGGCGCCGCGACATGATGCCGCCGAGGAACTCGGTCACCTCGCGCTGGATGTTGTCGAGGATCTCCTCGCGGTGCGTGATGTGGTTCTCCACCTTCTCGTCGGCCTCGCCCGCGAGCACCTTGCGCGCGCAGTCGAGGAGGTCGAGGTTCGATTCGCGCATGAAGACGACCTCCTGGAGCGCCTGGTCGCACGCCATGACGGGCGACAGGCGCACGCCCTTCTGGAGGTTCGACAGGTGCGGCTTTTCGTTCTCCGGCTGCTTGATCAGCCGCTCGATGAGCCGCACGAACGGCTTGACGAACGGGAAGAGCAGCACGCCGCGCACGACCGAGAAGATCGTGTCCGACACGGCGATGGGCGCCATGATCCCGAGGAGCATCGGCCCCTCGGCCGTCTCGGTGACGACGCCCCAGTTCGGGAAGAGCGCCTGGCCGAGCGGGACGAGCACGGGCAGCGCGAACGGCATCAGCAGAAGCGAGCCGAAGACGTTGGAGAGCGTGTGCGCGAGCGCGGTGCGGCGCGCGTCGGCGGTGCCGCCGACGGCGGCGAGCCACGCGGTGACGGTCGTGCCGATGTTCGCGCCGAAGAGGATGGCGATCGCCGTCTCGTACGTGATCAGCTGCTGCGCCGCGAGCGTCATGGCGATGGCGATCGTCGCGGCCGAATGGATCGCGGCCGAGAGGATCGCCGCGAAGAGCGCGATGACGGCGACGTCGAAGAGGTTGGCGGCGTGGGCGGCGCGGAACGCCGCGCGCACGGCTTCATAGTCCTTGAGGAGCGCGACGCCCTTCGCCATGAGGCAGAGGCCGAGGAAGAGGAGGCCGAGGCCGAGGATCGCGAGGCCGATCTCGTGCAGCCGGTCGCGGCGCACGAAGAAGTAGAGGAGGCCGCCGATGGCGACGCCCAGCTCGCCGATCAGCTCCGGCGACGGCGTGAACGCGACGAGACAGATCGTGCCCGTCGTGCCGATGTTCGCGCCGATGATGACGTTGATCGCCTGCGGCAGCGTCAGCATCCCCGACGAGACGAAGCCGACGAGCATCGCGGTGATGATGGCCGACGACTGGACGATGAGCGTGGAAAACAGGCCCGTGCCGACGCCGAGGAGCCGGTGGCTCGTCGCGTGCGCCATGAAGGAGCGCAGACCGCCGCCGGCCGCCGCCTGCAGGCCGTCGGAGAGATGCTTCATCCCCAGAAGGAACAGGCCGAGGCCCCCGAGCAGCATGCAGAAAACCGCGAGAAGTGCCGTCTGCATCGTCGTCTAGTTCGGCCGGATGAAGCCGATGACCGTCAGGGTGAAGCCGAGCGCGGCGCACATCCCCCCCAGGACGCGCGCGCCCGCGGCGTGGCTCAGAATCTTGTCGAGCGCCGCTTCAAGGCGCCACGGATAGAACATGCCGTACATGCCGATGATCGCGCCCGCATAGGCGGTCAGAACGAAAAGGTGGACGGCCGCGAAGCCGGATTCCGGTACGAGCAGGCGCGTCGTCTTGAAGAGCTCCGCCGGCAGCAGCATCAAAAGGCCCGTGAGCGCGCGCATCGGCAGGCACTTCGGCATCCACTGGACGGTCAGATAGATGAGGACGACCGCCAGCACCCAGACGAAGAGTCCGCCCGTCTTCTCCTTGAAGAGCACCGCGTCAAAGACATCGATGCCGATCGTGCTGCACTCGTAGGCGGTCCAGAGCCACGCGGCGGCGGTCAGCGCCCACGCGGCGGCCGACGACTGTTCAAACCGGGTGACGGCGCGGCGGGCCCGCGCGGGTGAATAGAGC
>DJXI01000024.1:54813-129955 GCA_002449695.1 Verrucomicrobia bacterium UBA7008 | reverse complement strand
TCTACATCCGCACGTCGACGCACGCGAAGCCCTACCAGTCGGCGCGCGTCGACGGCCACCTCAACATGCCGCGCGGCTACGACGTCCCGACCGGCGCGGGCGGGCTCCTGAACGGCATGAGGACGTTCCACTTCTTCACGATTCCGGACGAGGACGGGCTCAAGAACGGCGGCAACGGGAACGGCCCGCGGCGCCGGCTCTTCCTCAAGTGCGAGACGTTCGGCATATTCTGCTCGACGGCGCACGTGAAGTTATTCGACAAGTATGACGCGGTCTCGAAAGGCATGAAGACGCGCAACTACAGGTTCGGCGACATCGTCGAGTCCATCTGCCACGGCTCCTCGCTCTTCGCGTCGTTCTTCACGCCGAAAGAGGCGCCGGGAATCCGCAAGGAGAACCTCACCAAGGCGCAGAAGAACGCAATCCAGTGGGCGGAGGAGAAGCTCCGCACGAAGTATCCGCAGCTCGCGGACCGCCTCGTGTCGGGGGACGTCCTCGACGGCGCGGGCATCCACAAGATGATCGACAACATGGCGTGGATCCTCGAACACCTGCCGGAGGACGAGGACGAAAGGGCGTGGATCGCGGACGTCCTCGACTACATGTTTGCGCCCCTGGAGGCGAAGTTCGGCAACGAGAAATACGGCGACGTCGGCAACCGCATCGGCAACGAAATTATGATCGATGCGAAGGACCTGGCATAGAAAAATCAAAAACCGCCCGTTCCAGATGCGAAATATATGATATAATTCACGTGCAAACAGGAGATTTCGATGAACAGTCTGATAGTACCGGATGCGATAGCGGACAATTCCGTGTACGGTGTGCGGCAGATGCAGTACACCGTAAATGGAAAGTCCGGGCAGAACTTCATCGACGCCGTGGCCATGGCGTCTTTCAGGCAGGCCGTCGCCATCGAGGACACGACAAGTTCCTATACCGCCGTCGTCAGGGCGCGGCAGGTGAAGATCGACGAGCTCGCCGAGGCGCTCTCCTACGTCGCCAAGGCCGTCGGATCGCTCGACCATGACGCGAAATCGAGCACGAAGACCAAGATCGACCACGCCTCCAGGGTGAAGGAAATCGCGAACCGGTACGGCGTGTCGCTCTCTTGGGACGGCGACAAGATGGAGTTCGGCAATCTGCAGAAGGCGAAGACGAATCTGCAGTATGCCGTCGACAGGGAGGACAACGACATACAGCAGGATATCGTGACACTCCAGTCGTTCATCACCAAGCGCGACAATGCGTATTCGAACGCTGCCAAGGTCATCACGAAAGCAAACCATGCTGCAAGCTCGACAATCGGCAACATCGGAAGTTGAAGGTTGAAAGGGGAGGGCCGGCCGCTGTGCCGGCCAAGGAAAGATTGAACGTCAAGGAGGACTTATGTCGGAGATAGCAACGAACAACATAACGCTTTCCCAGACGTGGGGTGCGTCGTTCGGCGACTACAAGCTGAACGGTGCGCCGGTCGATTTCCAGGATATCATGATCAAGATATCCGAGAATCGCGCCACGGCGGTGGAGGGCGAGGTCAAGCCGCTTTCCACGCGCATCACGAACCGGAACAAGACGCTCGAAGATCTCGGAAACGTGCTCGCCGACCTCACCAAGCTCCAGGCGCAATTCGAAAGCGACGACGATGGCGACAAGCGCAGAGGATACTTGCAGCAGTCGTCCAAGGACATTCTGATCTCGATCTTCGGCTCGCTCGACTGGAGCGACCTGCACATGACGAAGTACGAGGTCGAGGAGTGGTTGCAGAAGGTGAAGAGCAAGATCGACGCACTGAACAACGAGGCGCAGAAGGACATGACGCGCCTTCAGTCGCTCGTGGACCGCCGCGACGAGGCGTTCTCCACGGCGTCGGATCTCATGAGCAAGATCGGCGACACGAGAAGCAACCTGATAAGGAATCTGTAATGGCGCTGACAATCGAACAGATCGCCACCAACCGCTACGCGCCCGCCGGCGCGGACGCGATTTCGCTTTACGGAACCGAACTGGCGGACGGGCTCACTCTCGGCCAACTCGTGATTGCCGTTTCGATGCGCTCGGCCGCCGAGTACGAGGCGCAGGGCGTCGTGAAGATGAACCGGCTGGCAGGCGAATCCGAAAAGCTCGAAAAGGTGTCGGCGTTCATGTCGGAGATCGCCGACGGCGGCGGCGATTGGGCGACGATCAAGGCGTACTGCAAGAACAATCTCGACATCACCGACGAGCTGCCGGACGCCATCGACACCTACGCGAAGCGGATGTCGGCCATCACGGCTCTTAAAACCAAGGCCAACGCCCTCACGCAGCAGCAGCAGACCGACATGATCGATTTGCAGACGCTGGTAAACCGCAGAGACGTGGCGTATTCCGCGTCTTCCAACATCATCCGTGCGCTCGGCTCGTCGCAGAACGGCGGCGCAACCAACTTCTAAAAGGAGGCTGACATGGCAATAGAAGTGGACCAGATCTATCTCTCGATGCAGAGCCCGGCCTCGGGCGAATATCTTACGGCCAACGTGTACACCGTTGACGGCGTGACGAACGCCGACGGCTCTCCGCGGCTCTTGTCCATAGGGCAGCTCGTGATGGCGCTCTGCCTCCAGCGCGCGGCCGCCCTCGAAACGGACATCGTCTCGAAGATGAATACGCTCGAAAACACGACCGAACAGCTGGAGTTGATGACGCAGATCGAGTCGAACGTGCTCGAGGGCGACGTCAACATGAAGAGCAGGAGAGTGACGTATCTGGGAACCGGATACACATACTACGACTTTTTGACCGACATCATGGAGATGGACGAAGTCCCGTCCGGCACGGTAAACGCATCCAGTACGGAATTCCTGTCGGCGCTCGAATCGCTGATGGATTCCAAAAACTCGTTCAGCCAGCAGACGATGATCGAGCTGCAGTCGCAGACGACGAAGCGCGACCAGGCGTACGACATGGTGTCGAACGTCCTGAAGAGCATCAACACCGTGCTGATCGGCAACGTGAACAACCTGTAGCGAAAACCGGAAGTCCGAAGTCTCAAGTCCGAAGTCAAATGGGCCAGCAAAAAGGCGTAATGTTCAAACCAGGAAGATTTTTGGCGGCATTGGCGACGAGGGTGTTTGCCCTTGCCGCTTTGTCGTCTGCACCGTTCGCAGCCCAAGCCGGGTTCACCAAGACGCAGACGATCGATACGGGCGGGCGCAGGACGCTGTACGACAAGAACATCTACATCGTCAACGACAACATCTCCGTGACCGCCAACTCGGGCCAAAGCGCCTACACGGTGAACGAGAACGCGACGGTGGTTCTCTACATTCCCGCCGGGAAGACGCTGACACTCAAGGGCGGTGCAGGTTCCGGAACCTCGGGTGCGGGCGCGGGCATTGCGGTGCCGACGACTTCGACGCTTGTCGTGACCGGCGAAGGCAAGCTCGTCGTAACCGGCGGCAATGGCGGCAACGGCGAAAGCGGCAGGGACGGCGGCAATGCCGAGGTCATAGATAACGACGACGATCCGCACGACGAATACGGCAAGGCCGGCACGGGCGGTACGGGCGGCGCTGGCGGCGGCGGCGCGGGAGCGGGCATCGGCGGCAACGGCGGCACGGGCGGAGCGATCAGGAGTGAGCCCGAGATGCCCTGGGAGGATACCGATGGTTCGTATAACCGTAACGGCTACAGCGGCTACAACGGCAATCCCGGCGGCCAGGGTGGAGGTTGCGGCACACTCTATGTTCTCGGCACGGTGAACGTGACGGCGACTGGCGGCGCGGGCGGGTCTGGCGGCTCTCAGGGATCGAACGGAAAGTTTGCGATAGATCACTGGTTTTACTCCTACCGCGCTGGCGGCGGCGGCGGCGGCGGCGGCGGCGCTGGCGGCCAGGCGGGCGCCAACATCGGCGGCGGCGGCGGCGGCGGCGGCGCTGGCGGCGGCGGCGGCGCTGGCGGAACCTACTGGACCACCCAGGGCTACACCGAGCGCTCGGCGAGGGGAGGAATGGGCCAAGGCGGATGGAGCAACGGAGGCGGTTCGAGATCCTCCGGCGAAGACGGCTGGAAAGACGTCCACGGCGGCAACGGCGGCTACGGCGGTTCGGCGGGATCGAACGGCGCGAGCGGCACGGTGTACAAATCCGCCGCCGCGACCGTTTCCGGCGCTTCGTCCACTTCGGCGGCCGAAACGCACAGCGCGATCGAATACACCATCACGTTCGACGACGGCTGGCGGCTGAAAAAAACCGCCACGGCGAAGTACGGCTTTGCACCGCCGTCCGGCCCGACGACGTCGCGCTATGGCTATACCTTCACGGGCTGGTACACGGGCGTAAACGGCACGGGGACGCGGTATTACGATGCAAGCGGCGCGAGCGTGTTCCCGCTATGGACGCACGCCGGCGACCTTACGCTCTATCCCGGGTGGGAGGTGAACGATCACGAATCGCTCGATGAAGTGGCGCTGACCGTCAACGGCGTCGCCGTCAGCGAAGGAACCGACGTTTCCGGCACGGGCTGGAGCTATTCGGCCGAGAACGGGCGCATCGACATAACCGGCGCCGACAGCACGTACGAAATCGCCGGACAGGATCTGCACGGTTTCGCGCCGATTTTCGTCGGCGCGGCAAACTGCACGATCACGGTCGCCGGGTCGCTCGCGATGGCGCCGGGCGACCGCGAAGGGTACAACCCCATCACCGTGCAGACCGGCGCCTCCCTGACGCTCGAAGTCGCCGAGGGCGGCGCGTGCAGTCTCGAGGGTGCCGATGGCCGCACGTCGGTGAGCGTGGCGACGGGCGCGACGCTGACGCTCAAGACGGAAGGGTGGCTCACGGCGACGGGCGGCGACGACGCGGCGGACATCGGCCTCGACAAGGACGCTTCGTCCTGCGGCGACATCTACATCGAGACGTACGCCAACTGGTTCGCCCGATTCCGTCCCGGGCACGGGCTTTCGGAGAACAACGGCCTTTTGAACAACCTCGGCAAGAGCGCGAACTTCATTTCCGCTTCGACGGGCGGGACTCTCTGGAGCGTCCGCATGCCGGAACTCGAAGACGCGGTGATGTATCTGCAGCGCATCGACGGCGACCGCCACGATGCCGTCCAGCCGGGCGCCGACGGCTACGCCTGGTTCTGGGTGCCGACGGGCGGCTACGAGTGGGGCAAGCGTCTGAAAGCCTCGCTGGACGCCGGCGACACGCTCTGGATCTGCTATGTGGAAAGCCAGCACAGTGTCGCCTCGGTCTTCTATCCGCTGCACATCGAGATCGACGGCGAGGACATCGCGCACCTGAACGGCAAGGGATGGTACGCCACGCTTTCCGGCTCCGACGGCGGCGTGGTGGAGGGCACGAAAGCGACGCTGGTGATCACCGATGCCGGGCCGCACGTCGTCACGGGCTACGGCAATGCCGGCATCGACATCCGGGCCGATACGTCGCTCACGATTTCGAATCTCACGCTGACCACGTCGAGCTGGGAGAACAAGTGCGCGATGTGGATCGAAGACGGACGGACGCTGAACCTGAACCTTGTGGGCGACAACCGGCTGACGAGCGGCGTCAACTTCCCCGGCATCGCCGTGTATCAGGTGCGGACGATCAACATCGACGGCGACGGCAGCCTGCGCGCGCAGGGCGGCAAGAACGCGGCGGGCATCGGCGGCGGCTACTTTGACACCCGCGCCGGCACGATCAACATCAAAGGCGGCACGATCACGGCCGTCGGCGGCGCGAACGCGGCAGGCATCGGCGGCGGACAGACGACGAGGAAGTCGGGAACGGTGACGATCATGGGCGGCAAGGTGACGGCGCGCGGCGGGCAGTATGGCGCGGCGATCGGCGGCGGGTACAAGGGGTATGCGGATGTCGTGATCACCGGCGGCACGGTGTTCCCGACACCCGGCTCCAAGGCGTCCGCCATTGGCGCGGGCTATTCCGCCGGAAGCGTCACGGCCAGCGAGAAGATCGATGTCGCCGCAGTGTACACGACGGCGGACAAGGTGTCGCCGTCGGCAAAGAACAGCGCGGGCGACGCGGTCTTCCCCGTCACGTTCGATTTCGGCGTCGCCGACTGCCGGATCACGGACCTCGTCATCAACAAGGTTTCCCATGCCTGCAACGACGTCTGGACGAACGAGAAGGGCGAGCTCGTCCTGTGGCTGACGTCGACGTCCGGGAATCAGCGCACGATCACGATCGTCGGCGTGGACGAAGACGGGAACGAGATCAAGAAATCGTGGGGCGTGAGCATCGACGGCGACGGAAACTACAAATTCACCCGCGACATCGTCACGGTCGATGGCGAACCGGTCGTGGGCGGGCTTGACGCCGACGGTTCGGGTTGGGACTACTTCGCCGACACCAGCATCATGACGTTCCGCTCGGGCAACCACACGCTTGGCGGCAGTTCGACGAACGGATCGATCCGGATTGTCGTGGCGGGCGACGATGTCGCGCTGACGGTCCAGAAACTGACGCTCAAGACGCCCTACGACCGTCTCTCGCCGTTCGTCGTCTCGAACAAATGCACGCTGACGCTCGTGGACGAGAGCACGTTCGAGGGCATTTACAATCCTAATGCCAGCACCGTTTCTAAAAACGGTTCGGAGTACACCGCCGGCCTCGAGGTCCCGGCGGGCGCATCGCTGACGATAGAGGGCGACGGGACCCTCACGGCGATCGGCGGCTGGTGCGGCGCGGGCATCGGCTCGCGCGGCACGGGCTCCGAGAACGCGGGGTCCATCACCATCAACGGCGGCTATGTCTACGCGGTAGGCGGCGACGGCAAATCCGGCGGCGGCGCGGGCATCGGCGGCGGGCTCGGCGGCGGCGTAGAGTCCATCACGGTCAACGGCGGCTACGTGGACGCGACGGGCGGCAAGGGATGCTGCGGCATCGGCGGCGGCTGGGGAAGCAACATCAAGCTGACGAACGGAACGTTCCGCGTGACGGGCGGCACGGTGCTTGCGGCCAAAGGCGCCGGCACGGTGCTCAGCGACTTCGTGACGGCGAGCGGCAACACGGTCGACGTGACGACGGGCAAGTCGATCGTCATCGACGGCGCGTGCAGCGTGCGACCGAAGAACGCCGTTGTCGCGAACGCGAACCCCTGTCCCGGCCCCGTGAACTCGAACGACGTGCGGCTCGTCTTTTCCGTGATCGACGGGCTCGGTCCCGGCGACATGGTGCATCTTTCGGATGATATCTGGACGCAGTACAACGGTGCCAGTTTGCTGGCGGACGACGGCGGCGCGCTCTGTCTCTGGGGCGAAGCGACGAACGTGGAGCGCAATGTCGAGTTTGAAAGCCCGAACATTCCCGGCGGCAAGATGACGTTTGCGCTCAGCGCCGCGAGCAATACGATCTTTCATGTGTCGGACGACTACGAGGCGCCCGAGAGCCGGAAGGTCAACGGCGTGACGTGCTGGCGCGTGTCGGTGGTCGCGCTGCCGGCCAGGAAGCGTCTGCCGGTCGAAGGGATCGATGCCGTGTATTCGCGCGGCACGACCGTTTCGGACGCGACAGGCATGACCTATCTCTATCTGCCGGACGGTTCGTACGACTTCACCGTCGGCGGGTATGCGTACCATGCGGAGGTTAACGGCGGCGTGGCGACGGCGACCTTCACGGTGGGCATTCTGGTGGACGGCGTCGATATCGGCGCATGCAGCGGCGAGGGCTGGAGCTACAGCGGCACGGACGAGATTCTGAGCCTCGGCGCGGCGAAAGAATACGTCGTGTCCGGAACGAACGCCGAGCGGCAGGTGTCTGTTTGCGCTGCGACGCGGGGCGTCAAGATACGCGCCGACCGGCTGGAGCTTGCGCCGGCGGGCCGCGGCGCGTTCTATGCCGCGGACGGCGTGCCGTCCTTTGAGTACGCGGGCGGAACATTGGGCACGGGGGAGATTCCGTCGCAGATGGTCGTCTCCGGCGGCACGATTGACGCGACGATTCAGAATCCCGTCGCAGTGACTTCGTCCGGCGTTCTCACAAACGCCTATTGCGTGACGATCGACGGTCTGCCGCGTTTTGCGAAAATCGACATTGCCAACATCGAGGGTCTGGAGAATTACGACACGCAGGGCATCTACGCGAACGAATACGGTGAAGTCTATCTGTATCTTCCCGACGGCGACTACTGGTTCAGCGTCTCCGACGGCGCGACGACGAGCGAGAAGATCGCCATAGTGGACGGGGCGGAAGCGGTGGCGCTCAACTACGATCCGACGGGCGTCAGCATCAACGGCCGCGACGCCGCGCGGCTCAGGGGCGACGGCTGGCTCAACGAGGACGGTCTCGTGCGGCTTCTTGCCGCCACCGACTATGTGCTGAGCGGCACGAACGGCGGTCCGGCAGTGACGTTCCAGGCGCAGACAAGCCGCACGACGCTCGTCTTTGACAATCTCGTCATGACGAACGCCGCGATGGAGGTCTCGCCGGTTTCCGTCGGAAGCGGACAAAAGGCGACGTTTACGGTCGAGCTGAGGGGCACGAATATTCTGCACGGCGTTTCGTCCGACGCGTGGTGCGGCGTGGAAATGCTCCAGATGACCGAACTCAACTTCACCGGCGACGGTTCTCTCGAGGCCACGGGCCAGGGGCCCGGCATCGGCATGGGACGCGGCGAGGTGGCCGACATGTCGTCCGTGATCATCCATTCCGGCACGATCGTCGCGACGGGCGGCAGCAGCGCGGCGGGCATCGGCGGCGGCGGCGGGCAGGACGGCATCCGGACGTATGTCTACGGCGGCAGCGTGACGGCGACGGGCGGCAACGGCGCGGCGGGCATCGGCGGCGGCTACAACTGCTACGGCGCGGCCGTCACGATCACGAACGGCGTCGTCGTGGCGACGGGCGGCGCGGGCGGCGCGGGCATCGGCGGCGGGCGGAGCGGCGGCGCCGCGCTGAGAGGGGCGTGCGAAATCTCCGGCGGCATCGTGACGGCGACGGGCGGCGACGGCGCGGCGGGCATCGGCGGCGGCGCGGGCGGCGCGGCTGGCTATTACGTGCAGCAGGGCGGAACGGTTGTTGCGCGCGGCGGCAGCGGCGGCAAGGATATCGGCGCCGGGCAGGGCGGGACGTCGGCCGGCATGACGACGGTAATCGGCGGCTCGCTCAACGCCGCGAGCGCGAACGTCGCGCCTGTTGCGAAGAACGCCTCCGCCGAGCGCGTCTACTGCGTGACGGTTCCGATCGGGCGCGCGAACTTCGACATCGGCGCGGCAATGACCGATTTCGCCGGCTATTCGCTTTCGGGGGCGGTGACGGACGACGAGGGGAAAATCTACGTCTGGCTGCCGGACGGGAAATACTACATCAACATCGCGAACAGGCCGTTCCGCGCGATTGTCGATGGCGCGGACACCGAGGCGGAGGTCTGGTCTGTCGGCGTCGAAGTGGATGGCGTGGATGTCGCGCTGCAGTCCGGCGAGGGGTGGACGTATTCGGTCGATACGGGGCTTCTTTCCGTCTTCGCCGACGGCTGCGTGATTTCCGGCACGAACACGGCGGGTCAGGCGTATATCGAGATAACCAACGACGTTTCGTTCGTCATCTCCAACCTTGTCCTGTCGACGAGCGGCAGCGGCGCACCCATTGCCGTCTGCTCGAACGTGGCGGCTGTTGTCGCCCTGGCAGGGGCCAACCGGCTCCAAAGCGAGGTTCTGTCCCGGCCTGGCATCCACGTGCCCTACAGTTCGTCGCTTGTTCTCACGAATCTCGATTCGGTGGTTTCCGTTTCCGATCCCGACGGCGCGATCCTCTCGCCGAGTCTTATAGCAAAGGGCGGCGGCAGTTCGGCGGGCATTGGCGGAGGAGGATACGAGAGCCACGGTACGATCACGATCGCGGGCGGCGTAATTTCGGCGATTGGCGGCTTCCGCGCCCCGGGCATCGGGAGCGGGTATTTCGCCGACAGCGGCGCCAACTCCGCCGATGCCGCCACGCAGCAAATGGGCGAGATAAGAATAAGCGGCGGACATGTGACGGCCGAAGGCGATTCCTATGCCGCCGGCATCGGCGGCGGTAACGGACATTCGGGCGGTACGATCGGCATTTCCGGCGGCACGGTGACGGCCATCGGAGGGGAATGCGCCGCCGGCATCGGCGGCGGGTATGGCGCGCGCGGCTACGATATCCGCATATCCGGGGGCGTCGTGGCGGCTCGTGGCGGCGAAGGCGGTGCGGGCGTCGGCGGCGGGCAGGCCAGCTACAACGACTTTGCATCGAACACCGAGCCGTGCCGCGTCGCGATATCGGGCGGCCGCGTTTCGGCGAACGGCGGCGAAGGCGCTTCGGGAATCGGATCCGGCCACAAGGATAAACAGTGCGCGATCGTGGGAATAACGGGCGGAACGGTCGTGGCTGAATGCGGCGGCGCCAAAGAGGGCTATCAACTTCCGGACGATATCGGCGTCGGGGCATGCGCCGATTCGGGCAAAGCCACGTACCCGCTCACGATCAAAAACGCGTCCGTACACGCGACGCACAGAACGGCCTCGGCGGAATACGTCTCGCCCGCGCCGTCGAACGGCACGGCGCGCGTCTGGTGCGTGACGGTTGCCACACAATCCACGAACGAGCTTGTCATGATCGAAAATCTCGCGGGCTACGACAGGGCGAACGGGCTGTACACCGACGAGGAAGGCAAGCTGTACCTGTGGCTGCCGAACGGCACGTATATATTCTACGTGGGCAAGGAACCGTTTACGGCGACCGTCGACAACGCCGACACCACGGCGGAAGAATGGCTGACGGGCGTCACGGCGGACGGCGTGGACGTCTCGCATGTCATGGCCAGGGGCCAGAAGTGGTATTACGACATCGGAGAGAAGAGGCTGTATGTCATAGACGACTGCGTCGTGTCCGGCACAAACACGGACGGTTACGTCAGCATCACAGCCGGGTCTCTGTCGCAAGATGAAGGCGCGGCGCTTTCCGTGACCGTTTCCAACCTTTATATCAAGTCTTCCTCCGCCTCGCCGCTCGCCGTCACGAACGGCGCGGTGACGGTGCGGCTCGCGGGCGCGAATATGTTCGATGCCACGGATACCGGCGACTACGCGGCATTGAACGTGGACGCATCCGCCACGCTCGCGATCACGAACCTCGAGGAGAACGCGGCGCTCATGGCCAGGGGCGGCACCGACGGCGCGGGCATCGGCGGCAACCGGGGCGAAGGCACGGGGACGATCCGCATCGAAGGCGGCATTGTCTATGCGTACGGCATAGAAGACGGCGCGGGAATCGGGAGCGGCTACAAGGGTACGTGCGGCGACATCTACATCACCGGCGGCCGGGTGACGGCGATTGGCGGCACGAGCAGCGGGCTCTTCGGTTCGGCGTACTGCGGGGCGGGCATCGGCGGCGGCGATTCGTCGGAATCGGCGGGGCGCCGAATCGAGATTTCCGGCGGAACCGTCACGGCCCTGAGCAATGAGATCGGCTCGAAGCACGCCGCCGTCATCGGCGACGGTTATTCCGCGAAGACCAAGAATGGCTACACGGTCGTGATGGCCGGCGGCAGCGTTCTGCCGGACGGCAGATCCGACGCGTCGACGTGCTTCACCGAGTCCTCCGCCAACGTGAAGACCTATCCCGCCGCCGCATCCGGCGAAAGAGCGTACGAGGTTGTGCTCGCAGGTTTCACCGCAGGTGCAAAGGCCGATATCGAAATCGACGGCTACGGCACGAACGACATCTACGCCGATTACGGCGGCAGGATACATCTCTGGCTCGCGCCCGGCGTCTACAATGCCGCGATCGGCTCCGTCCGGTATCTCCTGAAAGCGACGGAAAGCGGCGGAACGCTCGAAGAGCTTCTCCCGACGGGCGTCCTGGTCGACGGCGTCGATGTCTACGAAACCGCCGGCGCGGGTTGGACGTACGATCCGGCCAAAGGCGTGCTTTCGATCGCGGGCGACGCGACGCTTTCCGGCACGAACACGGCGGGCGCGGTGCGCTGCCGCGTCGAAAGCGACGCGAACATCGTCTTCTCGAATCTCTGCCTCAAGGCGACCGGGAACCGCCAGACGCCGTTCGCCATCGCCTCGAACGCGACGGTGTCCGTTGCGTTCACCGGCACGAACACGCTTGCCGCCGGCAAGTACTGCGCGGCGCTCGAAGTGCCGTACGAGTCGGGCGTTTCCATCGGCGGCGACGGCTGGCTCTACGCGGCCGGCGGCGGCGGGGACGGCTGGAGCTATCCCGGAATCGGCGCGAGCGCAGGGATGTATCAAGCTGTTTCCAATGTCGTCATCAGGAGCGGCAACATCGTCGCGACGACGCCGGAGGATTTCATTGATTCGATTTCCGGCGCGCTCGTCGCGGGAGGCAATGTCAACATGCGCGATTCCAATTCCGCGGTAAATAGCGACGGCGCGCTCCTCGACCGCGTGAAAGTCGCGAATCTTCCGGCAGGCAAGGCGGTGGAGATAACGGGGCTGCCGGCCTACTATGACGTATCCAACATTTGCGCGGACGATTCCGGGAACATCTATCTGTGGCTCCCCAGGGGCAACTACGCGTTCACCGTCGACGGGACGAAGTACTTCGCGGGCGTTGCGGGCTCGGCGACGACCGCGCTCGTGCAGGATGTGGACGTCGCGATCAACGGCGAGAACGTCTGCACGCTTTCCGGCGGCGGCTGGTACTACGACGTGGCCGACAGGACGCTCTACGTCACCAACCAGGGAACCTACACCGTGACCGGCACGAACGACGAAGGCAAGGTGGCGATCTACCTGAGGGCGGAGGACGGTCCCGTCGAACTCGTCCTGAAGGATCTGCATCTTTCCGGCTACACGCGCGAAGATCTGTATTCGCCCATCGTCCTGAGCGACATCTGGGACCAGCAGCCCGTCACGCTGACGCTCGCGTCCTCCAATTCGCTCGTGTCGTGCGCGGACAGCACCCACCACAAGTACGCCGGCATATATGTGCCCTACGGGCGCACGCTGACGATCGCGGGCGACGGGTATCTCGCCGTCACGGGCAACAGCGGCGCGGCGATCGGCGGTCGTGAAGAATATCTGAGCAATACGAGAAGATGCGGCAACATCAACATAACGGGCGGCCGGATCGTGGCGAGAGGATCGTCCTCCGCGATCGGCAGCTGCGACGGCCAGTCGTGCGGCGACATCGTGATTTCCGGCGGAACCGTCGAGGCGGAAACGACCAGCGGGCAGGCGATCGGAACGGGCGGCGCGAATGTGCAGCAGACCGTCGTCATCACAGGCGGTTCCGTCAAGGCGACGGACGCCGGCGCGGCGACGGTGGCGGTGAACGCCTCTGGCGCGGCGCTCTCGTGTGTCGAAGTTTCGGGGCTCTCGCCCGGCGCGGCCGTCGCGTTCAACGGGCTGCCGCCGGGCTACGGAACGGACTGCATTTACGCGGACGCGGACGGCAAGGCGTATCTCTGGCTTCCGGCGGACTGGACGACGCCGGTGACGCCGAAGCTCATGTCCGCCGCTCCGCGCAGGCTTCTCGCCGCGACTTCCGGCACGACGCACACGTTCGTCGCGAACGGCTACAGATATACGGTCGAAATTCCTTCGGACGGCGGCGAGGTTTTCTCTGAAAAGGGCGAGGCGCTTCAGCTGGAAAGCGTGACGATCGACGGCTTCGCGGTCGAGGACGGCTGGCTGAAGATCCACCTGACGGCCCGCCCGGCGACGTGGCTCTACGGTTTCGCCGACACGCTGGCCGTCCGCGCAGCCGCGACGCTGCCCATCCCGGCGGACGCGACGCTCGACCTCTCCCGCGCCGAATGGCGTCTCGAGAACGGGGACGCGGCCCTGTTCGCGGTGCCGCTCGCGGCGGAGCAGCAGACGATGTTTTTCAGCGTCGGGACGGTAGACGGCGCGGGTGAATAAATGTTATACTGATCCAAAAATCGATGACTTTCTCAAGCACATCGCCAAGCCCGGCTGGTTCGAGGCGTGACGCCTAGAATCCTCGCGCGGCATTTTATGATATACTACCGCTGAAGGAGGGAATGAGAATGCGGATGAAATTCTACAGAACGGCGGCGGTGCTTGCGGCGGCGCTCGCGGCGTGCGGACCGGCCGGGGCGATCAGCGTCGAGTCGGAGGCGATGCGCGCGAAGAAGGGCGTGCTGATTCTCCAGTGCGGCAGCGACTGGTGCGTCTCGGGCGAGTCGGTGCGCGGCGTCTTCGAAAGCACCGCGTTCAAGAAGGGCAAGGTCGCCCAGAAGTACGCGCTCGCGACGTACGACGAGATGGATCGTCCGACCGAGGCGGCGAAGAAGCGGAACGAGGACTGCCGGAGCCTGCTCATCCGCACGAAGCGCTTCCCCGCGATCACCTGCTACACGCCGGAGATGAAGGTCTTCGCGCAGATTGAAAATGTCCCGTACGACGTCGACGCCGAAAAGCTGTCGCGCGCGATCGCCCGGGTGACGAAGCGCAAGGACGAGGCGGAGGCGCTGTTCAAGAAGGCGGCGACGCTCACGGGCGCGGAGGCGGCCGACGCCTACGGGCAGGGGTTCGACATCCTCGCGGCGATGATGACGTCGAAGAATCTGACCTCGTTCCATTTCCGGGAGCTGACGACGGGCCCGCACGGCTGGCGCCGGGAGTGGGACGCGCTCACGCGGCTCGACGCGGGCGACCGGTACGGCTGGCTCGCGCACTTCCGCATGGACGAGTACGAGACCGTGCGGCTCGTCGAGAAGGTGACGAATCTGAAGGAGAGCTCGCGCAGCCAGGCGGAGGCGCTCGTCAAGAAATACAAGGCGATCCCCGACGCGCACTTCTCGCCGAACCAGAAGCAGTGCGTCAAGGTGATGGAGTATGCGCTCGGCGCGAACGGGACGAACGGTTCGCTCGACACCGTCGGCAAGCGGCTGATGAAGG
Organism: Verrucomicrobia bacterium UBA7008; assembly: GCA_002449695.1. Taxonomy (GTDB): domain Bacteria; phylum Verrucomicrobiota; class Kiritimatiellia; order RFP12; family UBA1067; genus UBA1067. The sequence continues at coordinate 115,092 of DJXI01000024.1, read as the reverse complement.
AGGCGTACGCGCTCGGCGAGGACACGTTCTGGGGCCAGTTCGCGAAGGGCCGGCTGATGATGGACGGCGAGCAGCTGGAGGCGAAGCGCCCGCCGGCGGCGAAGGTGCGCCCGCGCCCGACGACTGGCTCGACGGGCATGCCGCCGACGTACATGATGGATCAGGTCAAGACCCGCCTCCGGAGCCTCAAGCCCGGCGCGCCGCTGACGGACGCGCAGAAGCTCGACGTCGCGCGCTACGCCGCGCTGCGGCTGATCGGACCGAAGGGCTGGACGGATCTGTGCGCGCGCAAGGGCGGCACGCGGTTCATCAAGGCGTTCATGGACGACCGCGTCTGGCTGGAGGATTTCGCGTATTCGGGCGACTTCCCGCAGAAGAGCGGCGGCTGGAACGACGCGAGCGCGGGGCCGGGCGCGGGCGCGGGCGCGGCGCTCGCGCTGGAATCGCTCGTCTTCCAGGACGGCGGGCGCTGGACGCCGTTCGAGAACGGCGCGTTCGCGGACAACGAGGGCCGCCGCTTCATGACGGCGCTCGCCATCAACTATCCCGACCGCGACGAGGCGTGGCAGGCGGACGTGCTGGACGCCTACCGCGCGAGCGCGCTCGCCGAGCGGCTGCACAAATCCGCCTATTCGCAGCCCGTCTGGCTGTGGCGCTACGCGACGCACACGGGCCATCCCTCGTCGGGCACGCCCGACATGGCCGCGCAGCACCGCCACCTCGAACGGTTCGTGAACCTGCCCGAGCGCGAGTACGGCGGGACGTGCTGGATGATCGTCTACCGGCTGAAGAACTGCTTCGGCGACTCGGTGCACGGGCCGTTCTACTACAAGGCGTGGGACCGGGCGGGCGCGTGGCCCAAGCGCCGCTATTCGCAGATCGTCGGCGGCGTCTGCGGCGAGCTGTCCAAGTTCGGCAGCGCGACGTCGAACGCGCACGGCCTGCCCTCGACGACCGTCGGCCAGCCGGGCCACTGCGCCTATTCGCGCCGCCTGACCGACGGGCGCTGGGAGATCGACTACAGCGTGACGGGCCATTCGCAGCTCCATCTGTGCTTCTGGAACCATCACGCGTGGCAGTATGTCGCCGCGCTGGAGAGCACGTTCAACACCGACCGCGAGACGCGCCTCGCCGCCGAGCGCCAGCTGACGCTGGCGGCGCTGTCGGAGGACGCGGGCCGCGACGCGAAGGTCGTCGAGAAGTTCTACCAGAGCGCGTGCGTCGCGCACCGCGGCCACTACGGCGCGTGGAAGGAGTACGGCGCGTGGCTGATGCGCACCAGCAGCCCGCTCGACAAGGTCAAGGTGTGGGTGCGCGGCTGCGCGCGCGGCCTGAAGGCGGGGCGGCAGCCGCTGTGGGACATTCTCACGCCCTACTTCGCGCGCGTCGCCCGCGAGAAGGGCAAGGCGGCACTGAGGGACGAGCTGATCGAGTTCGCGCCGCTGCTGAAGCAGGGCAGCGACCGGCTGCAGGAGGAGGCGGACTTCTCGACCGTGCTGAAAACGTGGGGCGAGGCGCTCGGCGGCGACGCGGAGATGCGCTATGACGTGCTCAAGGCGATGATGACCGCGCAGGCGGGCACGCGCAACTACTTCAGCCAGACGATGAGCTGGGGCAGCGAATTCTTCTCGAAGACGGCGCAGGGCGTGCAGACCTTCACCAGGTGCCTCGGCGAGGCGCTGGCGGCGGCCGACGCGGCGGACGCGAAGGGGAAGAAGGGCAAGGGCGGCGGCGCGTCCATCGACTTCGGGCCGCTCATCCTCGGCGCGTCCCGCAACGGCAACCGCGAGGCGTTCCAGCAGATGGCGAAGCTCCAGGCGAAGCTGTCGCCGCCGGGAACGCGCGAATCCGGCTACGGGAAGAGCGAATTCGGCGGCGAGCTCCTCTGCACGGACGGGATGCTCCGGACGTCCTCGACGTGCGGGCACGACCATCCCCAGAACTATCCGTTCGCGCTCGATCTGCCGCAGACGACGTCCGGCGCGGCGTTCCACACCGACAGCGAGGAGTCGCCGTGGGCGGAGGTGACGCTGGCGGGGCCGTCGACGCTCACGGGTCTCGTCATCGACAACGCCTTCGGGCAGAATTCGGGACGGCAGGTGCCGCTGGAGGTGGCGGTGTCCGAGGACGGCAAGAGCTGGACGAAGGTGTACGAGAACGCGTCGGTGGCAAAGACCTACCGCGTGGACCTGCGCGGCCAGGCCGCCGCGGCGCGCGTGCAGTACGTCCGCGTCTGCCGGACGAAGGGCGCGCGCAAGGACTTCTTCCACCTGAACAAGATTCTCGTCTACGGCAGGAAGCTCTACTGAGCGCACGCCGGACGGTACCCGTTCGGGCCTGTGCAGACGGCGCGGGATTTGATACAATAGCCGCATGAAACATCTGCTGCACCGCGGGGCCGCCGTCGCGCTGGCCGTCCTGTCCGTTCCGTGCGCCGTCGTCGCCGACGGCGGTTTCCGCGCGCCGCGCCTCGGCGTCGTGTGCGAGACGCCCGCGCAGGCGCGGCCGGGCGTCGCGAAGAGCCGCGCGTGGGAACAGTCGCTCCTCACCGGCAACGGCGCGATGGGCGCGCTGGTGCCGGGCGAGCTCGCGCACGAGGAAATCTTCCTTTCGCACGCGCGGCTGTTCCTCCCACGCGTCATGAACGGAAAGTATTTCGAACTCGGAAAATACCGCGACAGGGCGCGCGCGCTCGCGCTCGCCGGGCGCGAAAGGGAAATCTGGGACGAAGTCATCCAGAAGGCGTCGGACGAAAGCGGCTATTCGTTCAGGCGCGATCCGTTCATGGGCGCCGTCAGCCTGATCATCGACACGCCGGACCTGCCGGCGTGGCGTGACGCGCAGGGCTACCGCCGCATGACGGACTTCGAGCGCGGCGAGTGTACGGTCAGGACGGACGACTACGAGCGGCGCCTCTTCGCCTCGCGCGTCGACGGCGTGATCGCGCTGCGTGTCAAGGATGCGCAGAAGCGGCCGTTCACCGCCCGGTTCGAGACGATCTCCAACGGCCGCCCGAGCGGCGATGCGGCCATCCAGCGCATCCGCGAGAAGGACGGCTACCTGTACTACCGCGTCGACTTCCGCAAGGAGAACGGGAAGAATCCGTTTCACGGCTACGAGGCGGTGGGTCTCCGGAAGGGCGACGAGGTGTTCGTCAAGATCTACCCGCTGCCGTTCGGCACCGACTCGCTGTTCGAGACGGCGAAGCGCGAACTGTCCGATGCGGCGAACATGGGCTATGCGCGGCTCCTCGAACGTCACGCGCCCGTCATGAAGGAACTGATGGGACGCGTCACGCTGGAGCTGCCCGACCGCGATCTCGTGCGCAAGTTCCACGCGGGACGCTACAACATCATTTCGTCGACCGGGCCGGGCGGCGTCCTGCCGAACTTGCAGGGACTGTGGGCGGGCAGCTGGTCCGCGCCGTACAACGGCAGCTACACCGTGGACGGCAACCTGCCGTGCGCGATCAGCTTCTGGACGCGCGGCAACACGCCGGAGTTCAACGAATCGCTTTACGCGTGGATCCGGCGCTACTACGACGACTTCCGGGAGGCGGCGCAGAAGGGGTACAACGCGCGCGGCATCCATATTCCCGGACAGGTCACGACGACCGGGCTCGAAACCGCGTACTACCGCAACGTGGAGCTCATGTGGTGGCACGGCGGCGCGGGCTGGATGACGGGCTACCTCTGGCGCTGGTACGAGGCGACGCAGGACAGGGACGTGCTGGAGAAAGTCTATCCGCTGCTGAAGGACGCGGCGGACTACATCTGCGACTGCCTGGAGGAGATGCCGGACGGCACGCTCGGCTTCGCGCCCGGGTATTCGCCGGAGAACGCGCCGCACGGCGACTTCCGTTCGCGGGGCGACGTGATGGATCCCGATCTGCCGAAGGGCGGCTACTCGACCATGAACAATCCGACGATGGATATCTCCGTCGCCAAGCAGTCCATCGACTATGCGACGAAGGCCGCGCAGATTCTGAAGCGTGACGAGGGGAGTGTCCGCGAATGGGCGCAGAAGCGCGCGCGCCTGACGCCGTACAAGGTCTCGAAGGACGGCTTCTGGGCGGAGTGGCTCGTGCCGGATCCGCCGGACAACAACGCCCACCGCCACGTCTCGCACGTCTTCGCGCTCTATGACGAGGCACCGGCGGAGATTCTGACGAACGCGGCGTTTGTCGCCGCGATCAAGAAGACGCTCGCGGCGCGCATGACGTTCCACGAGCGTGAGAAGCACATGGCGTTCGGCGTGACGCAGATCGGCTACGCGGCCGCGAAGGTCGGCGACGCGGCGGTGATGACGCGCGCGATCCGGCTCCTGCAGGAGACGTACTTCACCGACGCGCTCGGCACGCTGCACGATCCAGGCTGGCTCTTCAACATCGACATCTCCGGCGGCTTCCCCGGCATCATCGCCGACGCGCTCATCACGAAGGGACCGGACGGCGGCTTTCAGGTGCTGAACGCGAAACCCGCGTCCTGGACGAAGGGCCGCATCGCGGGGCTGCTGCTCCCGGGCGGCATCAAGGTCCAGAGTCTGTCCTGGCAGGGCGACAGCTACGAACTCGAACTTCTCCACCCCGACGGCCGCGTGACGGTCCAGCGTCGATAGCAGGGTCGGGCGCGTTGTGTATTGGTACCCGATTGGGTATTTTCAGTCCGGCTGAAATTTAGTAAAATAGCGGCATGAAAATCAATTCTTCCTGCCTGTTTCTTTCCGCGCTGGCCGCCGTTTCTGTTTCCGTTGCCGTGTTGGCGGACGGCGGTCCCAATGCGTCTGCGGCCGTCGTCGGCGAACGTCTCGCCCTCGATGAATTCGCGGGCCGCGACACGCTCATGAACCGCGCGTGGCAGTTCCGGCTCGGCGACGACGCGTCGTGGGCGGCGGTGGACTGCGACGACGCGCAGTGGCGGTGGCTCGACCTGCCGCATGACTTTCAGTTCGAGCTGCCGTGGGACAAGGGCGCGCGGCCGGCGCACGGCTACAAGCCGCTGAAGACCGCGTGGTACCGCCGCCACTTCACGGCCGATCCCGCCTGGCGCGGCAAGCGCGTCTTCGCGGAGTTCGAGGGCATCATGGCCGTGGGCGACGTCTTTCTGAACGGCGAGAAGATCGCCTCCACCGAGTACGGCTATCTCGGCTGCTGGGCGGAGCTCACCGCGCGGCTGAATTGGGACGGCGACAACGTGCTGGCCGTGCGCGCCGACTGCGGACGGCCGGGCGGCTCGCGCTGGTACACGGGCGGCGGCCTCGTGCGCGACGTGCATCTCGTCGTGAAGAGCGCGGTGGCGGTCGCGCGCAACGGCTTCTCCATTACATCCGGCGTGACGGACGGCGCGGCGTTCGCGGACGTGACCGTGCAGCTCGACGGCTATAGGGGCCAGGGCGGCCGGAATACGCTTGAAATTATACTTGAAATCTTCGATCCGGACGGCCAGCGCGTTGCGCGCGAAAGCGCCGTCGCGCCGTGGAGCAAGAAGGCGCATCAGGAGGTAGCGCTGCCGCGCGCGGCGATTCCCGCGCCGCAGCTCTGGGACATCGACGCGCCGAACCTCTACACCGCGACGGCGACGCTGAAGCTGAACGGCACGGTCGTGGACCGCGCGAAAGAGCGCTTCGGCATTCGCACCCTCGCATTCGACAGGGAATTCGGCTTCAAGCTGAACGGCCGCAAGGTGTTCCTCGCGGGAATGGCGAACCACGCGGACCTCGGCGCGCTCGGCGCGGCGGTGTTCGACCGAGCCATCGCGCGCCAGCTGCGCACGATGAAGGCGTTCGGCTACAACGCCGTCCGCTGCTCGCACAATCCGTATTCGAAGAGCTTTCTGCGCCTCGCCGACGAAATCGGGCTGCTCGTCGTCGACGAGCTGATCGACAAGTGGACGACCGGCACGCATTACTGGAACGGACGCCGGCCGTTCATGGAGATCTGGCCGCAGCTGATCACGGAATGGGTGAAGCGCGACCGCAACCATCCGTCCGTCATCGCGTGGTCGCTCGGCAACGAGACGCAGATGCGCGAGGATCTCTGCGGCTTCGACACGGACGACTGGGGCGTCACCTCGTACCGCATCTTCGACGCGCTCGTGAAGCGCTGGGACGCGACGCGCCCGACGACCGTCGCGATGTTCCCCGCGCGCGAAGGAGCGGTCACGCGCAAGGACCGCGGCTTCAACGACGACCCGAAGCCGCCGGAGCTGTCGCGCGTCACGGAGTTCGCGAGCTTCAACTACTGCTACGAGGACTATCCGTCCTACACGCGCCACGCGCCGGAGCTGAACATCTTCCAGTCCGAGGCGAGCGTCCACGCGCTCCAGCGCCCGTACGTCGCGATGGACCGCGCGCATGCCATCGGACTTTGCTGGTGGGGCGCGATCGCATACTGGGGCGAGTCGGACGGCTGGCCGAAGAAGGGGTGGTCGTATTCGTTCTTCGACCGGACGCTCGCGCCGTTCCCGACGGCCTACCTCATCAAGTCGTTCCTCGTCTCCGAACCGATGGCGGAGATCGCCGTCGTCGAGCCCGCGAAGGGCGGCGAGGAAGTCGTCTGGAACGACATCAAGGTCGGGCGCATGAACGCGGTGAGCGACTGGACGTTCGACGAAGGGACGGTGCTGCCGGTCGTCTATGTCTATACGAACGCGGAGGAGGCGGAGCTGTTCGTGAACGGTCGGTCGCGCGGCGTGAAGCGGAACAACGAGACCGATCCCAGGACGGCGCACGCGCTCCGATGGACGGATGTCGCGTACGAGCCCGGCCGGATCGAGGCCGTCGCGCGCACCGGCGGACGGGAGGTCGCGCGCCGCACGATCGAGACGGCGGGGGCGGCCGTGCGGCTCGCGCTGGCGGCGGAGAACGCGGACGACTGGACGGGCGACGGGCAGGATCTTCTCTACGTGCGCGTGACGGCGGTCGACGCGGCGGGGCGGCGCGTGCGCGCGGCGAACGCGGATGTCACGTTCGAGGTGTCCGGCGCGGCGACGCTGCTCGCGGTCGACGACGGCGACGAGCGCACGCATCTCCTCTTCCGCAACGTGAACGAAAAGCCGCTCCGCGACGGCTCGCTGCTCGTCATCCTGCGCGCGAAGACGCAGCCCGGCGCGGTGACGCTCACGGCGACCGCCGCCGCGTTCGCGCCGCAGACGGCGACCTTCACGACGAAAGAACCGTCCGCCGCGCGTCAAACGCGCGGCCGCAGCCCTTGACTTGGAGTGGGCTCCAAGTGGTATAATACACGATCACTGATTCAGACGAAAGGAAAACAGAAATGAACAAACTGCTCCAAGGAGGATTGATCATGCTCGGACTCATGGCAGGCTGCTCGCCGGAAGCGGCGACGGCGGCGGAACCGGTCGCGGTGGCGAAGGGGAAGGTCGCGGTCGTCTATTTCTCGTGGAGCCCGGACGGCAACACGCGTTTCGCCGCCGAGACGATCGCGAAGAAGGCCGGAGCCGCGCTCTTCGAGATCAAGGCCGAGAAGCCCTACGCGAGCGATTTCCGCGCGTGCTGCGACGAGGCGAAGCCGGAATGCAACGGCAAGACGCTCCGTCCGATCCAGCCCGTCGCGGGGCTCGACCTCGCGCAGTACGACGTCGTCTTCGTCGGCACGCCCAACTGGTGGGGCACGATGGCGCCGCCCGTGCGCACGTGGCTGACGCAGAATCTCGCCGCGCTCAAGGGCAAGACCGTCTGCCTCTTCCAGACGCACGGCGGCGGCGGGATGCAGCGCGTGGGCAGGGAGTTCGCGGAGGTCGTGGGCGACGCGGCGACGGTGCTGCCGCCCAAGGCATTCGCCGGTGCGTCGGTCAAGTCGAACGTCGAGGCGCTGGACGCGTTTGTCGCGGCGCGCATCGCCGTCCGCTAATCCGCAGGGCACAGCCTGCGTCAGGGAAGGCGCGGGGGCAGACCGCTTGCAGGGCCTGCCCCCGCGTTTTTTGGAAATGCGGCCGGTTGCCGACATTCCTGCTGCCGATGGACAAGCGGCGGAGGCTCCCGGGGAGATAAACTTTCGGGTGATTGTCCTTCCGGACGATTTGTGCGATAATCGTACGCATGAACACAGGAAAGGAGAATTTGATGATGTTGGACGTGAAAGAGACGGTGCGGGCGGGGGCCGCCATCTCGGCTGCGTTGACGGCGCTCGTCGCGGCCGCCGGGCCGGCGAACGCGCCATGGCAGGACGAGACGGTGTCGTCGATCAACCGACTTCCGGCGCGGAGCGTCGTCGCGCCGCGGTCGCCGGAAGGACGCAGCTCTGTTCTGTCGCTCGACGGCGCATGGGACTTCGTGTGGACGAACGGAGACGAGCGGCGCGCCGGGACGATCACCGTGCCCGGCTGCTGGCAGCTCCAGGGCGATTACGATCCGCCGCAGTACACGAACATGACGTATCCGTTCGCGTTCGATCCGCCGAACGTGGAAAGCGAGCCGCCTGCCTGGTGGACGGCGCGGCGCTTCCGCAATCCGCACGGCTTCTACCGGCGTTCGTTCCGCGTGCCGGCCGACTGGCGCGGACGCGACGTGACGCTCCGGCTGAACGGCTATTCGAGCGCGGTGTTCGTGCGGCTGAACGGACGCGACGTGGGCTATGGCGAGGACGGGCGGCTGCCGAGCGAATGGGACCTGACGCCGTACCTCGCCGACGGCGAGAACGCGCTTGAGATCGAGGTGCTCAAGTTCTCCGACGGCTCCTATCTGGAAGACCAGGACTTCTGGCGGCTGAGCGGACTGTTCCGGTCCGTCGAGCTCGTCGGCGAAGCGAAGGGCGGTCTGCGCGATTTTTCCGTGTCGACCGAGCTTTCCGACGATTATTCGCGCGCCGAGGTTTCGCTCGCGGTGACGGGCGGCGCCGACTGCGCATGGGAGATTTTCGATCCTGACGGTCGGTCTGTCGGCGCGGCGAAGGGCGGAGAGAAGATCACCGTCGCGCAGCCGCGTCTCTGGAAGGGCGGCGAAGGAATTCTCTACACGGCCGTTGTCAAGGCGAACGGAGATGTGTTCGCGCGCCGCTTCGGGATGCGCCGGGTGTCGATCGAGGACGGCGTGCTCAAGGTCAACGGCGCGCGCATCGTGATCCACGGCGTGGATCGCCACGAGACGAGTCCGACCGGCGGCTACGCGATGACGCGGGCAGAGATGGAGCGCGACATCGCCGTCATGAAGGAATACGGCATCAACGCCGTTCGGACCAGCCACTATCCGAACAGCGCGTACTGGTACGATCTGTGCGACGAAAACGGCATCTTCGTCGTGGCGGAGGCGAACGTCGAGTGCCACGGCAGCGGCCATCCGTACGGCACGGAGACGATGTCGCACCGGCCGAGCTGGCGCGATGCGATCGTGGAGCGCAACCTCCGGCAGGTCGCCGTGCTCAAAGACCACCCGTCGATCATCGTGTGGAGCCTCGGCAATGAAAACGGGAAAGGGCCGAACATGCTGGACGCCTACCGGGCGGTCAAGGCGGCGGATCCGACGCGGCCGGTGCAGTACGAAGGCGTGCTGAATCCGTACGGCGAGCAGAAGTTCGATGTCGAGGGGACGGACATCATCTGTCCGATGTACGAACATCCCGATTCGATCAGGAGGGCGCTGGCGAAGTTCAAGTCGCGTCCGTTCATCCTGTGCGAGTTCTGTCATTCGATGGGCAACGCGGACGGAAACTTCGGCGAGTACATGGCGCTCATCGACGCGTTTCCGAATTTCCAGGGCGGCTTCATCTGGGACTTCGCGGACCAGGGGCTGGCGGGACGCGACGGGAAGCTCAAATACGGGGGTGACTTCGGCGACCAGCCGAATGACGGGGCGTTCTGCTGCAACGGCGTTTTCGACGCTTTCCGGCGTCCGCACCCCGGCGCGTTCGAGGTCGCGTGGTGGTATCGCGGCAGAGCGCACGGCGCCACGGCGGAAAAGCTGCGTGCCGCCGCGCGTGCCGCCGGTCGCGGCGGATGTGCCGCGCCCGCGTGTCCGGGCGAAGACGTGCTGGCGTCCCTGCGTCTGAACTTCTGGCGCGCGCCGACGGCGAGCGACAACGGCTGGAACATGACGCGCGTCTGTGCGCCCTGGCGGCAGGCGACCGAGTCGCAGACGCTTCCCGAAGGATGCGTGACAAATCTTTCGGTCACCGCAACGGACGGTGGCGCGTATGACGTCGTCTTCGAGCTGTCCGTGCCCGAGGACGCGGCCTTTCTGCCGCGCGTCGGCCTGACGTTCCGCGTCCGGCGCAACGGCGACGACACGGTGTCGTGGCACGGGCGCGGACCGTGGGAGAACTATCCCGACCGCAAGGATTCCGCGGAAGTCGGCGACTGGACGCTGCGTCTCGCGGAGCTGAACGACAGCCGCTATATCCGTCCGAGCGAGATGGGTTACAGGACAGACGTCACGCGCCTTCGTGTCGCCGGTTTTGAATTCGCCGGAGACGGCTTCGGCTTCAACGTCTGGCCGTGGACGCAGGAAGCAATCGAAAAGGCGAAACATGCGGAGGAGCTGGCGGAAGATCCCGCGTGGCTGACCGTCAATATCGACTGCGCGATGATGGGCGTGGGCGGAGACGACGCGTGGGGCGCGCGTCCGCACGCGGCCTATCTGCTCAAAGGCGCGAAAACATACGTGCTGAAGTTTACGATTCTCCCATGCGGTACAACCTGTCGCCGGGGCTGGACAGATTCAAACTGACGCGCATAATTGAGATTTGATATACTACTCCCGCCAAATGAAACGCTGCGGCAGGAAGGCGGCAGGCAGGAATATCATGGAAAGGAGCGGTTGAAATGAAGATGAGACGGATGTGCAGAGGAATCATGGCGGGTGTGGCGCTGCTGGCGCTCACGGTCGCCGCCGGCGACGGCCCCGCCGAGAGAGTCAAGGTCGCCTGTATCGGCGACTCGATCACCTACGGCTACGGCCTCGCCGACCGCGACCACGAGTCGTATCCCGCACAGCTCCAGAAACTGCTCGACGCGCAGGAGCCGGGCAGATACGAGGTGCGCAACTTCGGCAACTCCGGACGCGGCATCTACCTCGATTCGATGCGCGGCGACGAGAAGCGCGGCTACCGCTGGATGGCCGAGCACAAGGCGGCGCTTGACTGGAAGCCCGACATCGTCATCTGCAACCTCGGCATCAACGACTGCGGCGAATACATCAAGGAATACACCGGCGGACGGAAGCGCGGACAGTTCGTCGACGACTATGCCGCGCTGCTGGGCGACTACCGCGACGCGAACCCGCAGGCGAAGTTCTTCATGTGGACGAAGCTTTCGCCGCTCGCCGAGGGCCAGAAGTTCTATCGCAGTCCCGAGCCGTTTCTGATGCAGACCGATCTGGAGGTGGTCGCGTCCCGTCTGGGCGCGACGGGTATCGACATGCAGGAACCCCTGCGCGAGAAGATGGACGAGATCCTCGCCCGCGACAAGATCCACCCGAACGCCGAGGGCGCGCGCCTCATCGCCGAGGCGACGTTCAAGGCGCTGACGGGCGGTGCGGGCGGACAGCCGATTCCGCGGCTCGTCACGAAGATGCGCGTCGAGACCTGGCTTTGCGCCGGGCAGTCGAACATGCAGAAGGGCTGGGGCGAGTTCAACGCGACGCCCGCCGAGAAGGAACGGGTGCGGAAGGAACTTGCGCGGCTGGACCGCGTGGACGTCCGCTTCTGGGACTTCAACACGGGTGAATGGACAAAGCTGACCCGCGAGAATGCCCTGGCAAAGAGCGCGTTCGGCGTCTCGTTCGCGATCCGCCGTGCCGAGGCGATCCACGGTCAGGTCCGCCTGCTCTACGTCGCGGCCGGTGGCGCGCCGACGGAATCGTTCCTTTCGGAACAGACGATGTGCGCCGTCGGGAAGGACGGAAAGCCGCTCTATCCGCATCTCGCGGCGATTGCGACGAACCGCCACCGCCTCGACCAGAACAAGGACTTCCCGTGCGCCTGGGTCGCGCGTGAATATCCGCGCCGCCGCACGAACACGGAGGAGGCGTACTGGTGGCCCGTCTCGAAGATGTACGACAACGGCATCGCACGCATCAGGGAAAGCGGCCTTTCGCTTGACGGTATTCTCTGGTATCAGGGCGAGTCGAACGCGACGACGTGCGTTGCGCCCGATACGCCGACGGACCGCGACTACCAGCGCGAAACCCTCCGTGCGCTCATCTCGGAACTCTCCACTCTCAACTCTCCACTCTCAACTCTCCACTCTCAACTCTCAACTCTTCTCGTTGTGGGCTTGCCGAAGATGAACCGTCCGTGGGAGCAGTACCGCGCGGTGCAGCGCGAGGTGTGCGACGAGACGGGCGCGACATTCGTCGACACGTTCGCGGCGGGGCTCGGCGACGCGCACGACGTCCATCCGCGCGACAAGGCCGCATTTGCCGATCTCGCCGCCCGCGCGGCGGCGGCGGCGTTCCGCACGCGCGCCACGCGCGCCGCGACGACGCGCCCCCTCGGCGACGGCTGGACGTTCTCGCGCGACGGCGCGGACTGGACGCCCGTCCGCGTGCCGCACGACTGGGCGATCCAGGGGCCGTTCGACAAGCAGCACGACATCCAGGTCGTCGCCATCAAGGAGGACGGCGAGAAGAAGGCGAACGAAAAGACGGGCCGCACGGGCGCGCTGCCGTGGATCGGGCGCGGCATCTACCGCCGCACGGTCGAGCTGCCGGCGGACGTCACGCGCGCCGCGCTCGTGTTCAGCGGCGCGATGAGCGAGCCGGAAATCTTCTGGGACGGCGAGAAGGCGGGCGAATGGAAGTGGGGCTACACGAGCTTCAAGGTCGATCTGCCGCGGCCGACGCCGGGCGCACATGAGCTGGAGGTGCGCCTGACGAACCGCCCGGAGTCGTCGCGCTGGTATCCGGGCGCGGGGCTCTACCGGCCGGTCTATCTCGTCCTCAACGCGGACGACGCGGAAGCGGCCGTCTTCGCGCGGCCGGAGAAGCGCGCGGCGCTCCCGAAGATCGAGGTGAGCGAGAAGGGCTTTTTCGTGAACGGCGAACGCGTCACGTTCAAGGGCGTGTGCCTCCACCACGACCTCGGCTCCATCGGCGCGGAGTGGAACGCGTCGGCGTTCCGGCGGCAGGTGCGGCTCCTGAAGGAGATCGGCGTCAACGCCATCCGCACGTCGCACAACCAGCCGAACCCGGAGCTGCTGGACATCTGCGACGAGGAGGGGATCTACGTCATGGCTGAAAGTTTCGACGCGTGGCGGCGCGTGAAGGTGAAGAACGGCTACAACCTGTGGTACGACGCGTGGTGGAAGCGCGACCTCGCGCAGCTCGTCAAGGTCTGCCGCGACCATCCGTGCGTGGTGATGTATTCGCTCGGCAACGAGATCTGGGAGTCCGTCTGCCCCGAGGGGCCGGCCATGCTCCGCGAGATGCAGGACTACCTCCATGCGCTCGATCCGTCGCGCCCGTGCACGCTCGGCAACAACCGGCCGCTCTACGCCGGCAAGATCGGCACGCAGGCGGTGCAGGACATCGCGGGCGCGAACTACCACATCTACGAGTACGAGGCGACGCGCCCCTACGCGCGGCACGGCGTCATTCTCGGCACGGAGACGGCGAGCGCGATTTCGACGCGCGGCTTCTACCGCTTCCCCGACGTGGTGCGCAAGTACCGCGACGCGCCCGACGGCGACGGGTGCGTGTCGAGCTACGATACGGACGAGATCGACTGGAGCAACCTCGCGGACGACGACTTCGCCGCGCAGGAGGACTGGGACTGGGCGCTCGGGCAGTTCGTCTGGACGGGCTTCGACTACCTCGGCGAGCCCTCGCCCTACAATCTCTACTGGCCGAGCCGGTCGAGCTACTTCGGCATCTACGATCTCGCGGGGCTGCCGAAGGACCGCGCGGCGCTCTACCGCAGCGTGTGGCGGCCGGACGTGCGCACGCTCCACATCCTGCCGCACTGGACGTGGCCGGGACGCGCGGGCGAGACGACGCCCGTCTACGTCTACACCGACGCGCCCGAGGCGGAGCTGTTCGTCAACGGCGTGTCGCAGGGCCGCCGCGCGAAGGACAGGGCGAGCCGCCTCGACCGCTACCGTCTGCGGTGGCGCGAGGTCAAGTACGAACCGGGCGAACTGAAGGCCGTCGCGTTCTATCCCGACGGCACGACGCGCACGGCGGTCGTCCGGACGGCGGGCGCGCCGGCGGCGCTGCGGCTCGCCATCGACCGGCCGCGGATCGGCCTTGCGAACGCGGACGGCACGCGCGAGCTCGCGTATGTGACGGTCGAGGTCGTGGACGCGGCGGGGACGGTCTGCCCCGATGCGGCGCTGCCGCTGTCGTTCGCCGTCACCGGCGGTGCGGCGCGCTTCAAGGCCGCGTGCAACGGCGATCCGACGTCGCTGGAGGTCTTTACCGAGCCGCACATGACGACGTTCCACGGCGCGCTCGTCGTGACGCTGGCCGCCGAGAAGGAGGGCGCGGCGACGCTGACGGTGACGGCGGACGGTCTGCCGCCCGCGACGATCGGCCTTGCGGTCGCTCCGTCGGCGCGCTGACGCGCGGCGGAAGAGGCGCGTTTACTTCTGGAGGCGGCGGCCCTACACTTTCGGGTAGGGCCGCGGCGGGGGAAGTATGATATACTATTGCGCATGAAAATGAAATTCCTTGCCTTCCTGTGCGGTGTCGGCCTCGCGTCGGGCGCGTTCGCCGAGGTCTACAACATGAACGTCGACTGGAAGTTCTCCAAGCTCAATTGGGGCCGAGGCCTTCAGGCGGCGGTCGACGGCAACCTCCAGAACGGCCGCCCCGTCTACGCGCCGGACTACGACGATTCCGCCTGGGAGACGGTCAGCGTGCCGCATCCTGTCAACGCGCACGACACGTACGACAACCACGCGAGCGACGCGGGCGAGGCGTCGATGTTCCGCGGCTGGATGGCGTACCGCAAGCGCCTCACGATTCCCGCCGGGCGTCACTTCTTCCTCGAATTCGAGGCGATCCGCCAGACGCAGTATGTCTACGTGGACGGCCGGCTCGTCGGCTTCTACGAAGCGGGCACCGCGCCGACGGGCTACGACCTGACGCCGTTCGTCACGCCCGGCCGCCCGGCGCTCGTCTGCGTTCTCACCGACAGTTCCTCGGGGCGCGGCATGAAGGAGTATTCCGCTGAATCGGCGGACGAGCCGGGCGACTGGAAGGGCACGGCCTACCAGTGGAACGGCAGCGACTTCAATCCCGTGCAGGGCGGGCTCACGGGCAACGTGCGCCTCCACGTCAAGGCGAACGACGCCTACCTCACGCTGCCCTTGTGGGCGAACCTGAAGACGACGGGCGTCTACGTGTGGGCGGACGATTTCGATCTCGCGAAGGGTGCGGCGACGATCCACGTCGAAGCCGAGGTCGCGGGCGCGGCGAAGCAGATCGCGTTCGCGTTCGACGGCGGTGCCCGGCTGGGGGCGATCGACAGCCGCACGGACGGCCGCACGTTCGTCGCGGTCGCGCGGGCGACGAACCTGACGTTCTGGTCGCCGGACACGCCGTTCCTCTACGACGTCACGGTGCGGCTCCTCGCGGACGGCGCGCGCGTGCTGGACGAGACGACGGTGCGCACGGGCTTCCGCCAGGTCGGCTTCGCCCGCGACGCGGGCGTGACGATCAACGGCCGGCCGACGTGGCTGCCCGGCTACGCGCAGCGCTCGACGAGCTCGTGGGCGGCGATCGGCGTCGCGCCCGACTGGCTGAACGACTGCGACATGGAGCTCGTGCGCCGCTCGAAGGCGAACTTCATCCGCTGGATGCACGTCACGCCCAAGCCGTCGCTCGTGCGCGCGTGCGACAAGGCGGGCGTCGTGAACGTGTGCCCCGCGGGCGACAAGGAGAACGACACGTCGGGCCGGCAGTGGGAGCAGCGCGTCGAGGCGATGCGCGAGGCGATCGTCTACTTCCGCAACGCGCCGTCCGTCTTCTTCTGGGAGGCGGGCAACAACCAGATCACGCCCGCGCACATGAGGGAGATGCGCGAGCTGAAGGAAGCGCTCGATCCGCACGGCGGGCGCTTCATGGGCTGCCGCACGCTTCAGACGGCCGAGCAGGTCGCCGAGGCGGAGTATGTCGGCACGATGATCCACCGTCAGGACGTGAAGGCCGCCGCCGCGATGGCGAAGACGGGCCGCTGGCTGCCGATCATGGAGACGGAGTACTGCCGCGAGGAATCGGCGCGGCGGCTCTGGGACCGCTTCACGCCGCCGGACTTCAACTTCGTCTGCACGCGCCTGGCGAGCGGCGCGAAGGAGTGGATGTACAACTGCTACGACCTGACGCAGGAGGAGTTCGCGCTCTCGAACGTCGACGCGTCGGACGGCTACAGCTACTTCTACGGCAACCGCGCGGCGGGCCGCCTCGGCCGGTACTACAGCGCGTGCGCGATGCTCTGCTGGACCGACTGCAACCAGCACGGGCGCAACTCCAACACGGAGAACTGCCGTTCGTCGGGGCGCGTCGACGCGGTGCGCATCCCGAAGGAGAACTTCTACGTCCACCAGTGCCTCTATTCGCAGACGCCGCAGATCAAGATCCTCGGCCACTGGAACTACCCGAAGAAGACGGCGGACAGCTACTGGTACAACGAGAAGGTGAACGACGGCAGGAAGATCACGTACACGGGCGCGCGCACGCAGCGCGACCCGACACGCAAGACGGTCTACGTGATCGGCTCGCTTCAGGTCGCGTCGATCGAGCTGTTCGTCAACGGCCGCTCGCAGGGCGTCGCCACCGAACCGGCGAAGGGGCTCTTCGCGTTCGCGTTCCCGGACGTGGACGTGACGGAGGCGGGCGCGGTCGAGGCCGTCGCGAAGGATGCGGCGGGCAACGAGATCGCGCGCGACCGCATCGAGACGGTCGGCGACGCGGCGAAGCTCGTCCTGGGCGCGCACGTCGGACCGGCGGGCTGGCGCGCGGACGGCGCGGACATCGCGGTCGTCGACGTGAAGCTCGTCGACGCGCAGGGCCGTGTGCTGCCGCTCGCGGACGACCGCGTGACGTTCACGCTCACGGGCGACGCGACGTTCATGGGCGGCTGGAACTCGGGCACGTTCGACGCGACCTCGCCCGTGGGCAAGGACTGGGTGAATCTGGAGCAGGGCGTCAACCGCGTCTTCCTCAAGGCGTCGCGCACGGCGGGCAAGGTGTCGCTCGCGGCGACGTGCGCGAACGGCCTGCGCGCGGCGGTGGAGCTGACGAGCGTGCCGGTCGCGGTCGCGGGCGGGCTCGCGCGCGAGATGCCGCAGGAGCGGCCGAAGAACGCGAAGAACTACACGGTGGCGCATCCCGTGCCGCCGGTGCGCGACCTGGAGGGCCGGGCGGGCGCGGTGCCGTACGCGGTGCGCGTCAACGGCACGCCGGTCGTGTTCCCGAAGAAGACGCAGGCGTTCAAGCCCGATGCGTCGACGGGCGTCGTCTGCCCGTACGAGCCCGTGCTCGCGGCGCTCAAGGCGGCGGGCGCGGACGTGACGTACACGTACAGCGCGAAGAAGATCCCGGCGAACAAGAAGTATCTCCGCCGGCTCTCGCCCTCGCCGTACCGGCCGACGCTGACGTACACGGCGGGCGGCAAGGAGATCGACGCGGTCGCCGGGCTGACGGTGCTCTTCGAGGACAACGGGCGGGAGAAGAACCTGACCAACTTCGAGATGACGGGCGAGCACGGCGTGCTCGCGGGCGAACTGGGGCCGCTGCTCGGCTACATCCCCGGCCTGAAGGTCGAGACGGACGAGAACAACCGCCGCGTGGACATCACCGTTCAGTAGCGCGACACAAGATGTTGTGGGGTGCGCAAAGCCCTGAAAACACTAGACTTTGTGCACCTCACCCCCGCGACACCTCAATATTTATTGATTTTTTTTAAATACCCCCTTGCGCAACACCAATTTTATTGGTATATTATGCGCATACCCACCAAGGAACAGTTCTGCGGGGGTTCAAAAAGGATCAAAAATCATGGCGAAGAAAGAAGTCATCCCGACAACCAAGAGCGGTATCATGGCGGCCCTCGCGGAGGCGGCCGGCATCAGCAAGAAGCAGGCCGTCGCGGTCTACGAGAAGCTCGTCGACATCGCGATCAAGGGCGCGAAGCAGGAGGAGAAGGGCCTCATGCTCCCCGGCGTCGGCAAGGTCAAGCTGATCAAGCGTCCGGCGCGCATGGGCCGCAACCCCGCGACCGGCGAGCAGATCAAGATCAAGGCGAAGAAGGTCGTCAAGATCGTCGCGTGCAAGGCGTTCAAGGACGCGGTCCTTGGCTGATTTCTGCGCAACGACGCAAAAGGAGTGGGGGCCGGAACGGGCCCCCACTTGGTTTAGATGAAGCACCATTTGATCGGCATCGGCGGCGTGGGGATGAGCGCGCTCGCGACCGCGCTCGTGAAGCTCGGCGAGAAGGTTTCGGGCAGCGACCGCAACCTCGACACGAACAACATCACGTTTCTGCGCCGTCTGGGCGTGACGTGCACGCGGGACGACGGCCGCGCCTTTGCGCCGGGCGCGGACCTGCCCGACGAAGTGATCGTCTCGACGGCGATCGAGGACGACAACCGCGATCTCGTGGCGGCGCGCGCGCAGGGCATTCCCGTCGTGCACCGCGCGCAGGCGCTCGCCCGCGCGCTCGCGCCCTACAAGCTCGTCGCGGTCGTGGGGACGTGCGGCAAGTCGACGGTGACGGCGATGCTCGGCCACGTGCTCGCGGAATGCGGGCTCGATCCGCTGTGCGTCAACGGCGCGAACGTCCCCGGCTGGGAAGGGGCGGTGCGGTTCGGGCGCGGCGATTACGCCGTCGCCGAGGTGGACGAGAGCGACAAGTCGCTCGTGGCGTTCAAGCCGTACGCGGCCGTCGTCACGAACGCGTCCGCCGATCATTATTCGAAGGAGGAGATGGACGAGGTCTTCGACGCGTTCATCCGGGATCTGCCGGGGCCGCTCGTGGACGGACGCGCGCCGGCCGGCGACGCGCCGGCGGCCGTCGCGACGTCGGTGCCGGGCGCGCACAACCGCGCGAACGCGGCGATGGCGCTCCGGATGGCGGTCCGGCTCGGCTGCGACGAGGAGAAGGCGCGCGCGTCGCTGCTCAATTTCGTCGGCGTGGAGCGCCGGCTCGAGCGCCACGGCGACAACGTGTACGACGACTACGCGCACAATCCCGAGAAGCTGCGCGCGATGTGGACGACGCTCGCGGAGGAGCATCCCGAAGGGGGACTGTGCGTCGTGTGGCGGCCCCACGGCTATGCGCCGCTGAGGAAGATGCTGGACAATCTCGCGGCGATGTTCAACGCGGTGATCCGGCCGCAGGACCGGCTCGTGCTGCTGCCGGTTTACGACGCGGGCGGGACGACCGACCGGTCGATCAACTCGGACGCGCTGGCGGAGAAGCTGGGCGATGACAAGTGCGTGCTCGTGTCGGGCCACGCCGAGGCGCTGGACTGGGTCGCCGCGCACGCGGCGGATTTCGCGGCGTTCGCGACGTGCGGCGCGCGCGATCCCGACCTGCCTGCGCTCGCCTCGGCCATCGCCGCCCGCCTGGGCTGACGGCCGCGCCGTGCGCGTTGTCCTCAACGCGCCGCAGTGCCGAATTGTGCGCCGCACGGCGGGGCAATTCGAGGTGGGCTAGACCGCTCGCGTTGCTCGCTCCGCGAGACCGCCCGCTCACGCGGGCTCATCTAGAATCCTAGACATCTAGAATAGCGCGCGTCGCGCGCGGTCTAGCTAATCTAGAATAGCGGGGTGAAGGACGCGCAGAGCGCCCGGCCTGACATCGTGAGCACCGTTGAATATCACCCGCGGCCGCAGGCCGAGCCGCCGAAGGCGGCACGAGCGGTGTGCGAAACAAGCCGCACGCTGGACGGTCAAACACAACCACATACGATACAACCGCATTCATCGAATGAAAACTGGAAATATTCCACCATCCCTTGGGGGTGGCGGGGAGCGCGGAGATTTGGTATAATTACCGCACATGGAAGAAGTGCAGCACATCGCCCTGCCGCTCAAGTACCGCCCGATGACGTTCGACGACGTGATCGGGCAGGAGCATGTCGTCAAGACGCTGCGCCACGCGATCGAGGCGAACCGCATCGCCAACGCCTATCTCTTCATCGGCCCGCGCGGCATCGGCAAGACGACGATGAGCCGCATTTTCGCGAAGGCGCTCAACTGCCTCAGCCCCAACGGCGTGGAGCCGTGCGGCGCGTGCGTCAACTGTCGCGAGATCGCGGCGGGCCGCTCGCTCGACGTCACCGAGCTCGACGCCGCCTCGCACAACAAGGTCGACGACGTCAAGCCGATCATCGAGTCGGTGCAGTTCAAGCCCGCGAACGGGAAGTTCAAGATCTTCATCATCGACGAATGCCACATGCTCTCCAACGCGGCGTGGAACGCGCTCCTGAAGACGCTCGAAGAGCCGCCGCCGCACGTCCGGTTCATCTTCGCGACGACGGAGGGCGACAAGGTGCTCGCGACGATCGTCAGCCGCTGCCAGCGCTTCGACCTGCGGCGCATCCAGACGAACGACATCGTTTCGCGCCTGAGGTACATCTGCGAAAAGGAGAAGATCGACGCGGAGGAGGATGCGCTCCTCGCCATCGCGCGCGGCGCGGAAGGCGGCATGCGCGACGCGCTCTCGTCGCTCGACCAGCTCATTTCCTTCAAGGGCGACAAGGTGACGGAGGCGGACGCGCTCGGCGTGTTCGGGCTCGTCTCGCGCCGCGCGCTCGAAACGCTCGCGCAGGCGATCCTGACGGGCGACGTCGCGCAGATCCTCTCGTCCATCGAGATGTTCGATTCGTCGGGCAAGAACATGCGGCGGCTCGCGGGCGAACTCCTGCAGCACTTCCGCAACCTTGTCGTCGTGCAGGCGCTGGGACCGGCGTCCAAGTCGCTGACGGCGACGCCCGACCAGGTGAAGGTGCTCGTCGAACAGGCCAAGGGCATCGACGCGGGGCGCGTCTTCCGGATCTGCGATCAGCTCGCGGACATGGAGGACAAGCTCCGCTACGTGCTGAGCGTGCGCACGCTCATTGAAATGTCGCTCATCCGCGCGAGCCGCATCGCGACGACGGCGACGATCGAGGAGCTGCTGCGCGTCGTGCGGGCGCTGAAGAACGCCGGCGGCGGCGCGGTGGAGCTGCCGACGGCGGCACCGGCCGCGCCGGTCGCGCCCGTGGCGAAGCCGGTGCCGGTCGCGCCGAAGCCCGCCGCTGCATCGCCTGCGCCCGCTGCATCGCCTGCGCCCGCTGCATCGCCCGCGCCCGCTGCGCCGGTCGCGCCGCAACCGCCGCCCGCGCCGGAACCGCCGGCCAAAAGTTTTGCCAACCGAAGCGATATCCTGAACGACCCGGTGCTGAACGAGCTGCTGAATTCGCTGCCGGGCGCGACGATCGCCGACATCAAGGAGAAAAGACCATGAACGGAATCTTCAGCTGCGGCTGGCTGTGGCTCTACGCCGGCGCGATTTTGATGTTTCTGGAGCTCCTCGCGCCGGGCTTCGTGATCTTCTTCTTCGGCCTCGCGGCGGCGACGGTCGGGCTCCTGCGCTTCGCGTTCGGCGACGCGTTCACGCTCGCCGTGCAGCTCGCCGCGTTCTCGGCGTTCTCCATCGTCTACATCCTCGTGCTGCGGCGGTGGATGAAAAGCGTCTTCTCGGGCCGCGAGGTCGCGTCGGCGGAGGATTTCGACAACGGTTCCGTCGGCCGCACCGGTCGCGTGACGGTGCCGATCGCGCCGCCGGACGCGGGGCGCGTCGAGATCGGCGACGCCGAATGGACGGCGCGGGCGGACGCGCCGATCGCGGCGGGCACGCTCGTGAAAGTCATTTCCCAAAACAACCTAACAATGAAAGTGGAGGTCATCTAACATGAGTCCGGCACTCGTATTCTTCGTCATCGTCACCGCCGTGGTGCTGGTGACAATCCTCAAGACGGCGGTCATCGTTCCGCAGAAGACGGCCTACATCGTGGAGCGGCTCGGCAAGTACCGCTGCACGCTCGACGCGGGCTTCCACATCCTGATCCCGTTCCTCGACCGGATCGCCTACCGCCACACGCTCAAGGAGCAGGCGATCGACGTGCCGCCGCAGGAGTGCATCACCAAGGACAACATCGCGGTGTCGGTCGACGGCATCCTCTACATGCAGGTGATGGATCCGGCGAAGGCGAGCTACGGCATCGGCAACTACCTCTTCGCGACGACGCAGCTCGCGCAGACGACGATGCGTTCGGAGATGGGCAAGCTCGACCTCGACCGCAGCTTCGAGGAGCGCACGTCGATCAACGCGGCGATCG
This sequence comes from Verrucomicrobia bacterium UBA7008, assembly GCA_002449695.1. Taxonomy (GTDB): domain Bacteria; phylum Verrucomicrobiota; class Kiritimatiellia; order RFP12; family UBA1067; genus UBA1067. The sequence continues at coordinate 92,815 of DJXI01000024.1, read as the reverse complement.
TCGCGGCCGTCGACAAGGCGTCTGATCCGTGGGGCATCAAGGTGACGCGCTACGAGATCAAGAACATCACGCCGCCGCGCACGATCCGCGACGCGATGGAGAAGCAGATGCGCGCCGAGCGCGAGAAGCGCGCGATGATCGCGGAGTCGGAGGGCGAGCGCCAGGCGAAGATCAACCGCGCCGAGGGCGAGCGCCAGGAGGCGATTGCGCTCTCCGAAGGCGAGCGCATGCGCAAGATCAACGAGGCCGAGGGCCGCGCGAAGGAGATCCTGCTCGTCGCGGAGGCGCAGGCGGCGGGCATCCAGAAGGTCGCCGAGGCGATCACCGGCAAGGGCGGCGCGGAGTCGGTCAACATGCAGCTCGCGCAGCAGTACCTGACGCAGTTCGGCAATCTGGCGAAGACGAACAACACGATGATCATCCCGGCCAACCTCGCGGACGTGGCGGGCGTGCTCAAGGCGTGTTCGACCGTCATCAAGAACGCGTAACATCCACACGAAAACGCAAAGGGGGAACAACAGATGAAACCAACATTGGTCGTACTGGCGGCGGGCATGGGATCGCGCTACGGCGGGCTGAAGCAGGTCGATCCCGTCGGTCCGAGCGGCGAGGCGATCCTCGACTATTCGGTGTTCGACGCGGTGCGCGCGGGCTTCGGCAAGGTCGTCTTCATCATCCGCCACGACTTCGAGGCGGAGTTCAAGGAGAAGGTCGGCAAGAAGTACGAGGGGCTCATCCCCGTCGACTACTGCTACCAGGACATCAACGACCTGCCCGCGCCGTACAAGGTGCCGGAAGGGCGCACGAAGCCGTGGGGCACGGGCCACGCAACGCGCGCGGCGCGCGGCGTCGTCAAGGAGCCGTTCGCGGTCATCAACGCCGACGACTTCTACGGGCGCGATGCGTTCGAGCAGCTCGCGAAGTTCCTGTCGCACGCGACGGACGGCGCGACGCTCGGTTTCGCGATGGTCGGCTACAAGCTGGAGCTCACGCTGAGCGAGAACGGTTCGGTCGCGCGCGGCATCTGCGACGTGGCGGCGGACGGCACGCTCAAGGGCGTCACCGAGATGACGAAGCTCGTCCGGGCGGGCGACGTCGCCGAGAACCGCGAGGATCCGGCCGCGCCGGTCCAGGTGCCGCTTGACGCGCGCGTGTCGATGAACCTCTGGGGCTTCACGCCCGGCCTCTTCACGGAGCTGGAGGCGCGCTTCCCGAAGTGGCTCGCCGAAAACGGCGCGAAGGAGAAGAGCGAGTGGTACATCCCGTTCGTCGTCGACGAGCTCATCAAGGAGGGTCGGGCGACGTGCAAGGTGCTGCCGACGGAATCGAGCTGGTTCGGCGTCACCTACCGCGAGGACAAGCCGTTCGTGATGGCCGAGATCAAGAAGCTCGTCGACGCGGGCGAATATCCCGTCAATCTGCTCGGCGCGTGATTGAACGTCTGCTCGATCTGGTCTGGCCGCGCACGTGCGCGGTCTGTTCACGCCCGGTGGATCGCCCCGGGCGTCATCTTTGCGCCGACTGCCTCAACCGCGTCCCGTTCATCGCGCAGACGGGCGCGTGCGCGATCTGCGGCCGCGCGATCGAGGACTCGGCACACGAGTTCACGTGCGACGACTGCCGCGCGGCGCGTCCCGCGTTCGACCGTGCGGCGAGCGCGGTGCGCTTCGAGGGGCGGATGCGCGAACTGATCCTCGGCTACAAGTTCAACCGCCACCTGTGGCTCCTCGCGGACTTGGCCGATTTTCTCGAGGCGGCGGTGCGTGCGCGCTTTGACGTCGCGGCCGTCGACGTCGTGCTGCCGATGCCGACGACCTGGTTCCACCGCATGGACCGCGGCTACAATCCCTGCGTGTACCTCGCGCGGCAGCTCGCCCGGCGCATCGACCGGCGTCTGGACGCGCGCGTGCTCGCGCGGCAGGGGTCGCCGCGCCGCCAGTCGGACCTCGCGGCGGACGAACGGTTTGAAAACGTGAAGGGGACGTTCGCCGTCCGCCGCGCCGAATGGATCCGCGGCCGCACGGTGCTCGTCGTGGACGATATTCTGACGACGGGCGCGACACTTTCGGAGGCGGCGAAGACGCTGAAGGCGGCCGGTGCCGCGCGCGTCTGGGCTGCGACGCTGGCGCGAAGCATTTTATAAGTTGCTAATTTTATCTATTTAGCGACTAATTTTTGATGATAAATTTTTATCTCACTTTCCTGTTGCAACGCGGTGGGGAAAAGTGTATAATAGTGTCACAAAATGTCAAAGGTAGGCAGCCAGAGTGTCGCGTTGTCGACTCCCGCGAGTTCGGGCGTTCTTGTCGGACGCTACGACTACGCGATGGATCCCAAGAAGCGCTTCACCATTCCGTCGGGATGGCGCGCGGTGATGGGCAATCCGGAGTACGTCTACGTGATGCCCGACCGCAAGGAGCGGTGCCTCAATCTCATCCCCCGGGCGGAGATGGAGGCGCGGCTTGAGAAGCTTCGCGAAAAAGCGCTCTTTGATCCGGCGCTCAACGCGGCGCTTCAGACGATCGGCGCCAACTCCGAGCAGCTGACCTTGGACAGCCAGGGTCGAATCCGCGTCTGCGACAAGCTCCTTCAGTTTGCGAACTTGACGACGACGGTCGCGATGGTGGGTTCGGTCCGCATGGTGAAGCTCTGGGATCCGAAGGCGCTCGCGCCGGAGGACAAGGTCGAACAGTCCGCGCTCGACGCGGCGCTGGAATCGGCCGGTTTCTAGCGGAGGGACGGGAAGATGGAAAGCACGATCGCGAGCCACGTTCCTGTCCTTCTGAAAGAGACGATCGACGCGCTCGGCGTTCGCGCCGGCGGACGGTACGTGGACGGCACACTCGGGCGGGCCGGCCACACGCGCGAGATTCTGGCCCGGGGCGGGGAGGTGCTGGGGATCGATCGCGACGACCAGGCGCTCCGCGAGGTGGCGGCGCAGGTGCAGGCCGAGCCGGACCGCTTCAAGGGACTGACGGTCGCGAAGGGCAACCACGGCGATCTCGAACGGGTCGCACGGGAAAACGGATGGGAGGATGTCGATGGAATCTTGCTGGATCTGGGTGTCTCAAGTCCTCAGCTGGATGAGGCCGGACGTGGCTTCAGCTTTCTCAGGGACGGACCCCTTGACATGCGGATGGATCGGTCGGGCGGCGTGACCGCCGCGGACCTGGTGAACGGCGAAAGCGCGGAACGGCTGGAGGCGATCTTCCGCGAGCTGGGCGAGGAGCGGGATGCGCGGCGGATCGCGCGCGCGATCGAGAAGGCGCGGACGGCGCACGCGATCGCGACGACGGCGGAGCTGGCGGATCTGGTGGCGCGGACGGTCGGACGGCACGGCGCGCACCACCCGGCGACGCGGGTCTTCCAGGCGCTGCGCATGGCGGTGAACGACGAGCTGGGGGAGCTGGAACGGGCGCTCGACGGCGGCCTCCGGCTCCTGAAGGGCGGCGGACGGTTCGCGGTGATCACGTTCGAGTCGCTGTCGGACCGGATGGTCAAGCGCTTCTTCGCCGCGCATGTCGGGCGGAACGTGTCGCTCCAGCAGGGGGGCGAACGGTGGGAAGGCGCGGCGCCGCGCGCGACGGCGGTGACGCGCAGGGCGGTCGTCGCAACGGATTTTGAAACAAAGAGCAACCCGAGGGCGCGCAGCGCGAAGCTCCGCGTCATCGAAAAGGAAAGGAACTGAAGGATGCGCAAGAACCGCAAGATGTCGAAGCGGATGTCGGTCATCGCGGTGCAGTCGATGCACATCGGGGCCGTGATGTTCTCGCTGTTCATCATGGTCATCCTCAACCTGCTCGCGGCGTCGAACTGCAGTCATCTGATGAAGTCGATCGGCGAGAAGGAGAAGGCGCTGAGCCGGCTGGAGGACGCGCGGCGGAGGGAAGAGTCGCGCTGGGAGGAGATGAAGACGCCGCGCCGGCTGGAGGCGGCGCTGCGCGACAACGGGATGTCGATGCACTACCACAAGTCGTCGCAGGTCGTCCGCATGACCGCGGCGGGCGAGCCCGCCGTCGGCCAGATCTCCGTCGCGCGCGCGGCGATGCGTTCGCGCGCGGGCGCGACCGCGTCCGTCGGCCGCACCGCCCCGCGCCGCTAGCCGCCCGATGACGATGCGCGGCGAGAATTGGCGTTTCTGGCTGCCGGTCGTCGGTCTGGTCGGCTTCGCCGCATTCGTGTCGCAGAAGCTGATCCGCTCGCACGTCGACGCCGACGTCACCGCCCCGCGCTACGAGTTCGAATCGAAGCTGCCGGGCCGCCGCGGATCGATCTACGACGCGAGCGGCGCGGCGTATCCGCTCGTCAAGTCGGTGCCGGTCTGGGAATACCATCTCGATCCCGTGGCGCTCACCAACGCCGTCGTGCGCAAGCGCGGCGAGCCGCGCCGCAAGCCGGCGGCGATCGTGCGCACGATCGCGGACGCGCTGGGGCTCGACTATCGGAAGGTCAAGGCGATGGCGGCGAACCCGTCGAAGCGCTACCAGTATCTCGCGCAGTCGACCGACCCCGAGGCGCACCGCGTGCTCGCCGATTCGCACCTCGTCGCGGGCGTCGCGATCGAAGACCGGCAGATCCGCCAGTACCTGCACGGCCGCTTTCTCTCGCACGTGCTCGGCTCCGTCAACACGCAGGGCGACGCGTCGGCGGGGCTGGAGCTCAAGTTCAATTCCGAGCTCGCGGGCGTGCCGGGCCTCGTGCGCGGCAAGCGCGACGCGCGCGGGCGCGAGCTCTACGACAAGCGCATCGAGAAGGTCGCGCCGATCCCGGGCGCGGACCTTCACCTGACGATCGACCACAATCTCCAGTACGAGGTCGAAACGGGCCTTGCGGACGGACTGAAGCAGTTTCACGCGGGCTCCGGCTGGTGCGTCATTCTCGACGCGCAGACGGCGGCCGTGCTGGCGATGGCGTCGCTCCCGGACTTCCACCCGCTCGCCTACGGCAAGGCGACGGAGTCCGCGCGCATCAACCGCGTGACGAACTACACGTACGAGCCCGGCAGCGTCATGAAGGTCATCACCGCGGCGGCCGGCATCGACACGGGCCGCGTCCGCCCCGATTCGCTCTATTCCACCGACCGCCACGAGGACGGCTACTACCGGCTGCCGGGCGACGGCTCGCACGTCTGGGAGCCGCGCATGACGGTGACGGACGCGATCGTCCATTCATCGAACATCGTCATGGGCAAGCTCGGCTTCGATCTCGGTCAGAAGGTGCTGGGCGGCTATTTCAAATCGTTCGGCTTCGGCGCGCGCACGGGCATCGAGCTGCCGGGCGAGGAATGCGGCATCCTGCCGCGTCCGATCCGCGGCACGACGGACTGGGACCTCGCCACGCGCAGCCGCGCGCCGATCGGCCAGGCGATCTCCGTCACCGCGCTCCAGCTCGCGTCGGCGTACCAGGCGATCGCGAACGACGGCGTGCGGATGAAGCCGTATCTCATCGAGAAGATCGTCGACGCGGACGGCGGCGAACGCTACCGCCACAAGCCGGAGGTGCTGGGCCGCCCCGTCAAGCCGGAGACGGCGCGGACGGTGCGCGAGATGATGCTCGGCGTCGCCGCGAACGGCGGCACGGCGCGGCGCGCGGCGATCCGCGGCTATTCGATCGCGGGCAAGACGGGCACGGCGCAGAAGTCGGCGGGCAGGCGCGGCTACATTCCCGGGCTCTACCGCGCGACGTTCTGCGGCATCGTGCCGTCGGGCGTCGTCAAGCGCCATCCCGAGGATGAAGAGCCGGTGCCGCCGCGCATCGTCGTGCTGGTGACGCTCGACTTCGATACGAAGGAACTTTACCACCAGGGCGGCAACTCGGCGGGACCCGTCTTCAAGCGGATCACGACCGCCGCGCTGCGCTACCTGGCCGTCGAACCCGACAGGCCCGAGGAAGTCCCCGAGGGCATCGACGACGAGTTCGACAAGATCATGGACAGCCGCGGCGCTTAGTTCGCCGCGACTTCGCTGCCCGTGCCGCGGATCTTGATGTGCAGTTCGCGCAGCTGCTGCTCGGTGACGTAGTTGGGCGCGCCCATCAGAAGGTCCTGCGCCTTCTGGTTCATCGGGAACGCGATCACCTCGCGGATGTTGGGCGTGTCGGTGAGGAGCATCACCATGCGGTCGACGCCCGGCGCAATGCCGCCGTGCGGCGGCGCGCCGAACTGGAACGCGCGGTGGAGGGCGCCGAACTTCTTGACGACATCCTCCTTCGTGTAGCCCGCGATCTCGAACGCCTTGTACATCACCTCGACCTGATGGTTGCGGATCGCGCCCGAGGAGAGCTCGATGCCGTTGCAGACGACGTCGTACTGGTACGCCTCGATCGTCAGCGGATCCTTGGTGTTCAGCGCCTCCAGCCCGCCCTGCGGCATCGAGAAGGGGTTGTGCGAAAAGATGATCTTGCCCGTCTCGGGATCCTTCTCGAAGAACGGGAAGTCGACGATCCAGCAGAACCTGTAGCAGTTCTTCTCGCGGATGTCGTTCGTCAGGTGGTCGGCGATATCCGTGCGCACGAGCCCCGAGAGGCGGTTGCACTCGTCGACGTCCGCCGCCATGAAGAAGAGCGCGTCGCCCGGCTCCATGCCGGCGAGCTGCTTCATCTCCTCGAGCTGATCGGCCGAGAGGAACTTCGCGATCGGGCCCTTGAGCTCGCCTTCCTTCGTCCAGGAGATGTAGCCGAGGCCCTTGCCGCCGTTCTCCTTGACGAAGTGCTCGCGCTTGTCGAACCACGTGCGCGTCTCGACGCCGACGATGCCCTTGACGAGGAGGCCCTTGACGAGCCCGCCGTTCGCGACGCACGCGGCGAACGCCTTGAAGTCGGCCTTCGCGAAGAAGTCGGACATGTTGATCCACTTCAGCGGATTGCGCAGATCCGGCTTGTCGCTGCCGTACGTCATCATCGCGTCGCGGTACTTGATGCGCGGCCACGGCGCGGCGTTGCAGTCCCACGTCGAGAACTTCCTGAACGTCGCGGAGACGACGTCTTCGACGACGGCGAAGATCTCGTCCTGCGTGACGTAGCTCATCTCGATGTCCATCTGGTAGAACTCGCCCGGCGAGCGGTCCGCGCGCGCGGCCTCGTCGCGGAAGCACGGCGCGATCTGGAAGTACTTGTCGAAGCCCGAGACCATCAGGAGCTGCTTGAACATCTGCGGCGCCTGCGGCAACGCGTAGAACATGCCGCGGTGGATGCGGCTCGGCACGAGATAGTCGCGCGCGCCCTCGGGCGACGAGGCCGTGAGGATCGGCGTCTGGAACTCGTTGAAGCCTTTCTCCCACATTTTCTCGCGCAGGAAGCGGATGACCTGCGAACGCAGGATGATGTTCTTGTGGAGCTTCTCGCGGCGGAGGTCGAGGAAGCGGTACTGGAGGCGCACGTCCTCGGACTCGTCGGCCTTTTCGTCGGGGATGTAGAGCGGCGTCACCTGCGAGGCGGACTCCATCACGAGTTCGTTCGCCTCGATCTCGATCTCGCCGGTGGGCAGGTCGGGATTGATCGTGTCGGGCGTGCGCAGCTTCACTTCGCCCGTCACGGTGATGACGGATTCGAGGTGGGCCTTTTCGACGAGGCCGAAGAAGCTGCGCGACGGGTGGACGACGATCTGCGTCAGGCCGTAGTGGTCGCGCAGGTCCACGAAGAGGATGCCGCCGTGGTCCCTGAGGCGGAACATCCAGCCGGACAGTCGAACGGTTTTGCCCGCGTCGGAGGCGCGGAGCTCATTGCAGGTATGCGTACGATAGGGATGCATTTTCTTTCTTCTCCAAATTTAGCCATATAGTATATCATAAATTCGGTGCAGCGGGGGCGTCGAAGGGGCGGCGCGCGGCTCCGGGAGCCGCTCATGGGGCCTAGGATTCGAGGCATCTAGGATTCTAGACTTCTAGACGCCCCCAGGCGATTTTGACGGCGGGGGCGGAAAAATGGTATAATTTCCCTCAACAGCTAATCTAAGGAGCAACGAAATGAAGAGCAACGAGGAAAAGTCGGTCGCCGCCGCACTGCGCGCGGGCTTCACGCTGATTGAGATTCTGGTCGCGGTCGCGATCATCGGCATCCTGGGCACGGTCGCGGTGATGAACATCACGTCCAACCTCGAAAAGGCCAAGGTGACCGCCGCGAAGGAAGCCGTCAACAACATCAAGGCGGCCGTGACGAACTACTACCTTCAGTACAAGAAGTACCCGAGCGACCTCAACGCGCTCATCGAGGCCAAGGGCGACGACGAGCCGGTCCTCGACGGCGGCGAAGGCGCGCTCGAGGATCCGTGGGGCACCGAATACAAGTACGAGAAGAACGGCAAGAAGTTCGCCGTCATCTCGGCGGGCCCCGACGGCGACTTCGGCACCGAGGACGACATCCGCAGCGACAAGGTCGCGAAGTCGTCGAACTAAGTGCGCCGCGCCTTCACCCTCATTGAACTGCTCGCCATCGTCGCCATCATCGGCATCATGGTGACGGCGGGCGTGGTCAGCCTCGGCGCCGGCCAGGGCGCGGCCCGCACGCGCGGCGCGACGCGCGACATCTTCGCGACGATCCGCCAGGCGCGTTCGACCGCGCTCGTCACCCAGCAGCCGTGCGTCCTGTCGTACTCGACCGTCACCGTCGACGGCGAGACGTGCGCCAAGGTGGAGATCACCTCGGCGCGCATCTTCAGCGGCTCGTCGGTGACGGAGGCGGAGACGCTGTCGGGCGAGCGGGTGAACCTCGCCGATCCGAACGGCACGGCCGCGGCGGCCGAATCGGGCGACGGCGCGGGCGCGGAAGACGGCGCGGGCGGCGGCCAGGCGATCGAGGACATCCTTTTTGAGCCGATCGCGGCCGATGTCGTTAAGGGCATGGCCATCCAGGTGAAGATGGCGGACGAGCTTATCGAGGTGGAGCAGAACGAGGAGAAGTCGCGTTCGATGATCTCCGCGTTCTCGAACGTCGACGCGCTCCTCGGCCTCTACAAGGAGTCGACGAAATCCGCCACAGAGAAGGAGGCGGACGAGACGGACGCCGCGCGCGAGGCGGCGCCGGCGGCGGGCGACGACGTGCAGGAGCCCGTCAGCGTCGTCTGGGAGGTGAACGGCCGCTGCGAGCCGCACCGCGTCTACGTCTATCCCGCGGGCAAGTCGCCCGACAGCGGGCTGTGCATCAAGATCGACCGCTTCGGCGCGGCGAAGGTGCTGTCGTTCGGCGAGGAGGACGACTGATGCGGCGCGGCTTCACGCTTCTGGAAGTGCTCCTCGCCGCGCTCATCCTCGGGCTGGGGCTGACGACGATCCTCGTCTCCATGACGCAGGCGCAGAAGACGATGCTCGGCTCGGCGTATCTGGAGACGGCGCAGGAGGTGATGGATCTCGGCGACATGGCGTATCCGCTCTCCTACGTGACCGATCCCGAACTGCAGCTCGACGTTCCCGAGACGAAGGCGACGGAGCTGTGGGAGATCATCTCGGACGAGCGGCTGACGAACGCGCAGGAGGAGAAGCTGCACGGCTACACGTGGGAGCGCGAATGCCTGAACCTGCACGACGACGAGGAGATCGAGCGGCTCGGCGGGCTCTACGTCGTGCGCGTCACGGTGCGCTGGGGCGACCGGTTCCGCGGCCACGGCGAGAGCGAAAGCTACATCACGTTCTGGAGGAAGCCGGAATGAGACGCGCCGGATTCACGCTGGTCGAGATCATCTGCGCCGTCGTGCTCGTCGGCGTCGTGACGACGATCTCCCTTGCGACGTTCAACGCCGTCAGCCGCGGCTGGGAGATCTCCACCGACTACATCGACAAGATGCAGCGGACCGACTACGCGCTCAACCAGGTCGTCTCGGCGCTCAGGTCGATGTACTATCCGCACGACGGCCGGCAGAGCGAGGACTACGGCTTCATGCTGACCGACAACGGCGCGGGCGAGGACCCCGACGACAGCGACGTGATCGAATGGAGCCGCCTCGCGTCGATCGGCGACAAGAACAAGCATTCCTCCACGATCCACCGCGTGCAGCTGATGGTGCTGGAGGAGGGCGACACGACCTACGGGCGGCGCAACGAGATCGGCGTGACGGGGCTCTACATGCGGCGGCGGCCCGACTCCGCGCTGATGCCGAAGGATGGCGGCGACGAGGACGACTACACCTTCGGCAACGAGGAGTTGTACGAGCCGACGCTCGTGGCGGACGGGATCGTCGGCTTCAACTGCCGCGTGCTGAAGGAGGAGCCGTCGCCGTCGGGCACGAAGGCGTCGTACGAGAAGGACGATTTCGAGGACACGTGGGACAGCTCGAACTCGGTGCCGTACAAGGTGGAGCTGACGTTCCGCATCGCGGACCCGGAAGGGCGCAGCTACCGCACCAACACGGCGCCGGTCATGCGCATCGTGCGCATCCCCATCTACGAGCAGAGCCAGGACGGCGCGACGACGCCGACCGAGGCGGCGGAGGGCGCGAAGGGCGGCGGCCGGTCGGGAGGAGGGCGGCGGCGATGAGGCGCGGCAGTGCACTTCTGATGGCGCTCGTGACGATCGCGGTCCTCTCGATCATGGTCATCTCGTTCGTGTACGAGGCGCGCCAGCAGGGCGGGATCAACGTCTACGTGCGCGAGCGCAACCGCGTGATGCGCTTGATCGAGGCGGGCCAGGCGATCGCGGAGATCGTCATGACCTCCTATTCCTCGGCACCCGAGTGGAGCGAGGACCAGGACACGGAGAAGCTGCTGGAGGACGACCGCTGGCTCCTCGCGAAGCAGGATCTGAAGAGCGCCGGGCAGTGCACGATCGGGCCGATCCTGCTGGACGAGGCGCGCGACGAGGACGGGTGGTTCGTCAATCCCGCGACGGTGACGGTCGAGATCGGTTCGGCGAACGACGACGGCAGGATCAACATCAACACGCTCTGGAAGGGCGCGAACGATCCGAAGTACATGGAGCGCTGGTGGATGATCTTCAAGGACCACGGCATCCCCGAGGAGCTCGCGACGCCGAAGGACGGCAAGATCAACCTCTGGAACATCCTCATCGCGTCGTGGGACGACTGGCGCGACGAGGACGACGCCGTCACCAACATCGAGCTGGAGGAGGCGGGCGCGGAGGCGCAGTGGTACGAAGAGTACGAGGCCGACAACGACCTCGACCGGGACGAGTACCGCGAGTACCGGCGGCGGCCGCGCAACGGCCCGATCCCCGACATCCACGAGCTGGAGAACCTGCGCGGCTGGCGCGAGTATCCGCAGGTGCTGACGGGCGGCGTCATCAATCCGTGGGAGGACCGCAAGGAGGACCAGATCACGGTGCGCGGCGTCTCCGACGTGCTGACGGCGGACGGCCCGGCGAAGATCAACATCAACAACTGCAAGAACCTCGGCGTGCTCGTCACGATCCCCGGCATCTACGAGAACGTCGAGGACGACGACGCGCTCGAAGTGGCGCAGGCGGTGGCGCAGGCGGTGCTGGCGGCGAAGGCGATCGAGCCGGAGGGGCGCGAGGTGGATCCGACGAAGAGCGAATGGCCGTTCAAGGATTTCGAGGATCTGCGCGCGCGCGTGGACGAGGCGGACGAGGACATCGGCACCGAGGCGGGCAACTATCTGCAGTACACGACCGACGACTTCACGATCAAGATCACCGGCGAGTCGATGGGCATGACGCACACGGTCGAGGCCAAGTGCTACGTGAAGGACGGCAAGGTGCGCTACTACAAGTGGTGCGAGAATCCGATCCAGTCGGGCTCGCCGGCGGGGGTGCGGTGATGGCGGAGCGGCTCGACGTCGTGCTCGCGGCGCGCTACCCCGACTTCACGCGCTCGCGTCTGAAGGGGCTCGTCGACGCGGGGTTCGTCACCGTCAACGGCGCGCCGGCGCAGAAGGCGGGGATGAAGGTGTCGCCGGACGACGCGATCGAGGTGACGATTCCGCCACCCGTGCCCGCCGTGCCGGAGCCGGAGGCGATTCCGCTCGCGGTCGTCTACGAGGACGACGATCTGATCGTCATCGACAAGGCGCCGGGCATGGTCGTCCATCCCGCGCCGGGCCATGCGTCCGGCACGCTCGTCAACGCGCTTTTGTACCGCTGCCCGACGCTCGGCGGCATCGGCGGCGTGGCGCGGCCGGGCATCGTGCACCGCCTGGACCAGGACACGTCGGGGCTGATCGTCGCGGCGAAGACGGAGGCGGCGATGGCGGGCTTGAGCCGCGCGTTCGCGCGCCACGCGGCCGTCGAGAAGACGTACCTCGCCGTCTGCCACGGGCGGCCGCGGCTGGACGCGGGCCGGATCGAGAACCTGATCGGCCGCCATCCCGTCGACCGCAAGCGCATGGCGATCGTCGACACGAACGGGAAGGTGGCGATCACCAACTGGCGGCTCGCGGCGTTCGACGCGGCGCGGGGCGTCTCGACGATCGAGTGCCGGATCGAGACGGGGCGCACGCACCAGATCCGCGTGCACATGGCGTCCCTGGGCTGTCCCGTCGCGGGCGACAGGGTGTACGGCAGGGCGGCGCTGGACAGGCGGCTCGCGCCCGTGCCGGCGCGGCAGCTGCTGCATGCGTGGCGGCTGGCGCTGCGCCATCCGGTGAGCGGCGCGCCGCTGTCGTTCGAGGCCCCGATCCCCGCCGACATGGCCGCCTACTGCGCGTCGCTCTGACCGGGCGGGAGGCTGGCGTTTGGGCGGGGAATTTGGTATACTATGCACATCGTTTGATTCACCCCAACAGGAGCAACAGATGGCAACGGCAAGTTATGACGTCGTCGACTTCGGCACGACCAAGTACGGCGAGCACGCGAAGAAGTACATCCTCAAGGGCGCCGGCGGCGTCGTCCTCGAAGTGAGCGACTACGGCGGGAAGGTCGTGCGCCTCTTCACCCCCGACCGCGACGGCCGGATGAAGGACGTCGTCGTGGGCTTCGACGATCCGTCGGGCTGGGACAACGGCGACCCCTACTGGGGCTGCATCATCGGCCGCTACGGCAACCGCATCGCGGCCGGCAAGTTCACGATGGGCGGCGTCGAGTACCGGCTCCCCGCGCTCAACAACGCGCCCGCCGGCATCGGCTGCAACCTGCACGGCGGCGCGCGCGGCTGGGACGCGTACGTGTGGGGCGCGGAGCCGTTCGTCAAGGGCGATGACGTGGGCGTCGTCTTCACGCACGTCTCGCCCGACGGCGACGAGGGCTTCCCCGGCCGCGTCGCGGTCAAGGTGACGTACACGCTGACGGCGGCGAACGTCTGGCGCGTCGACTACGAGGCGGTGCCGGACAGGGAGACGCCCATCAACATGACGCAGCACGTCTACTTCAACTTCAAGGGCGAGGCCGGCGGCACGATCGAGGATCACGTCCTGACGATCGCGGCCGAAAGCTTCACGCCGACCGACCCGGGCCAGATCCCGACGGGCGAGGTGCGCAAGGTCGCGGGCACGCCGTTCGATTTCCGCAAGGGCATGCGCATCGGCGAGATGATCAACGCCAACGACGCCGACCTCGAGATCGGCAAGGGCTACGACCACAACTGGGTGCTGGACGGCGGCATCATGGCGGGCGGCGCGGGCGGCCTCATCTTCGCGGGCTCGCTCGTCTGCCCGCTCAACGGCCGCTCCGTCGAGGTCTGGACGACCGAGCCGTGCCTGCAGGTCTACACCGCGAACTGGGCGAGCTACGACCAGAAGGCGAAGGGGGGCGAGCACCTCTCCTTCCGCTGCGGCGTGGCGCTCGAGACGCAGCACGCGCCCGACTCGCCCAACCGCCCCGAGTGGCCGACGACGTTCGTCAAGGCGGGCGCGACGTACCGCACGACGACGGAGTTCCGCTTCGGCGTCGCCTGAGGCGGCGCGGAAAGGCACGGCGGTGGCGGACGGCACGTACGAGCGGCGCGGCCCGCGCGAGGCGGAGCTCAAGCGCATCCAGCGGTTTCTGGACGAACGGGCGAAGGGCGCGCCGCCGCGCGTCCGCCCGGCCGTTTCGCCCGATCCGCCGTCGCCCGCCCGCGGACAGATTTGATATACTACGCGCAATGGAGCTGAACGGCACAAAGCGCACCTCGTACACCTACGAGCTGACGAACGACCAGCAGGAGATCCTGCTCGGCATCATGGTGAACGGCAACTACCGCAGGCGGGAGGTGCCGTATTCGCTGTGGTCGATCGAGGGCGAGGGTTTCAACGCGACCTTGTACCAGAAGGAGAAGCACGGCAGGCGCAAGCTCTGCGTGCAGGGGTCGCGCGCGGAGGACTTCGTGCTCTTCGTCCTTGAGCCGAATGTGCTGATGACGGCCGGCCTCGGGTACGAGAGCGTCCTCAACCCCGACGCCCTGAAGCCCCACGCCGGCAGCGACGAATCGGGCAAGGGCGACTACTTCGGGCCGCTCGTCGTCTGCTGCGCGTACATCGACGAATCGATTGCGGAGGCCATCGACGGCTTCACCTACTTCAATAAGAACGACAGGCGCGTCAAGCTGGAGGTGAAGGACTGCAAGCAGATGAGCGACGCGCAGGTGCTGGAGGCGGGGCGGCAGCTGCGCGCGCTCCTCCAGCCGCGCGGCGGCTATGCGGTCGTGAAGATCGGCCCGGCGGCGTACAACAGGCTCTACGCGAAGATCCGGAACGTCAACCGGCTGCTCGCGTGGGCGCACGGCTCGGCCATCGAGGAGTTGCTGCAGAAGCAGCCCGCGTGCCGGAAGGTCGTCGTGGACCAGTTCGCGCGCACGGAAGACGTGATCAAGCGCGCGCTCAAGCCCCTCGGCAGGAAGGCGGAGATCGACCAGCACCACAAGGCGGAAAGCGACCTCGCCGTCGCCTGCGCCTCCGTGATCGCGCGCGAGCTCTTCCTCCGCGACATGCTGAAGATGGGCGAGGAGACGGGGCTCAGGATGCCGATCGGCTCCAGCGACCCGAAGGTGCGCGAAGTGGCCGAGGCGATGGTGCGCAGGGAAGGGGCCGTCTGGATCATGAACCATGCGAAGGCGCATTTCCAGACGACGGACAAGGTGCTGGCGGCGTGCGGCCGCTCGCGCGCGGATCTGCCGACGGAGGGCCAGGTCACCTCGGCGGCGGCAAGGGAGTGAAGACATGACGGCGATCATCGACTACAAGGCGGGGAATCTGACGAGCGTCCGGCTGGCGTTCGCGGCGCTGGGCGAAGAGGCGACGGTGACGCGCGACGCGGCGGTGATCGCGGCGGCGGACCGCGTGGTGTTTCCGGGCGTGGGTGCGGCGAAGAGCGCGATGGCGAACCTGCGCGCGCTCGGGCTCGAGGAGAGCGTGAAGGCGGCGGCGGTCTCGGGCCGGCCGTTCCTCGGCATCTGCCTCGGGATGCAGATCCTCTTCGAGCGGAGCGAGGAGGACGGCGGCGTGGAGACGCTCGGCCTCCTGCCAGGCGCGGTGCGGCGCTTTCCGGACGCGGCGGGTTGCAAGATTCCGCAGATCGGCTGGAACCAGTGCGTGACGGCGCGCGCGGCGGTCGACTACTATTTCGTCCATTCGTACTACGCGGAGATCTGCCCGTACACGATCGGGCGCACCTCGTACGCGGGCGTGGAGTTCACGAGCCTGGTGCGGAAGGGCAACCTGCTCGCGTGCCAGTTCCATCCCGAGAAATCGGGCCGCTGCGGCCTGGAGCTTCTGAAGGGCTGGCTCGCGCTGTGACAGGGGAGATTCTAGGCTCCTAGAATCCTCGCGTTTCGCCTGAACGCAGAAGCGGGCGGCGGCGTTTAACTGCATGGAAGGAGGGCCGCCGCATGAATACGCAGATCGAACCCGGAACTGAAGAAATCGTCGCGCGTCCGTCAATCGAGGAAATCGGCGCGCGCTACGAATCCGTCACCCTTGGACAGCGGCTGAAGACGCTCGTGCGCGGCCTCGGCCAGCCGCACGGCACGCGCGCGTACAAGGCGGCGCGGATTGAGCTCCAGCGTCTCGCGGCGCCGCTCGCGGCGGTCGTGCTGGTCGTCCTTCTCGTGGCCGTGCTGATCGTCGTCACGGCGGTGTCGGCGCAGAAGAAGGACGTGATCGAGGTCCAGATCGCGACGCTGGAGCCGGACCCTGTCGTGATCGATCCGATCCCCGAAGAGCCGGACGAGCCGCCGGACGTCAAGATGGACGAGCCGCTCGACGCCTTTGCGATGGACACGACCGACCTGTCGCCGCCGTCGCTGGAGACCGTGGCGCCGCCTTCGCCCACGCCCGGCGGCGAGCCGACCCGGCTGGTCGCGGCCGTGCCCAGCCCCGTGACGATGGCGGCGGTCGTCGGCACGACCAAGCCGCGCGGCCTCGGCGACGGCAGCGGATTCGGCACGGCGCTGGGCAGCGGCGCGGGGCGCAAGGGCCTGCCCGAAGGCGCGCTCCTCGGCGAGATCATCGACCTGAAGCGCAACGCGAAGGGCGAAGACCGTACGGCGGCGCTGGGCAGCCTCCACGCGACGCGCGACTACTGGGAGCGCGTGAACGAGATGTTCCGGGGGCGCTTCAGCCCGGAAGCGTGCCGCGAGGTCTACCGCCTGCCGATGCGCGTGGCGCTGACGAGCCTGTGGGTGCCGCCGCAGAGCGCCGACAACGGGCCCGCGGCGTTCGGCGCCGACAAATTGATGGAGCCGAAATACTGGGTCGCGCACTACTGGGGGGGCCTCACGCCGACGAAGGACATGCGCTGCCGCTTCATCGGCTACTTTGACGACCTTCTCGTGGTCGCCGTCGACGGCAAGGTGGTGCTGGACGTCCACTGGGCGATGGATCCGGCCGCGCGGTCGGTGACGACGGGCTGGAAGTCGCCCGATCCGGCGGCGAGCCGGTTCGCCGCGCCGCAGGCGGCGTGCCGGATGATCGTCGGCGACTGGGTGACGTTCAAGGCGGGCCGGACGGTGCAGCTCGACATCGCGTGCGGCGAGAAGCCGGGCGGCGCGGTCGGCGGGCTCCTGTGCATCGAGGAGGAGGGCGCGGCCTACGACCGGATGCCCGACGGCCGTCCGAAGTGGCCGATCTTCACGACGGTGCCGCTCTCGGAGCGCCAGAAGCAGACGTTCGAGAAGGTCGGCTACGGCATCGGCATCAACCCGCCGCGCTTCAACTACCGGCCGAAGGTCGACGCGCGCGAAGTCCTGAAGAAGACCGACGTCGGCGTGGACGTGAACATCTGACCGCCGCGGGCGTAATTTTGATATAATACGCGCTACTTATGCGCACAGACATTTCTCTCCGGGAGATCCGCCCATGCTGACCAAGCGCGTGATACCGTGCCTGGACGTGCGGCAGGGGCGCGTCACCAAGGGTGTGAAGTTCAAGAACAACATCGATCTCGGCGACCCCGTGGAGATGGCCGTCCGCTATTCCGACGGCGGCGCGGACGAGCTCGTCTTCTACGACATCACCGCGTCGGCGGAGCGGCGGCCGATCGACATCGGCATGGTCGCGGCGGTCGCGCGCGCGATCCGCATCCCGTTCGCGGTCGGCGGCGGCATCTCGACGGTCGCGGACATGGAGCGCGTCATCCTCGCGGGCGCGGAGAAGGTGAGCGTCAATTCGCTCGCCGTGAAGAATCCGTCGATCATCGCCGAGGGCGCGCGCGCGTTCGGCCGCCAGTGCATCGTCCTCGGCATGGATCCCGTCAAGAGCGACAACCCCGCGTGCCCGTCGGGCTACGAGATCACGACGCGCGGCTTCCGCGAGTTCACCGGCATGGACGCGGTCGACTGGGCGCGGCGCGCGGCGGACCTGGGCGCGGGCGAGATCGTCGTCAATTCCGTCGACGCGGACGGCACGCGCGCCGGCTTCGCGTTGGAGCTGACGCGGCTCATCGCCGAGGCGGTCGGCGTGCCGGTCGTGGCGTCGGGCGGCGCGGGAAGGCCCGAACATCTCGTCACCGTCTTCCAGGAGGCGGCGGCCGACGCGGCCATCGTCGCGGGCATGATCCACACGGGCGAATACACGATCGCCGACATCAAGCGGGTGATGCACGCCGCGGGCGTGCCGACGCGCCTGAGCTACTGATCTGAAAGGACGTGAACAATGGCGACTGACCACAGGAAATTCCAGCGGATCGTGATCCTCGACTACGGTTCGCAGTACACGCAGCTCATCGCGCGGCGCATCCGCGAGCAGCAGGTCTACAGCGAGATCATCCGCTTCGACACGACGGCGGCGGCGCTCCGCGCGAACCTGCCGCAGGGCATCATCCTCTCGGGCGGACCGAACAGCGTCTTCGAGAAGGGCGCGCCCCAGATCGACCCGGAGATCTTCAACCTCGGCGTGCCGGTCCTCGGCGTGTGCTACGGCATGCAGCTGATGTCGCAGACGCTCGGCGGCCGGGTCGTGCCCGGCGAGAGCCGCGAATACGGCAAGACGGAAATGCGCACCGAGCCGGACAGCCCCCTCTTCGCGGGCCTGCCGGAGCGCTTCATCGTCTGGATGAGCCACGGCGACCGCGTTTCGGAGATCCCGGCCGGCTTCCGCGTGTCGGCGACGAGCGCGAACTGCCCCTACGCGGCGATCCGCGACGAGGCGCGGCGCTTCTACGCGATCCAGTTCCATCCCGAGGTCGTCCACACGCAGCACGGCAGCCAGATCCTCGGCAACTTCCTCTTCAAGATCTGCGGCTGCAAGGCCGACTGGAAGCTGTCGACGTGGATCGAGGACACGGTCGCGCATCTGAAGGAGCAGGTCGGCGACGAGGAGGTGGTGCTGGGGCTGTCGGGCGGCGTCGATTCGTCCGTCGTCGCGGTGCTGCTCCACAGGGCGATCGGCCGGCGGCTCCACTGCATCTTCGTCGACAACGGGCTTCTGCGCCACGGCGAGGACGTGCAGGTGGAGGAGATGTTCAGGGCGAAGCTCGGGCTGGACCTCCACATCGCGCGCGCGGCGCAGCGGTTCTACGCGGCGCTCAGGGGCGTCGAGGAGCCGGAGGCGAAGCGCAAGATCATCGGCCGCGAATTCATCAACGTCTTCGCCGAGGAGGCGCGCAAGTTCAAGAACTGCAAGTTCCTCGGCCAGGGGACGATCTACCCCGACGTGATCGAATCGTCCCACGCCGTCAACGGCCCCTCGCAGACGATCAAGAGCCACCACAACGTCGGCGGCCTGCCGCCGGACCTGAAGTTCGAGCTCGTCGAGCCGCTCCGCGACCTCTTCAAGGACGAGGTGCGCGCGGTCGGGCGCGTGCTCGGCATGGACGCGGAGCTCCTGGACCGCCAGCCGTTCCCGGGGCCGGGGCTCGGCGTGCGCATCCTGGGCGAGGTGACGGAGGAGAAGGTGCGGCTGCTGCAGCAGGCGGACCTGCGCGTGCAGGAGGAGGTGCGGAAGCTCCCCGACTACAAGACGATCTGGCAGACGTTCGCGGTGCTCCTGCCCGTGCGCTCGGTGGGCGTGATGGGCGACCAGCGCACGTACGAGTACACGTGCGCGATCCGCTCCGTCAACTCGATCGACGCGATGACGGCGGACTGGACGCACCTGCCGTACGAGACGCTCGCGACGATGTCGAACCGCATCATCAACGAGGTGCGCGGCATCAACCGCGTCGTCTACGACATCTCGTCGAAGCCGCCCGCCACCATCGAATGGGAATAGCCGCGCGCCGCCCCTCCCCGATCGGGTAGGACGCCGCCGGCTCGCTTTTGATAAACTATCGTCATGAATGCGAAGATTCTTTTGGGGACGCTGTGCCTGCTGCCGTGCGCGCTCGGCGCGGCGGTGACGACGGCGGTGGATCATCCGGCGGCCGCGCGCGCGGTGCAGCTGCTCGAGGGCAAGACAGGCGACGCGGCCGTGCGGCTGGAGGTCGCGCCCGCTCTCGCGTCCACGCTCGCCGACGGCTACGAGGTGCGGCGCGCGCCGGACGGGACGCTCGTCGTCGCGGGCGCGCGGCCGCGCGCGCTCCTCTACGCCGCGTACGAGCCGCAGCGCTGGCTGGGCGCGGGCGACGCGCCGGTCCGCCGCGTGCCGCATTTCCGCCGGCGCCTGCTGAACTTCACGGGCAAGGGCCATTCGGTCGCGGACTGGGTGGCGGCGACGGGCGCGAACAGCGTGCACCTGGCGCGCAATGCGGCGGGGCGGCTGGTGCAGGCGTGCCGCGACGCCGACGTGGACGTGTATGCGTTCCTCTACGGCTGCGACGCGTCGAAGTGGAACCGCGGCCGGTTCGCCGCGTTCATCGCCGCGCATCCCGAGGCGAAGGGCGTCGATCCGGGCCGCAGCTGGGAGAAGGGCGTCCTGTGCCCGTCGTCGCCGGCGACGTGGGCGTTTTTCGCGCAGACGATCACCGAGCTCGCCGAGTCGGGCGATTTCGACGGCGTGGTGGTGACGTTCTGGGACGACTACGGCCTCAACTGCTGCTGCGAGAAGTGCCGCACGGGCGGGCGGGACAGCTTCGGCGCGCGCAACGTGGTCCTCGTCAACTGCTTTGAACAGGCGCTCAAGGCGATCGGCAAGCGGCTCATCGTGCGCACGTGGGCGAGCGGCGCGCCGCATTTCCTCGGCGACGAGTGGGTGCATGCGCCCGGCTACGCGGGCCGCGAGGATGCGCTCGCGACGTGGGCGCGCGCGTTCGAGGCGAGCGACCGCGCGACGGTCTTCGTCACGAAGGTCTACAACGCCGACTGCCAGCCAGATCCGCCGTTCTCGAACCTGCTCGGCGCGGCCGCGGCGGCGGGCCGCACGGAGCTCGCCGAGTGGCAGATCACGGGGCAGACGGTGGGGCTCAACTACCTGCCGTATTCCAACGTCGAACACACGGCCCGGACGATGAAAAAGGCGGCCGCGCTCGTCGGGCGCGACAACGGCGTGTGCCTCTACGCGGGCGGCTACAAGCGCGGCGACTACGAGGCGCTGGACGACGACGTCAATTCCATCAACATCCATGCGTGGCGGCAGCTCGCGTGGGATCCGGACGACGACGTGGCGGCGATCTGGCGCGAATGGGCCGAGCCGCGCTACGGCGCGGACGCGCCGGCGGCGGTGGCAGCCCTGCAGGCGTGCGAACGCGCGGCGGTCGTCGCGTTCTCGCCGCTCGGGCTCGGCGCGCCGACGGAATCGAAGGCGGCGAAGACGGTGCAGCGGCGCGAAGACCTCTTCCGCTACACGAACCGCCAGTATCTGCCCGAGGGCCGCGCGGCGCTGATGCCGACGGAGGCGAACATCCAGGCCGTCGTCGACGAGAAGAACGCGGCGATCGCGGCGCTCGAGGCGGCGCGCCCGGCGGCCGCGGAAGGGCCGACGGCGGAACTGGCGCGGCGGATGGACCTTCTGATCGCGCATCTGAAGACGTACCGCGCGGTGGACGGGGCGATGTGGCGCTTCCGGCGGCTCCGCTTCCTGAAGGACATGGGCGTGAGCGACGCGCGGCTCATGCGCGAGATCGAGGCGGACTTCGACTTCCTGCGCCACAACCCGTATCCGCTGTCGGAGGAGCTCGGCAGTCCCGTGCCGCTCATGCGCGACATCCATTCCAACGCGCTCGAATGCGTCGAGCGCATCCTCGGCCCGGAGCGGGCGGCGGCGGACCGGCCCGCGCGGTGACGCCTAGCGGCGGCCGCCGGGCGCGGCCGTCTGCTGCGCCCGCCAGGCGCGCGGCGTCAGGCCGGTGCGCTTCTTGAAGAAGCGCTTGAGGTAGCTGTCGGATTCCCAGCCGCACAGGCCGGCGAGCTGACCGATCGGCAGATCGGTTTCGCGGAGCAGCTGCAGGACCCGGGCGAAGCGCACTTCCTGGATTTCGCCGAGGATGGTCCGGCCGGTCGCCGCGCGGAAGCGCTTTTCCGCGAGGCGGCGCGACAGGCCGATCTCGGCGAGGACGTCGGCAGCCGTGAGGCCCGAGCAGGCGTCGCGGCGGATGCGTTCGACCGCCCGGATGATGCGCGTGTCGTTTGAGTTGACGATGCGCGTGGACTGGCGGCGGTAGAGGCCGAGCGGACCGAATGGCAGCCGCCGGGGCGGCAGCTGCGGATCCCGGATGAGGTCTGCCAGCAGGTCGGCGGCGAGGCAGCCGGCCGCCTTGAAGTCCGGCTGGATGGACGTCAGCGTCGGAAAGGAGTTTTCACAGAGCAGTTCGTCGTTGTCCACGCCGACGATGGCGACGTCGCGCGGCGATTCGAGCCCGGCGAGCGTGCAGGCGCCCGCGACCTGTTCGGCGGCGTAGTCGTTGGCGGCGAAGACGCCGAGCGGCCGGGGTTGCGCCGCGAGCCAGCGGGCGAGCCGCTTCTGGACGGCGAAGGTGTCCTGCCAGGGCGTGTCGTAGAGCGCGCACGCGCCGTGGCGCGCGGCGATCTCGTGCCGGAAGGCCGTGCCGCGGTCGATGCTCCAGCTGGTGGGACTGCACCACCCGACGTAGGCGTAGGCGGCGGGCCGGAGCGCGGCGAGCTCGGCCGCGGCGCGGCGGGCGAGGGCCGCCGCGTCGTTCGTGACGGCGTGGCAGGGTCGGCGCAGCGTGACGGGGTCGGGGTCGATGTAGACGATGGGGATGTTGAAGCGGCGCGTGTCGACGGGCTCGGTCAGCTTGCCGCATTCCATGATGCAGCCGACGGGACGCCAGGTGGCGACGAATTCCCGGAGTGGGCGCGTCGTGCGGTCGCGTTCGATCTCGATCACCCGCCAGTTGTGCGCGGCGGCGCGCGCGTAGACGCCCGCCAGCGTGACGACGTGCGAGCCGGTATGGAGGTCGGTGATGAAAAGAACGGTATCCATCGCTCGGTATTTTACTCTATTTGCGTCCGCGCGGTCAAGCGCAAAAGGTCATCTTTTTGGCGCGCGATCGGGTAGGTCGCCGACGCGAAAATATGATAGACTATTCGTTGATGAACACACATTCCCTTTTTGTCCGTCTCCTTTCGGTTCTGACGTGCGCCGCCTGCGTGGCGCCGGGCGCGGTCGCGGCCGCGCCTTCGGTCGTGACGGTCGACGGCCGGCCGGGCGCGTGGCGGCTGGTGCGCAACGGCCAGCCCTATTTCGTCTGCGGCGCGGGCGGCGGCGCGTCGAAAAAGCTGCTGGCGAAGATGGGCGGCAACTCGTTCCGGACGTGGGGCGCGGACCGCCTGGACGCGGACTTCGCCGAGGCGCGGAAATACGGCCTCACGGTGATGGCGGGCTTTTGGCTGGGGCACGCCGAGCACGGCTTCGACTACACCGACGCGGCGGCGCTCGCGCGGACCGAGGCGGAGGTGACGGCGGCGGTCGCGAAGTTCAGGGACGACCCGGCGCTCCTGTGCTGGGCGCTCGGCAACGAGATGGAGATGAACAATCCGCACCGCAAGGAGATGTGGGCGTTCATCGACCGGCTGGCGGAGAAGGTGAAGGCGCTCGATCCGCACCATCCCGTCTGCACCGTCGTGGCGGAGATCCCCGACGAGACGCTGGCGGAGTTCAAGACGCTGGCGCCCCATCTGGACTTCCTCGGCATCAACAGCTACGGCGGCTGCCCGACGCTGGGCGCGCGGTGGCGCGCGGCGGGGATGACGCGGCCGTATCTCGTCACCGAGTTCGGCGCGCGCGGCAGCTGGGAGGGGCCGAAGGACGCGAACGGCATTCCGCTGGAGCAGACGTCGACGGAGAAGGGCGCGTTCTTCGCCGACAGCTACGCGCGGGGCATCGCCGCCGAGAAGGGAAAGATGTGCCTCGGCTCGTATGCGTTCACGTGGGGCTGGAAGGTGGAGGCGACGCCGACGTGGCACGGGATGCTGCTGCCGGACCTGTCGGTGCTGGCGAGCGCGCAGGCGGTGCAGGAGGCGTGGGGCCGGGTCAAGGTGCGCAACCGCTGCCCGGTGCTGGAGCCGCTGGACGTCGCGGGCGGCCTGACGGGGCGGGCGGAATGCCGCGCGCACGATCCCGACGGCGACGCGCTGACCTACTCGTGGGTGCTGCTCAGCGACACGGGCGACTACGACACGATCGGCACGGGGCTCGCGATGCCCGAAGGCTGGGACGGGGCGATCCTCGAGGGGCAGGGGACGGCGAACGTGACGTTCCGGCTGCCGGGCGGCGGCGTCTACCGGCTGTACTGCTACGTGTTCGACGGCAAGGGCCATGCGGCGTGCGCGAACGTGCCGCTGAAGGGCGAGGGCGCGACGCCCCGGCGCGCACGCAAGCCGGTGCCGATGCCGGTCGCCGTGCTGTCGGACGCGGATGCGGGCGCGGCGCGCGGCCCGTGGGTGCCGTCGGGCTACATGGGCAACACGCGCGCGCTGAAGGTGGACGAGCGGTGCGCCGACCGGCCGTTCGCGGGCGAGACGTGTCTGCGCGTTGAATACACCGACCACATCGGCTGGGCGGGCATCTTCTGGCAGGATCCGGCGAACGACTGGGGCGAGAAGCCGGGCGGGCGCAACCTGGCGCAGGCGACGACGCTTGTCTTCCGGGCGCGCGGCGAGAGGGGCGGCGAAAAGGTCGATTTCTTCGTGGGCGGGCTGAAGGACAAGCCGCACGGCGACAGCGCCGAGGCGAAACTGGCGGTGACGCTGAAGAAGGAGTGGACGCGCTACCGCATTCCGCTCGACGGCAAGGATCTTTCGCAGATCAAGACGGGCTTCGGCTTTTCGCTGGCGTCCTCGGGCGATCCGGTCGTTTTTTACCTTGACGAGATCATCTACACGGCGGACTAGGCGCGCGGCGGATTCGGTTCGCGGCTGGTTCGGCAGTGGCGGATTCAGCAGTGGCGGATTCAGCATACGATGAATTCTGTGCGCGGCTGATGAAGCGTGCGTGGGGCTCGATAGGCGCGCGGCGATTTTGACGCGCGCCGGATTCGGCATTGCCTGATTCGGTCCACGGCGGATGCAGTATGTTGCGAATTCGGCACATGGCTTTTGCCGCGACGAGATCAACGACAGGAAAGTATCAATACTGACAAGAAACACCAGAAATGGGTGTTAGAAATGCTTTTAAGAATTTCCGCATAGAATTCTCATTTTATGATATACTGTTCTTGTCCGCGGGTAGAAGGGGTGCCGCTTGTCTCGGCGAGAGGTGCGTCAATCCGTGGCGAAAGGAGCATCCAATCCGTCGTGAAAGGAGCTCCAATTCAGCGAATGAAACGTCCATTCAAGACAAAGGGAACGTCAATTCAAGGCGAAAGGAGGGTCAAGTCATGAAAAAAGAGTCGAGAACATATCAACATTCGGCCTATTGGTATGCCGCGCAGTATGGCTGGTCGCGGAGTGACGCGCAAAGTTATTCCGGCACCTATCTGGATATCCATACCTATTATCCGCGGGGGACCGGCAGGAAGGGCGCGGACGGGCGGGAGGCAGGCTGGTGCTTCGACTCGACCTTCAACCCGATCGTCCTGGGCGTGTGCCTCGCAACGGATATCGGGCTGGCGCTGCGCGACACGGTGCGCAAAATCACCGATCCCGTCGAGCGGGACCGAATGAAGCGCGAACTGATGCGCGATCTGCGCAGTCTCCGCCGTCCCGTCTATTACGAGCGGGAACGCGCGCGACGCCGCCAACTCGCCCTTGAACGGCGCAAAGTGACCCGACGCGAAATGGACGCGCCCATGCCCACGGCGGACGAAATCCGCGCGGCATGGGATCGCCGCACGAACTCGCGCGCAGATGCCATCCGCCTGGGCGGTCTCCTCGATACGCTCGCCTGCCACGTTGACAGCTGCCTCAAATTCGACGAATACGGGAATGTTGTCGGACGAAACGGCGGCATTCGCGGCTGGCTGCGGCTGTGCCTGCCCGAACTCGCGCCGAAATACAAGACGCTCATGCGCTACAAGGCGCTGGCGACTCGCCTGCGGCAGCTGACGCAGACGCACGACCCCGTGCCGACGTCGCGCCTGCTGGAGGAGCCGCTGGACGAGAAGGTGGCGGCGCTGCTCGGTGCGCCGTCCAGGACGTTTTCGCAGCTATTCGCCGATGTCGACTATCAACTGTCGCCCGAAACCGTTTTTCTCGATCCGCCAAGATGCACCGCGCGGCCGGGCCGGATGGCCGACCAGATGGTGAAACGGGTGAAGAAGCGACGCGACAAGAAGCGTGAGAAAATCAGACAAGAATTTTCCGCATTGAATTCTCATAAACGAAGCTGGAGGTTGGTGGGGCGTTGAGTTTTGGGGGCGAGAGCAGGGGATCGGCGATCGCTGAAGGGCCGAAGGTTGGTTAGAAGAGCCGAAGGTTGGTCAGGAAAGAAGATTTCTGATCGGAAGTCGATCTTGGCGGGGTGCGGGAGCTTGGTAGAAGGGGTGCGCAAACGGTCATGTTTTAGGTGCGCGAAAGGCTCCGTGTTGAGTTGGGTGAAATGATATAATATTGGAAACTTGATCTAAGGAAAATCTCTCAATCTCTCAATCAAGAACACCTTCAAACAGTTTCTCTACCAACTATCCGAAAAGGAGAAAGGAAGCAACAACATGAAAAGAATCTTACTCGCCGCGCTTGTCGCCGTCGCAACCACAAGTCTGTGGGCCGACACCATCACATGGACGGGCGGAGGTGATGGCGAGTCATGGAAAGATTTGGCGAACTGGAAGGTTTCGTCTACTGATGCTGCACCATCGCGAATTCCTTTGTCCGTCGAAAACTCCGGCGAAGCGGTCGTGATTTCCGGTGCGGGAGTCGTAGTCAAATACAACGCAGAGGATCCGCGTATCAATGGCACGGAATCGCTCACGATTTCAGATGGCGCGAAACTGGTGCAGACCGTTGCCAGCTGGTGGTATGGTGATGAAGGCTCGGTGACGATCGATGGTGGCACATTTGATACCGGCCTCTGCTCGGGTACGCATACGTGGCCGAGCTTCAATGTCCAGAACGGCGGGACGCTGATTGCGCGGACGGATATTTCGGACGCGAACATTACTCTTGATGCGACGGCGACATATGAAAAGACGAGCGCCAACAATTATGTTCATACCGGTACGGAAAAATTTACGAAGTTTACCGCAACGGGTCTGAATGTCGAACTGTCTGCTACTGCCGAAACGGCGACTTTCGATCAAGACATTACGTGGACGTGCAAGCTTTTTTCGGCGGCCGATATCCCTATTTCCTGGAAGGCCGGTTCGCTTGTCACATGGGATACGAACTGGGGTGGCTACTACAATGCAGCCGGAACCATTGACATCGCTGAAGGATGGACGGGTTCGTTTACGTTCGCGTATGCG
Source organism: Verrucomicrobia bacterium UBA7008 (assembly GCA_002449695.1). Taxonomy (GTDB): domain Bacteria; phylum Verrucomicrobiota; class Kiritimatiellia; order RFP12; family UBA1067; genus UBA1067. The sequence goes on along the minus strand of DJXI01000024.1, from coordinate 65,764 downwards.
CCGAGTGCCGTTTTCGCCAGTTGCTTCAGCGGCAAGATCAAATACAAAGGTAAGGTGTTGACGGCCGAGACCTTCGCAGATTTGTTTACTGTTGAGGCAACGACGGTGATAGATCCAAGCGAGACGGTTCATGCGGCGTCAAAGGTGTATCTCACGCCTGCGACGGACTGGAAGGTTGGAATGCTGACGGTGAGCGACAGGACGGCGAGCGGCGCGACTGTTTCGGCCACGCTCGCGCAGGCAGGTGAAGGCGCGTATTCCGTCTATATGGCATATGGAACGGATGCAATTACAGAGGCTAACATTCTTTCTGTCGGCACTGAAGTGACGGAATCAGATGATGCATATACCAAGTCCCTTACGGGATTGACGGAAGACACCGTTTATAATTATGCATTCGCGATCGTGACGAACGGAGCAGTCGCTGCATTTAAGGCAGATAGCTTTGTCGCAAGCGATTATGACTACATCTACAAGGATGGTGCGTGGGTGGGGAGCAACGAGCCCGTGAACCTTCCGGCGTCCACCGACAGTGTCCTTTTTGCAAGTGACTATACGACGGCTGGCGAACTGCGTCTGGATAACAAAAAGGTGAAGAATGCCGTCTTGACGTCGAGCACGATGCTCTACGGTACGCTTCAGGTTGTCAACTCTGCTGTTGTGAACAGGCGCAAGAACATGATGAATCAGGCATCTTATGGCTTCTACGGTGACAATGCCACGCCGCTCAACTTCGTTTCGGAAAGCGGAAACGGAACCATTTATCGTGCTTCGTCCTATACCTGCCGTTGCAATGACTCTCAGCTTGACGCTTTCGATGATTTCTTCAAGTGCCAGACGGCCAAGAAGATTCTGCACAATGGCGTTCAGATCGACGCAACCGATTACGCGGCAAATTTCAAGCGCACGGTCGCCACGGACAAGGAAGCGGGAACATTTGACTATGGCGACGGTGAAGTTTCAGTTGAAATGAATGTTGTAACGCTGACTCTCTGGGACTCCCTCCCTGCGGATGCCTCCGGGGCCTGGACGGTCAAGGACGGGGCGCGGGTCAAGCTGACGGAGAATGTGAAGCTTGATTCGCTGACGGTGGAAGGAACGGGCGCGGTGATCGATCTGAACGACCACACGCTCAAGGTCCCGGCCAACGCGCTGACGGTCAACGGCGAGGTGATCGCGAAAGGGACATATACAGGTGAAACGCTGCCGACCGGTTTCACGAACGGCACCGTGGAGGTTCTCTCGCCCGGTCTCGTTCTCGTGTTCCGCTAAGCGCGGCCGCGTTTTAAGTCCGTGGCACTGTGCGTGAAGGATTCTCTCTCTCATCCTTTTCGTGCGGTGCCGCGGTCTCTTTTGATCGATTGATGCCAGAGGAGGTGAAGAGGTGATGAACATCCGTATCAAATGCGCCGCGGCGGCGCTGGGCGCAGCCGCTGTTTTCACGGTCGGCGCGCAGGAGATCGTCACGTGCGGCGGCGGCAGCTACGCATCCTACGCGCCGTGGCGGCTCGCGCGCTCGACGCGCCATTGGGGCGACCAGAGCCGCATCATGCAGACGCGTCCGCTCTACTTGACCGAGCGCCGCACGGGCGACCCGATCCCGACGAACGACTGGTGGACGGATGCGCTCGTCAGCCGCTGGACGGGCAACCTCTGGAGCTATCCCGCGAAAGTGCGCATCGACCCGGACGGCGTGCGCGTCGCCTTCCCCTCGTACTGGATCGATGACGGCACGGAAATGAAGGAGCGCTCGGCGCTCGTCGTCTCCGCCGTCGGCGACTTCAAGCCCGAGGCGACGGAAGTGGACGACTGGCACGACTGGGACGTGGAGATGGTGCTGCGCGACGGCGACGCGAGCCTTCGGACGACGCTCGTGCACGGCTCGCCGTTCACCTGGATCGAATCGAAGGGCGTCGCGCTCAAGATTTCAATCGACAGTAAAGGCGAGGCGGAGCCACGCCGCCGCGCGAAGGGCGGGGGCGAGCTGATCGCGGTCGGCGACGAGCGGTACGGCGTGTGGCGCGGAAAGCGCGCGGACGGCGAGTGGATCGCCATCGGCCTTCTGCCCGACGAGGCGTCGTTCGAAAAGCTCGCGCCGTATGCGACGGCCGTCATCCGGTCGACCCGCGTCGACTGGAAGTACGACGAAAAGAAGGCCGAGCTGACGACGACGTGGCGCGTGACGACGGAGGATCTGCGCGGCCAGACGGAAAACCCTGTCGCGCTTCAGGGATTCCAGCCGCACCACCTGAAGCGGACGAAGGTTGGCTTCCAGACGCTCGACGGCCTCGTGTGGCAGACGCCGCGCGGACAGCAGCGCGTCGCCGCAGGAAACTCGCTTTCGATCACGTACAGCTTTCCGGGAATGCTGCCGTACTGGGCCGCACCGGGGGAGTTGAGAGTTGAGAATGGAGAGTTGAGAGTTGAGAATGGAGAATCGAGAGTGGGGAAGAAAACGAGTGGGCGGAACTCTCAACTCTCAACTTTCAACTCTCAACTCTTCAAGGATCTGCTCGCGGACTACGCCGCGCGCGGCAGCTTCGGCGGCGACACGTACTGGGGCGGCAAGGGGCTTCTGCAGATGGCGTTCGCGATGATGGGCGCGCGCGAGATCGGTGACGGGAAGACGTTCCGCGACGCGCACGCGAAGCTGCGCGCGAAGTTCGAGGACTGGCTCACGTGGACGCCAGGCGAGGAACGGTTCTTCTTCTCCTACGTGCCGCGCTGGGGTGGACTCGTCGGCGAAGGGACGAGCTACGATTCCGATGCGTTCAACGACCATCACTTCCACTACGGCTACTTCACCTACGCGGGCGCGCTCCTCTGCCTCGTGGACGACGACTTCAAGGCGAAGTTCGGCCCGATGCTGACGCTCATCGCGCGCGACTACGCGAACTGGGACCGCGCGGAGACGCGCTTCCCGTTCTTCCGCACGTTCGACCCGTGGGCGGGCCACTCCTTCGCGGGCGGCGTCGGCGACGGCGGCGGCAACGGGCAGGAATCGACCTCGGAGGCGATGCAGGGCTGGGGCGGGCTTTACCTCCTGGGCTTGGCGCTCGGCGACGACGCGATGCGCGACGCGGCGATCTTCGGCTATGTGAGCGAGGCGCGCGGCGTGGCCGAATACTGGTTCGACCGCGACCGCGAGAACATCGACTACACGAAGTTCAAGCACCCGTACAACTCCAACCTCACCTGTCACGGCGTCGGCTGGTGGACGTACTTCTCGGGCGATCCCGTCTGGATGCATTCGATCCAGTGGCTGCCGAACACGCCCGCGCTGGACTACCTGAGCGAGGACCTGAAATTCGCGAAGTGGGACTGGGAGCAGATGTGGGCGACCAAGGAGATCGGCGGCTGGTTCGAGAAGGGCCGCACGCGCGACGGACACGAGACGAATCCTGTCGGCAACGAATCGCTCGGCAACGTGCTGCTCTCGTACCTCCAGCGCCACGACCCGCAGCAGGCGGCCGACATCTTCGACCGGCTGCGCGCGAAGAAGATGGGCGCGGCCGTGAACGCCGACACGGGCCACATGACGTACTGGGCGACGCACAGCCACCTGACGTGGGGCGAGCTCGATTTCGGCGTCCGCGCCGATTACCCGTGCGCGCGCGCCTTCCTCAAGAACGGCCGGCGCACGCTGATGGTCTACAACGCGGCAGAAGTGCCGCGGACGGTCACGTTCTTCGATGCGGTCACGCACGCGGCGGTCGGCATGGTCGCCGCCGCGCCGCGCCGCCTGACGGTTCAGCAGGCTGACGGCAAAATCCTGACAACACCCAACTCCACGCTCAACTCTCCATTTTCAACTCTCAATTCTCAACTCTCAACTCTCGTCCCCGCCGGCGTGATGCTGCCGGACCTCGCGCGCGGGCGGCCGACGAAAGTCTCGTCGCAGGAGAACGGCGCTCTGGCCGGCGCGAACATGACCGACGGCGACGACACGACGCGCTGGGGCAGCGCGCATGACGAGACGGAGCTGACGGCGGCGGTCGACCTCGGCGAGGAAGTCGCGCTCTACGGCGTGGAACTGAAATGGGAGAATGCGTATGCGGCCAGGTTCCTCGTCCAGGCGTCGATGGACGGCGCGAGCTGGAAGACGCTCGGCGGCGAACGCAACGGGTTCGAGGGCGTCCAGAAGCTGCCGCTCAACGGCGAGAAGGCGCGATGGGTGCGCGTGAAGGGGCTGGAGAAGGCGACGCAGTACGGCATTTCGCTCTTCCGCTTCTCGGTCTACGGCCGGCCGCAGGGCGCGACGGGCGCGCTCGGCCTGAAGATCGACGCGGACCGTGCCGTTCTGAAGGAGGGCGTGCCGTGCGCGGTCACCGCGTCGCTGTGGATGGGCGGCGACCGGTTCAAGCCCGTGGAGCCGGAATGGTCGAGCGCGGATGGCGTTTTTGGCGCGCGCGGCTTCACGCCGACGACAAACGGCTTTGCGACGGTCACTGCGCAGAGCGGCCGGCTCGCCGTCACGAAGCGGCTGCCGGTCGAAGAGGCGCTGTGCGTCTCGACGTTCGCCTTCACGCCGACGAACGCGGTGGCGATCGCGGGCGAGGGCGTGAAGATCGGCCTTGCGGCGACCGACCAGTTCGGCGCGGCGATGAAGACGAAAGGGCTCAGGCTCGACATCTTCACGGCCGACGGGAAGAAGGTGAAGACATCTGATTATCTGAAAAAGGGAGGCCTGTTCGTCGCCACGCAGCCGGGCGACTACACGCTCACGGCGGCGGTGGACGGTGTAACGGCGACGTGCACGATCGCGGCGCGCGCGCGCGGGGATGTGAACCTCGCGCGGCTCGCGACCGTGACGGCGAGCGGCGAGGAGAACGGCGGGCTGAAGCCGGCGTTCGCGGCGGACGGTTCGATGAAGACGCGCTGGAGCAGCCGCCACCGCGACGGCGAATGGATCCAGTTCGACTTCGGACGGGAGCGCGAGGTGTCGAAGATCGCGATCGATTGGGAGAACGCGCGCGCGGAGGCGTATACGGTGGAGCTGTCGCGCGACGGCGCGACGTGGAGCACGGTCGCGACGGTGACGCACAACGAGGGCGGGCGGCAGACGCACCACTGGAACAGGCAGAAGGCGCGCTGCCTGCGCCTCACGGGCGTGACGCGCAACACCGGCTACGGCATCTCGATCTTCGAGACCGACATCCGCTAGCCGCGCGGCGGTTTCGCCGCGCACGGTGCGCGCAGGTGGCCGGTTCGCAAACCGTCATGTTTGGATGACGGAAACGGCAACGCCGCCGGCGCAGAAATTTGATAAAATACCGAATACGGAATTGCAAAGGAGAACGGAACGCATGAACATGAAGAGGAGTCTGAAGAAAAAACTGTTTCCGGCGCTAGCCGCGTGCCTGGCGGCGGGTCTGGCCGCGGCGGTCCTGCCGCTCGGCGCCGCGACGTTCGCGGACGTCGCCGCCGCCGAACGCGACGCCGCGCTCGACCGCGCACAGGCGCGCCTCGCGACGCTGACGCTGGACGAGAAGGTGCGCCTGACGGGCGGCTCGGGCACGATGTGCCTGGAGGTGCCGGGCAGCGACGTCGAATGGCAGTTCAGCGACTCGTCGCACACCGTGCGCGCGAACATGGAGCGCTGGACGTGGGACTGCACCGACACGGGCGACGAAGCGACGGTGCTGCCGACCCTCTCGGCGCTCGCCTCGACCTGGAACCGCGACCTCGCGGCGGCGCACGGCCACGTGATCGGCGCGGAGGCGCGCGCGCGCGGCAAGGACCAGATGCTCGGCCCCGGCGTCAACATCATGCGCGACCCGCGCTGCGGCCGCAACTGGGAATACATGAGCGAGGACCCGTGCCTGACGGCGAAGCTGGCCGTGGAGGAGATCCGGGCGCTCCAGTCGCACGACGTGGCGGCGACGATCAAGCACTTCGCGCTGAACAACCAGGAGAAGAACCGCTACGGCGTCGACACGGTCTGCGACGAGCGCGCGCTCAACGAAATCTACCTGCCCGCGTTCGAGGCGGCCGTGAAGGAGGCGGACGTCTGGAGCGTGATGACGAGCTACAACCTCGTCGACGGCGACTGGGCGAGCGAGAACGCCTACCTCCAGCGCGGCATCCTGCGCGACCGCTGGCACTTCGCCGGCATGGTCGTCACCGACTGGGGCGGCGCGCACTCGACCGTCAAGGCGGCGCTGAACGGCGGCGGCGTGGAGATGAACCGCGGCTCCGACATCCGCTACTTCACGAACCCGAAGGCCGGCACGCTGCCGCTCGCGGACGCGGTGCGCGCGGGCGAGGTGCCCGAAGCGGTCGTGGACGAGATGGCGCTCCACACGCTCTACGTCCTCGAGCGCACGAAGTTCTGGACGCCCGCCGCGCGCGCGACGGGTGCGCGCAACACGCCGGAGCACCAGGCGACGGCGCGGGCCATCGGCGAGGAGGCGATCACGCTCTTGAAGAACGACGACGGCGTGCTGCCGCTCGACGGCGCGCACGCGCGCAAGATCCTCGTCGTCGGCAAGCTCGCCGACACGCGCCACACGCTGAAGGGCTGGAGCGCGGAAGGCAAGCCCCTCTACGAGATCACGCCGCTCAAGGGGCTGGAGGAGTACTTCGCCGCGAAAGGGCAGGCGGTCGAGCTCGTGCGTCTGCCGCTCGTCGCGAGCGACGGCGCGAACCTCGTGCACGACGTGATCGAATCGTCCATCGGCACGTTCGATACGTCGGCGAAGGACGCGGGCATGAGCGTGCGCGCGTGGGAGACGAGCTACTACACGGACACGCACGCGGCGGAGGGCGCGCCGTTCGCGACGGGCTTTGCGCGCCAGCCGGGCTTCGACACGGGCACGGGCGTGCCGTACGCGGGGCTCAACCCGTCGAAGTTCGCCGTCAGGTGGCGCACGGCGCTCCTCGCACCGGAGACGGGCGACTACACGTTCGCGACGTTCATGGATCACCGCGGCGGCACGACCTTTGTCCTCGACGGGAAGGTGATCGCGCAGGCGCACGAGTGTGACACGGTGTCGGTGCAGGTCGCGCTGGAGGCGGGCCGGACGTACGATTTCGCGGTCATCTACACGGGCGACACGGGCGAACACCGCGTGCGGTTCGGGTGGCGGCTGCCGAGCGAGTCGGGCAGTCTCGCGGACATCCGGCGCGCGGCGGCGGATGCGGACGCGGTGCTCGTCTTCACGGGCACGGAAGTCGGCCACGGCCAGGCGCTGGAGTGCGAGGGCGACGACCGCCCGAACCTGAAGCTGCCGGAAGGGCACGACGCCGCGATCGCGGAAGTTCTGTCGTGGAAGCTGAAGAATCTCGTCATCATCACCCATTCGGGCGCGCCGCTCGAACTGCCGTGGGCGGATCAGGCGGCGACGATCCTGCAGCAGCCCTACCTCGGGCAGGAGGCGGGACGGCCGCTCGCGCGCGTCCTCTTCGGCGACGTGAACCCGTCGGGCAAGCTGCCGTGCACGTGGCCGGTGTCGCTCGCCGAGACGCCCGTCGCGCGCAAGGGCACGTACACGGCCGCGCACTCGATCTACAACGAGGGCATCTTCGTCGGCTACCGCTGGTACGAGAAGGAGAACATCCGCCCGCTCTTCGCGTTCGGGCACGGCCTGAGCTACACCACGTTCAAGTATGGGGAGTTGAACGTGGAGAGTGGAGAGTTGAAAGTGGGGGGTGGCGAGTTGAAAGTGAGCGTGCCGGTCACCAATACGGGCAAGGTTGCGGGCAAGGAGACGGTGCAGCTCTACGTCGCGGCGGTTGCACCGCGCGTGCCGCGCCCCGTCAAGGAGCTGAAGGATTTCGCCAAGGTCGCGCTCGCGCCGGGCGAGACGAAGCGCGTGACGCTCACCGTCACGGCGCGCGATCTCGCGTACTGGGACACGGGCGTGCACGACTGGCGCACGGACGCGGGCGACTACCGCCTCCTCGTCGGCGCGGCCGCGGACGACATCCGCGCGGAGGCGACGGTTTCGGTCGTCCGCTGACCGCGCCGCTCCGTCGATGGGGATGGCGAACTGCGCGCAAATATGATAAAATAACGGGAACCTGAAAACCAAAAAAAGAAAGAAGCCATGAAAAAGACAAACTGGGTCGCCATCATCGCCATGATCTTCCTCTGCGGAATGATCTCGTTCGTCACCAACCTCGCCGCACCGGCCGGCGACGTCTGGCAGCACCTGCTGCCCAAGAGCGACAATGCGAACGTCCTCGGCAAGCTCGGCAACTTCATGAACTTCTTCGCGTACCTTTTCATGGGCATTCCGAGCGGCATGCTCCTGTCGAAGATCGGCTACAAGCGGACCGCGCTCGTCGCCGTGGCGACGGGCTTCGCGGGCGTCTTCGTCCAGTTCCTCTCCGGCGTGTTCAAGGTCGAGGCGACGGCGGGGTTCTGCATCTACCTCGCGGGCGCGTTCGTGGCGGGCATTTCGATGTGCCTCCTGAACGTCGTCACCAACCCGATGCTGAACACGCTCGGCGGCGGCGGCAAGCGCGGCAACCAGCTGAACCTCGTCGGCATGACGTTCAACTCGGTGACCGGCACGCTGACGCCGTTCCTCGTCGGCGCGTGCATCGGCCAGGTCGCCGACATCCGCAACTTCGCGCAGGTCAATCCCGTCCTGTACATCGCGCTCGCCGTGTTCGCCGCCGTCTTCGCGATCCTCTTCTTCCTCAACATCGAGGACCCGGAAAGCGTCAAGGCCGATGACTCCATCGGCGTGTTCTCGCCGCTCAGGTTCCGCCATACGCTGCTCGGCGTCATCGGCATCTTCTGCTACGTCGGCGTCGAGGTGGGCATCCCGGCGACGATGATCACGTGGCTGACGGCCAAGACGGGCGACATGAAGTACGCCACCGGCCTCGCCTCGCTCTACTGGATGATGATGATCGTCGGGCGCGCGGTCGGCTCGGCGATCGGCGGGAAGGTCTCGAGCCGTCAGATGATGATGACGACCGGCGCGGTCGGCGTCCTCCTCGTCGTGGCCGGCATGGCGACGGGCTGCCCGTGGTGCTTCGTCGCGTGCGGCCTGTGCACCTCGGTGATGTTCCCGTGCACGTTCAACCTCGCCGTCGAGGGTCTGGGCAAGTACACGAACGCCGCGTCGGGCCTCTTCATGGCGATGATCGTCGGCGGCGGCATCCTGCCGCTCGTGCAGGGCTTCATCGCCGACGAGGTCGGGTTCATGCCGGCCTATCTCGTCAGCATCGCGGGCCTCGCCTACCTCTTCGCGTACGCGGCGTTCTTCTCCAGGCCGCGCGCGATCGAGGGCTGACGGACGGCGCGCGGCGGTTCTGCCGCGCCCGCGTCAGCGCAGGCGGAAGATCCGCCGGTCCGTTTCCAGAAGGCCGCGCCGCACGAGCTTGCCGATTTCGGTCGAGAGCGCGGCGCGGTCGACGTTCAGGTAGTCCGCGAGCTGCTGGCGCGTGAAGGGGATCTCGAAGGGCGCGCCGGGCCGCCGGCCCGACTCCTCCGCCTGCATCCGCAGGTAGGCCATCACCTTGTCGGCCGTCGTGCGCTGCGTCAAGCATTCGTCCTTGCGCGCGAGCTGGATGTTGCGCGCGGCGAGGATGCCGAGGAGGCGGCTGAGGATCTCCGCGTGCGTCGCGCCGCACGCGCGGCGGGGCGTGCGCACCCTCTCGCCGTCGAGCAGCACGTACGCGGTCGGCTCGGCGGCGACGATGTTGGCGAAGTAGACCGGCGCGCGCGCGAGGACGAAGGACGTGCCGAAGCATTCGCCCGCCGTCAGGTGTCCGAGGATCTTCTCGCGTCCGCCGAAGCTGTAGCGCACGATGTTGACGGCGCCCGCGAGGAGGATGCCGAAGCGTCGGGCCGGTGTGCCCTCGCGCACGACGATCTCGCCGGCCGCGGCGGTTCTGCCGCGGGCCGCGAAGTAGTCGAGCAGGTCGGCGAGGTCCTTCCGCGGCAGTCCGCGGAAGACGGCGAGGCGCGAGAGGCGGTCGAGGTCTAATTTCATGGTGTTGGAATTACAACATACTTTTCGCCCGAAGTCAAGTATAATATGCGGCCAATTTTCAACTGAAGGAGGAAGGCAGACGACATGGCAGACTGTTCGAGCATCCGGAAATTCGCGACCGCGGCGGACTACACGAAGAACTTCATCGTGCAGGGCGAGATCGACAAGTATCTCCCCGGCGGCCGTCATTTCATCGACGAGGGGCTCATCAACCGCCTGATCGCCGAGACGGACGGCAAGGCGCCCGACCCCGCGCGGGTGCGCGAGATCATCGCGAAGAGCGAGACGACGCGCGAAACGCTGCTGCCGGAGGAGACGGCGGTCCTGATGCAGGTGACCGATCCGGACCTCTTCGAGGAGATGCGCGCGGCAGCGGACCGCATCAAGCGCGCGGTCTACGACAACCGCATCGTGATGTTCGCGCCGCTCTACATGTCGAACCTCTGCGTCAACGGCTGCCGGTACTGCGGCTTCCGCGAGGGCAACGCCGCGCAGAAGCGGCGCGTCCTGACGATGGACGAATTGAAGGAGGAGATCGACGTCCTCGCCGGGCGCATCGGCCACAAGCGCCTCATCGCGGTCTACGGCGAGCATCCGACGACGTCGACCGAGTACATCGCCGAGACGATCGAGACGTGCTACAACCGGCAGGTGCCCGCGCCGCGCACGGGCTGCAAGGTGGGTATCCGCCGCGTGAACGTGAACGCGGCGCCGCTGCCGGTCGCGGACCTGAAGGTGCTGCGGTCGGTCGGCATCGGCACTTTCCAGGTCTTCCAGGAGACGTACAACCGCAAACTGTACGAGCAGATGCACCCCGCGTGGAGCGTGAAGGGCAACTACGACTGGCGCACGACGTGCTTCCACCGCTGCCTGGAGGCGGGCGTGGACGACGTGGGGCTCGGGGTCCTGTACGGCCTCTGCGACTGGCGCTTCGAGCTGCTCGCGACGGTCCTGCACGCGCGCGACCTCGAGCGGTGGTTCAACATCGGGCCGCACACGCT
>DJXI01000024.1:43886-54745 GCA_002449695.1 Verrucomicrobia bacterium UBA7008 | reverse complement strand
GGTTCAACATCGGGCCGCACACGCTCTCGTTCCCGCGCCTGGAGCCGGCGAGCGGCACGCGCGTGCCGGAGGAGTCGCCGTGGCTGATCGACGACGCGACGTTCGCGCGCATTCTCGTGATTGCGCGCCTCTCCGTGCCGTACACGGGCATGATCGTGACGGCGCGCGAGTCGCCGGCGAGCCGCAACCGCGTCCTCGACCACGGCATGACGCAGCTCGACTGCTCGTCGAACATCGCCATCAAGGGCTACAGCGACTTCGCGGACGAGGCGCACCAGGAGAAGGAGCGCCAGCAGTTCATGCTCGGCGACAACCGTTCGATCGACGAGATGGTGCGCTACCTCGCGTCGCGCGGGATGATCACGAGCTTCTGCACGGCGGGCTACCGCTGCGGCCGCACGGGCGGGTGCATCATGGACGCGCTCAAGACGGGCCGCGAAGGGAAGTTCTGCAAGATCAACGCGATCCTGACGTTCCGCGAGTGGCTGGACGACTTCGCCTCGCCCGAGACGAAGGCGATCGGCGAGGAGATCATCCGGAAGGAGCTCGCGGAAGTGAAGGAGTGGCTGCCGAAGTTCTACCCGACGGTCCTCAAGCAGTACGAGGCGACCTGCCGCGGCGAACGCGATCTCTTTTTCTGACCGGTTTTTCCCGTCCGACCGGTCCTGATGTTGGAATGAAGGCAAAAAAAGTGGTCGGAGCGGCGGGATTTGAACCCACGACAACTTGCTCCCGAAGCAAGTGCGCTACCAGGCTGCGCTACGCTCCGACCTTGGATGGTCGCGCCCCCGGGGACAAGCCCCAAGAAGCGAAAACGGCGCATAGTATACTCTTTTTGGGACTAGAAGTCAACGGGGAGAATTGATATAATTTACAACCACTGTGAACAGGATACTTTTTGAGCGAGACGAGATTGACGACGCGGGCGTGGCGCGGGTGCGCGACGCGCGGGCGGCGCATATCGTCAACGTCCTGCACGGCACGGTCGGGCAGACGCTCAAGACGGGCGAGGTGAACGGGCTTCTGGGCACGGGCGAGATCACGGCGATCGCCGCGGACGGCGAAGTCGCCGTCCAGGTGCACCACACCGACGCGCCGCTCGCGCCGTGGGTCGATCTCATCCTCGCGCCGCCGCGTCCGCGCGTGATGAAGCGGCTCCTGCCGCAGCTGGCGACGCTGGGCGTCGGCCGCCTTGTGCTCGTTGGCGCGCAGAAGGTGGAGAAGGATTTCTGGGGCGCGACGCTGCTCAAGGAAGCGATCTACCGCCCGCTCCTCATCGACGGCCTCATGCAGGGCGCGGTGGCGAGCCGTGTGCCGGAGATTCTCGTGCGGCGCAACTTCCGGAAGTTCGTGCAGAACGAGCTGGACGCGCTCTGTGCCGACGCGGCGCGGCGCATCGTGGCGCATCCGTACGCGGACGGCGGCGCGCGGGCCGCCGAGCCGTCGCGCGCGGACGGGCGGCTCGTGCTGGCGGTCGGGCCGGAGGGCGGCTGGACGGATGCGGAAGTGGCGCTCCTGGAGGCGAAGGGGTTTGCGCGCCGGTCGCTCGGCCCGCGCATCCTGCGCACCGACACGGCGACGGTCGCGCTTCTGGCGCGGCTGGCGCCGGCGGATTGATTTTTTGACAAAAAGAAAGGAAACGACGACATGAACATGAAAACGATGATGATGGCGGCCGTCCTCGCGGCGATGGGAAGCGCGCAGGCGGGCGTGGTCGGCGAGGCGATCCGGCCGTACGCCGACAACGGGCAGCTGCCGGGCGCGATCTCGATTCTCTACAACAACGGCGCGGAGGAGATCGACTGCGTCGGCTACGCGGACGTGGCGGCGCAGCGGCCGATCGGGCTGGATGATCCGTTCATGCAGTGCTCGCAGACGAAGGGGTTCTGCGGCGTGACGATCGCGAAGCTCGTGGAGGAAGGGAAGATTTCGCTCGACGATCCCGTCTCGAAGTACCTGCCCGAGTTCGCGACGCTGTGGGTGAAGGCGTCGCAGACGAACGACACGATGACGCTCGTGAAGGCGAAGACGCCGCTGACGATCCGCATGGTCATGAACCACACGGGCGGCTTCCCGTTCGAGATTTCGGCGAAGCAGGGCAACATCAAGGGCGGCGGCTGGTCGGGCGGCGCGCCGCTCCGTCAGACGGCGGCCATCGCGGCCGCGTCGCCGCTCCTCTTCGAGCCCGGCACGAAGGTGCAGTATTCCAACACGGGCATCGACATCGGCGCGGCGGTCGTCGAGGTCGTCACGGGGATGAAGTGGGAGGACTACCTGAAGGAGGCCGTCCTTGCGCCGCTCGGCATGAACGAGACGGGATTCTGGCCGACGGACGCGCAGCTCGCGCACCAGATCGAGATGTACGACACGGTCAAGGACGCGCCCGCCCGGTGGAAGCTCCAGAACGACATGGAGCAGCGCCCCTACAACGACGGCCACGTCTTCGCGTCGGCGGGCGCGGGGCTCTGGACGACGGCGCGCGACCAGGTGAAGTTCTACAAGATGCTGATGAACCTGGGCGTCGGCGACAACGGTGCGCGCATCCTTCAGGAGGAGACGGTCCGGAACCTCCTCGCCGTGTCGACGCGGCCGGCCGGCTTCGAGGGGTATTCGCTCGGCCTCAAGGCGCCCGAGACGGACGGCGAGGATGCGTGGTTCGGCCATGGCGGCGCGTGGGGCACGAACTGCATGGTCAACTGGCACAAGAAGCAGCTGAAACTGTGGGTCGTGCAGCTCAACGGGCGCAACCGTCCGTGGGACGCGCTCAAGGACCGCGCGGCGGACGCGTTCTTCAAGGCGAAGATCGACAACGCCGGCGCGGACGCCTACACGGGCCGGATGGAGTGACGAGCCCGCCGCGGCCTCGCGGCGCTTTTCTGTTTCGCCCTTGCCTTGCGCAAGGGCTTTTTGCTATAATTCAGTCGTTCGGTTGAGGGGCGGCAAATCCGCCGCGAGGCCGGGCTTGATCTTTTCCATACTCCCGGGTGCGCAACGGCCCGGGACCGGCGGCACGCGAAAGCGGAGCCCGCCAAGGGCGGACGGCAACATCCGCCGACGTACGCAATCTTGCGTATTTGGCTTTGGGTGAAAACGACCAAAATTTCAATAACTAAGCCGAGTATGTAAGATGCGTTACGTGTGCAAGTCACACGTGGCGTGTCTTCAATTCGTGTTTAGTTATGGGCGCTTGGTCGTGCCTCACTCAAGACATGGATTTACAGGCACGCCACGTTCTTTTTTCGCGCCTCACCGCGACGTGCCTCTTGTGGACGAGGCGTGGAAGAGGAATGGAGTGGTCGTGATCAAGAAATTTATGATGTTGACGGTTGTCGTCAGCATGATATGCAATGCATTGGCTGATACGGAAACTGTCGGCGGCTACACGTGGACGTATCGCATTACAGGTAACACGGCGGAGATTTACAATGGAAGTGGGTCTGCGGCCATCTCGCCTAAACCTGCAAGTGCCGTGACAATTCCATCCACGCTCGGCGGCAAACCGATGACGAGCATAGGCAGCAGCGCGTTCTATGGTTGCAGCGGGCTGACGAGCGTGACGATTCCCGGCAGCGTGAAAAACATCGGGTCTTATGCGTTCTCCGGCTGCAATGGCTTGAAGAGCGTGACGATACCCGATTCCGTGACCAGCATCGGAGTGGAAGCGTTCGCTGGTTGTAGCGGCTTGACGAGCGTGACGATCGGCAATGGCGTAACGAACATCGGTTCATCTGCCTTTTACGGTTGCGACGGCTTGACGAGCGTTACAATCCCAGACGGCGTGACGAGCATCGGGGATTGGGCGTTCGCTAGTTGCAGCGGCCTGACGAGTGTGACAATCGACAACGGCGTGGCGAACATCGGCTCTTATGCGTTCTACGACTGCAATTCCATAGCGGCGTTTGAGGTTGCGAAAGGCAACGAGCATTACAAGTCTGTCGATGGTTTGCTGTTGACAATAGATGGCAAGACTCTCGTTGTAGGTGTCAATGGAGATGTTGCCGTCCCAAACGGCGTGACGAGCATCGGAGATCATGCGTTCGAAGGCTGTAGCGGCTTGACGAGCGTGACGATACCCGACTCCGTCACGAGCGTCGGGAATTATGCGTTTGCCTACTGTAGCGGCTTGACGAGCGTGACGATACCCGATTCCATGACCAGCATCGGAGTAGACGCGTTCTCTGGTTGTAGCGGCTTGAAGAGCGTGACGATTGGCAATTCTGTCACGAACATTGGAGATAATACGTTCGAAAACTGCAGCGGCTTGACGAGCGTGATGATTGGCAATTCTGTCACGAACATTGGAGATAATGCGTTTCGCGGCTGCAGCGGTTTGACGAGCGTGATGATACCCGACTCCGTGACGAACATCGGGGAGGAAGCGTTCCGTTGGTGCAGTGGCATTACGAGCGTGACGATCGGCAACGGCGTGACGAGCATCGGGAGTCAGGCGTTCGAAGGTTGTAGCAGCATGACGAGCGTGACGATACCCGACAGCGTGACGAACATCGGGTATCGGGCGTTCGACGGTTGTAGCAGCATGACGAGCGTGACGATACCAGACTCTGTGACGAGCATCTGGTCTTCTGCGTTCTCCGGTTGCAGCGGCTTGACGAGCGTTATTATAACTGATATAGCCAAATGGTGCGGTATTTCGTTTGGCTCTTCTACCGGCAATCCGCTTTATTACGCACACGATCTTTATCTCAACGGCGAACTTCTTTCAGAATTGACGATACCCGACTCCGTGACGAGCATCGGGAGGTGTGCGTTCTCCGGTTGCAGCAGCCTTACGAGCGTGACAATACCCGATTCCGTGACCAGCATCGGAGTGGACGCGTTCTCTGGTTGTAGCGGCTTGAAGAGCGTGACGATTGGCAATTCTGTCACGAACATTGGAGATAATGCGTTCCGCGGCTGCAGCGGTTTGACGAGCGTGATGATACCCGACTCCGTGACGAACATCGGGGAGGAAGCGTTCCGTTGGTGCAGTGGCATTACGAGCATGACGATCGGCAACGGCGTGACGAGCATCGGGAGTCAGGCGTTCGACGGTTGTAGCAGCATGAAGAGCGTGACAATACCCGACAGCGTTACGATCATCGAGGGTAAGGCGTTCGAAGGCTGCAGCGGTTTGGCGAGCGTGACGATTGGCAACGGCGTGAAATATATTGATCCGCAAATGTTCTCTGGCCGTAGCGATTTGACAAACGTGATAATTGGGAACAGTGTGACTAACATTGGTTCGTCGGCGTTTTCCGATTGTATTAGTTTGACGAACGTGATAATCGGTGCCAAGGTGGCAGATATCAACAAGAAAGCGTTCTCTGGTTGCAGTAGCTTGGCGAACGTGACAATACCGAATAGCGTGAAGAGCATCGGCAATGAGGCGTTTTCTGGTTGCAGCGGACTTGCGAGCGCGACAATCGGCCGTGGCGTGACGAACATTAGCGAACGTGTGTTCGAGGGATGCAACAACTTAACGAACATTACGATGCATGCAACCAAGCTGACGAAATGTGGAGCGCTTGCACTTCCGTCGCAGTTCCCCGAATACGATGAAAACGGCGACATTCTGCACGACGACAGGTTGACTGTCGTTTTTGTAGCGCCTGACAGAGCAAATTTCATTCTGCCTGTGTTGAAGCGTGATTCGATCTTTTTCGACGGATGGTGGTCCGAGCCGGTGGGTGGCGAACGGATTGTGGATGCGACGGATGTCGAGCGAGGCAAACCATACTACGCGCATTGGGAGAAAGAGGGAATTGCTTCCATTGAACTTGCGATACCCTCTACAGTGACCGTCTCTGACTGGGATTATGAGAAAATCCATTCCAACTACGGCAATATAGATTTAGATTTCATCGCCGCAGTTTACGACATCGACGGGAATGCAATGGAGGGTTGGGAGAAATATTGCACCATTGAGATTTACGGCGGCAACAACTATGATGAATTGTTCGCGAGACATTTGGAGGACTACGGAACGTGGTGGTGTGATGAAAATCATTACAGTCTGCCTGCCGGGTCGTGGCTTGTGAAAGTCATCGGCGACGGAATCAACTTCAGGGGCGAGGCAACGGCAGGCTTCAAGGTGGAGCGGGCGCATTATTCCAGTTCATGGAGCGATTTTACGTATTGGCATCTTCAGATATCCGATGGTTACAACGGCTATTATTCCGCGCGCGACGTCCATTCCGGCTCTACATATATTGGATATGTTGATTTGGGCGCATATTCCGCAGGAAGCGGCGGCAGCGTATATCTTGATGTCGATGATGGCGCCATTCCTTCTTATTCAAGCAATTGTGAATCCAGCTATGGTTTTTATTCGAGCGGGTATAGAGAGTTTGGGGGGTATAGAGACGGACCTGGATTTCAGAGCAATGTATGGGATGACTACAACTATTACTATGATAGGAGAGACAGGCTTATAACAAACGCCGGACTGTATCGCATTGCTGTTTCGATTGACGGATCATGGAGCATGTGGGACGATTATTATTGCGAGGATGTGACTTTCAACGGCAACGACTGGGTTTACGTCTATCTCGCGCCGGCGGATTTTTCGTCCCAGACTGTTTCTGCCGTCAATGCAGAACGGGTCTATACGGGCGAGGCGGTTTCGATTCTCGATACCGATTTCAGCATCGAGCTGTCCGATCCTACTTCATATTTCATAGAGAACAAAATGGTCGTCGATGCTGGAACGTATTCTATAAACATTGGAGTCATGTCGGAAGGCGGCTCGGGATCTGCGGATTGGTTCTGCGACCCCTACGAATACGAGAGGCGAAGCGCCGGCGATTACGACTATACGACGACATGGGAAGAACGGATTGTGAAAGACGGGAACGACTGCCCGATATTCAATTATACGGGCGTGGTCGAAGTCGTCTATACGGTTCTACCGCGACCGGTGGCTGCGGAGCAGATAAGTTTCTCAATGCCGCAAAATCTCGTTTACGACGGAACGGCGAAGGTGCTGTCCAATATCTCAATCACCAACGACTTCAATGGCGTCGAACTGGTCGAAGGGACGGACTACGACGTAATCTACACGGACAACGTCTTGCCTGGACGTGCGACGGCTGCGATTGTCTGCAAGGGCAACTACACCGGACGATTCGAGACGGCATATCAAATCACGCCCGCTGATTTTGATATCGGCCATGACGAAGAGACGGGGATGTATTCAGGGGCTTCAGGCAATATAGTGCCGTATGAAGGAGTTTACGACGGCGAGGGACACTGGGCGCTTGGCGAGGCGGCTTACGGCGACGACGGCCAGGCGACGGTTCGCTACGCATTGTCGGAAAACGGACCGTATGGCGAAGACTACATCGTCTTCACGAACGTCTGCGACGAAACGGTGTGGGTGGAATTGAGCGCGCCGGGCTACAATTCGTTCACCGGCGCCGTCAATGTGGCGATAACGCCGCGCTCCATCGAAAATGCGACTGTGACGGCCCGCAATATCGTGGAGGGCCCCGGCCGCCAGCCTGTATTTTCGCTCGGCATTCAAGACGACGGCATCGGCAGGACCCTTGTCGAGGGGGTGGACTATTGCACGAATGTCGAGAACGACGATGCATCCGGGACGACAACCGTAACCGTGACCGGCATGGGAAACTATACCGGCGAGCGCGTCGTTGAAACGGCGTATGTGAAGACGTGCGCTATCGGCGGCGTGAATTGGCGGTATTGGCCGGTAGATGGTAGCGTGTGGTTGGTGTCGATAAATCAAAGTTCTGGAGAAATGCCGTCCGTCGTCGCGATACCGGACGAGATAGACGGGTTGCCGGTGCGCGAGGTGCCCGACGGTTTCTTTGCCGGATGCAAGTCGATCGAGACTGTCGTCGTCGGGGCGAACGTGGCAAAGTTCGGGAACAGGGTGTTCGATGGCTGCACAGCGCTTAAGTATGTCGTGTTCGCTGGTGATGCGCCGGGCGTCAATCAGAATTGGATCGGGGGCGCGGACGGGGGCGAGAGCGAATTCATATCCGTTTTCACCGGCGCGCCTTCAGGCGTAAAGGTCGTGGCGGCGAAGAAGGACGGCGGCTGGGGCGAGGCTTGGCCGGCTGGCGATGAAGCGCGGCAGGTGATGCCGGCGCCGACGGTCGGCATAACTCCGTTCTCCGGCAAGAAGAGCGGGCGGATGGCCGTCACGATGACACACGACTGCGAAATCCTGGAAGCGGTGGTGCGGTACACGATCGACGGGACGGAGCCGACGGCGGCAAGCACGCACTACGAAAAACGCTTCTCGATAAACGTCACGGGACTCGTGTCGGTGAAGGCGGCGGCATTCCTTGGCGGCGTCCGCATAAGCGACGTGGTGGAAACGCGCTATTCGCCGGTTCTGAACGACGTCTTGAACATCGGCGACATCATCGCGAAGCCGGGTTCCGCGCCGCTGTTTTTCGATCTCGACAGCAGCAACCAGTGGTGGAGCGACGAGACCGAGACGTCGTTCGACGGCACGCCGTCCATGAAGAGCGGCCGAATAGGGAACGAGTCGTCGTCGTGGATGAGCGCGACTTTCACGGGCGCGGGAGTTCTGGAGTTCAGCTGGAAGGCGTCGTGCGAAGAAGACAATCTCGGAGAGTTTTTCTACGATCACGCCATATGCGAACTGGACGGCGAGGAGGTCGCGTGGATCGACGGCGACTCCGGAGAGTGGGAGCGCGTGGAGATAGCGGTGGAGACGGCCGGCGAGCACACCGTCAAGTGGATTTACACGAAGGACGCTGCGGACGACACGATCTATCCCGGCGCGGACAGCGTCTGGGTCGATGGCGTGAAATTCTCGTATCCCGTCTATGTGTCGTTCGCGGCGGGCGCGGGGACGGGCGAGCCGCCGCAGCCGCAGATGGGGGCGATCGGCTATGAAATCGCGCTGCCTGGACAGGGCGGGCTTTCCTGCGCGAAACACCGCTTCGAGGGTTGGTCCGACGGCGTACGCGTCTATGGCGCCGGGGCTTCCTATGCGGTTGGCACGGCGGATGTGACGCTGACGGCGGTCTGGTCGGAAAAGGTGCTCGACGCCCCCGTGATCGAAGTAGCGGAGACATATGACGAGGAATCGACGACTGTGACGATAGAAGCGTCGCCCGGCGCGACGATCTACTATACTACGGACGGAAGCGAACCGAACGCCGAAACAGGAGTCCTCTACGAAGGCGCGTTTCAGGTGACTGGCACGACGACGATCCGGGCCGTCGCCGTTGCGGACGACTGGTTCGACAGCGCAGTCGCAGAGGCAAAGACGACAAGGAGCTGGACTTCGCTTGAAGAAAGCCTCGGTGCCGCCGGTTTTGCGCTGGCGACGGGAGGCGACGCGAACTGGATCGGCGATGCCGTCGAAAGGTGCGTCAAGACCGCTGGACACGCCGGAGGATGGCTGACGGCCTCGTTCGAAGGGCCTGGCGTAGCTACATATCTGTTGAAGGAAGGCGACGGGGAGTGGACGCGGCATGACGAGGTGTTCGCCGACGGCGGCAACCACGTCTTGCGTTGGGAAGGCGAGTCGCTTATGCTGAAGGATCTGGAGTTGTTGCCTGTCGTAGCGGTGTCTTTTTCCGTCGGCGACGATGTCAAGGGCGACGTGCCGCCGACGATATACACGGCGGAAGGTCGCCATGTCGAGATTCCTGGCGGCGACGGATTGTCCAAGCCGAAGCACGAATTTGACGGGTGGAGCGCCGATGGTGACGTGCTGCGCGGCGGGGCGTCCTACATGGCGGGCGCGGCGGACGTGACGCTGACGGCGGTCTGGTCGGAAAAGCGCCTGTCCGCACCGGTGATCGATGCGCCCGCGACCTACGAGTCCGATTCCGCGACGGTGGCGATCGCGGCCGCCGCCGGCGCATCGGTGTATTATACGACCGACGGGACGGAACCGTCTGCGGACGGGGCGACGAGCCGTTTCTACCAAGGTCCTTTCGCAGTCGAGGGAAGCGCGACGGTCAAAGCCGTCGCAATCAGGGAGGACTACTTCGACAGCGATGTCGTTTCCTGCGCCGTGACAAGACTGCCTTGGACGCTTGGAGAGTGTCTGAACTGGCCTGAACAGGACTTTGCAACAGATGGCGACGCGGCATGGGAGCGGGTGAAAAGCGCATCGACGGATGGTTTCGCCCTGAGGAGCGGAAAGATAGGGAACAAACAAAAGAGCCGACTTTTGACGGTTGTTCGGGGTTCGGGTACGATTTCGTTCATGCTCAAGGTGTCCAGTGAGTATGATGCTGAGACGGGTGAGGCGTATGACGGTTTTGTAATTGCGGTTGATGGCAATGACGTGACAGAAGTCATTGGCGGTGAACTTGATTGGCGGCCTATGTCATTCTACATTGATGGAGATGGTCATCACACGATTGAATGGCGGTACGAGAAAGACAAGCGTGATAGCGGCGGCGAGGATTGTGTGTGGTTGGACACTGTCTCGTGGACGCCTGCTGAGACGGAAACGGGTCTCATTATAACGGCGGACGGTGAATCAGTTGTGTTTGAATCGGCGGCGGACGGGAAGTCGCGTACGGCGGCGGTCGCAGAGGGTACGACGGCGGAGGATGTGAAGGTCTTTGTCGGCGGCGTTGACGTGACGGCAGGGTTCAAGGTTGCGGTCGAGGGAACGACGGCGTCGGTGGTGTTGAAGGAGCCGTTCGAGCGGACGGATGACGCGGCGGTTTCATCGAAACCGCCCTACCGAGAAAACGACGACGGCAAGACGGTGACGCTGAATGTCGAAGTCGTGCCGGGGCTTTACTATACGGCTGATTCGGCGGCGACAATAGAGGCATTGAAGCGGCCGGGTGCGGCGGAGCCGGCGAAGGCGGGCGATGCGGTTGTCGCACCGAAGC
>DJXI01000024.1:42288-43828 GCA_002449695.1 Verrucomicrobia bacterium UBA7008 | reverse complement strand
CGATGCGGTTGTCGCACCGAAGCAGGAGGGTGCGCAGGGCTTCTACAAGGTCTGGGTGAGCGACGGGCCTATAGAGGCGGAGTAGGAGTAGGGACGATTAGAGGTGGACAAGGTCTGAGGATGGTTGGCATGCCGAAATGAGATTTCTATGCGGAAAAATCTTGCGGGAGACCCTCGCTTTCCGCCTTGGTTCTTTCAATTGCCTGGAACTGCCACTGGGTGTCGGGGTGTTTCGACCAATCCCGGTCGATTGGTTACAGAAAATCCTCCCGGGCTGAGGTGTCTGCCGAGATTCAGCCTCGTCCGACGTGTGTGTCGGATTCCGGCGGTCTAGATTTTCGGACGATGAATTTCGTGAAGGGCGCTATCGCGGGCGTTGCCGTCGCCTTGGAGACCCGCCGGGCTCTTTCCCTCGGGGCCGCTTCCCGCCCGTGCGCACGGAGCGCGACATCATGTCCTTGCCCTCGCGCTCCTTGCCCTCGCGCTCCTTGCCGCACGAGTGGCGGTCTGCCGCATCCAGGAACACGGTATCGGGCGAGAGCCGGTGTTCAAGCATCGCGAAGACGCGGGAAAATACGGGTTCCGGCTCTGCGAGGATTTCCGCGACGGCCTCATGGCGCGGCGTCTCCTCGAGAAGGGCGGACGTCGGCTTGGGGTCGCGTGTGCCCGTCGCCTGCCTGAGCCTTATCGCCATCGCCTTGTAGCGCATGAGAGTCTTGTACTTCGGCAGAAGCTCCGGCAGTTTGTCGAAGAGCCAACCCTTGATCCCGCCGTTGCGCCCGACGACTTCGCCGGATTCGTTGAACTTCAGGCAGTTGTCCACGTAGCATTCGAGATCCTGGAGCAGCCCGCCGAGGCGGATCATCGCCTCGCGCGATTCCTTTCGGGCGTTCCACGCGGCGAGAATCTTCTCCGGTGTCGGCAGGGGAGCGGTTGTCGTCCGGCGCGTCAGCTTGCGCCGCGCGGCGGCGAGTTCCCGGCGGCGCGCGGTCTCGCGCGCGTAGTAGAAGGGGCGCCGGAGCATGCGGAGGTCGCGCATCAGCTCGCGTTTCATCCGGTCGCGCTTCACGGGATCGGTGAACTTCGAGACCTCGTCGCGCATCGCGACGCCGATGTCCACCATTGCGCAGACGCACAGGAGAAGCGGGTTGAACGTCGAGTCGGGCTCCCAGTCCGCCGCGCGCCACCCGAACCCGTCCCTGCCGCGGAATGCACCGCCGGGCCGCTCCCACAGACGCGGACGGTAGGTGTGCTGGTCGAGGTACGCCCCGGTGTAGGCCTGCGCCTCTCTGTAGGTCCAGCCGTTGTGGTACGCGTACCAGTAGGCCGAGTGTCTGTAGGTCTTTGCCGCCATCGGGGAACATTATACCATAAATGAGATTTCTATGCGGAAAAATCTTAAACTGTTTTTTGCCCGCTTCGTGTGGCTGTCGGCCGGGAGCGGGCAGTGGGAGCTAGGTAGTTTGAGCCAGGTAGTGGGAGGCGGGCGGACGCCGCGCCCCGGTCGCTTCTTGTGCGCGCGTGAGGGACGCTGAAGCGG
>DJXI01000024.1:22296-42120 GCA_002449695.1 Verrucomicrobia bacterium UBA7008 | reverse complement strand
TCGCCTCTTGCGCGCGCGTGAGGGATTGTGATAAACTACACACAAATGGAGAGTATGGCTACGGATTTTTCCAGATTGCTGAACCCTGAGCAGTGCGCGGCGGCGACGGCGGCGGACGGCCCGCTGCTGGTGCTGGCGGCGGCGGGGACGGGCAAGACGCGCACGCTCGTCCACCGCGTCGCGTACCTGATCGAGCAGGGCGTGCCGGCCGAGCGGATTCTGCTGCTGACCTTCACCAACCGCGCGGCGCGCGAAATGCTCGAGCGCGCGCAGCAGGTCGTCGGGCCCGCCGTCGCGGCGATCTGGTCGGGAACGTTCCATTCGATCTGCGCGCGGCTCCTGCGGCGCTACGGCACGCTGCTCGGCTACACGCCCGGCTTCAACATCATCGACGAGGACGACCAGAAGAAGCTGATCGGCGAGATCATCAAGTCGTCCGTCGCCGACCCGAAGGATTTTCCGAAGAAGGAGATCGTCGCCAAGATGATCTCCGAGTCGGTGAACGAGCAGAAGGCGATCGGGCTCGTCGCCGCGCGGTGGCAGACGCGCGCGGCGGGCTTCACGCCCGAGGAGATCGCGACCGTCGCCGACCGGTACGCGGCGCGGAAGAAGGAGCTGAACGCGATGGATTTCGACGATCTGCTCGTCAATGCGCTGACGCTCCTCAAGACGCAGGACCGGGTGCGCGACATCCTCCAGGACCACTTCCTCCACGTGCTCGTCGACGAATACCAGGACACGAACGGGCTTCAGGCGGAGTTCACCGACATCCTCGCGGCGAAGCACCGCAACATCATGGCGGTGGGTGACGACTTCCAGTGCATCTACACGTGGCGCGGCGCGCAGATCGAGAACATCATGGAGTTCCCGGACCGCTGGAACGGGTGCCGCACGATCACGCTGGAGCGCAACTACCGCTCGGTGCCGGGCGTGCTGGACGTCGCGAACACCGTGATGAAGGACGCGCCCAACCAGTTCGAGAAGCGCCTTCGGCCCACGCGCGGCTCGAACGGCGACAAGCCCTGGCTCTACAAGGTGGCCGACGGCAAGGCGCAGGCGGGCGAGATCCTGCGGCTCGTGCGCGAGGCGCGCGAGCTCGGCTACCGCTACAGCGACATCGCGATCCTCTACCGCAGCCATTTCCAGTCCATCGACGTGCAGATGACGCTCGCGCGCATGAAGGTGCCGTTCCGCATCACGTCGGGCGTGGGCGTGTTCGAGCAGGTCCACACCAAGGACGTGCTCGCGTATCTGCGGCTCCTCGTCAATCCGCGCGACGAGCTGTCGTTCCTGCGCTTCGTCAGCCTGCTGCCGGGCGTCGGCGAGACGAGCGCGCGCAAGTTCTGGGAGAAGCTCGGCCGCACGTTCGACCCGCGGCGGCGCGAGGACCGCGACGCGCTCGGCGGGCTGCTCGGCAAGAAGGCGAAGCCGCTGTGGCCCGCGCTCGCGAAGGCGATGGAGGCGGCGGACGACCATTTGCAGGAGGGCGCGGTCGGCGCGCTTGTGGAGGATTTCTGCGACTTCTTCTACGAGGACCATCTGCGCGAGGCGTGGGAGGAGCAGGAGGCGGAGGACCGCCTCGACGACATCAAGGAGCTGGCCGCGCAGATCGCGGGCGCGGAGAACGGCCTCGAAGGGTTCCTCGCCGACGTGGCGCTGCTGACCAACCTCGACGCGCGGCGCAACGATCCCGACCTTGACCGCGTGACGCTCTCGACGGTGCACCAGGCGAAGGGGATGGAGTGGCCGGTCGTGATGGTGCCGTGGCTGAGCGAAGGGATGTTCCCGAGCGCGAAGGCGACGGAGGAAGGGCGCTTCGACGAGGAACGGCGGCTCTTTTACGTCGTCGTCACGCGGGCGAAGGACCGGCTTTACCTGTTCGCGCCGGCGATGCGCAAGATGACGGACGGCGGCATGTTCCCGGTGGAGCCGTCGATGTTCGTCAAGGAGATTGCGCCGGAGCTTTTGAACATCCGCCGCGTCTTTACGCCGCCGGCCTACGGCCCGTACGGCGGCGGTTCGGGTGGCTCGTATGGCGGCGGCTCGTACGGCGGCGGCAGCTACGGCGGCTCGTACGGCGGCGGCAGTTATGGCGGTCGGAGCCGTTCGAGCGGCGGTTACGGCGGCTACGGTTCGGGCGGCGGTTCGGGCAAGCGGCCGCAGACGATTACGCGTACCACCTGGCGGCGGTAGCGCGAGGCGCGCCAACAGACACTTTCAAGGAGATTGAAGATGAAAAAAACGCTTTTGATGCTGACACTCGCGGCGGCCACGCTGCCGCTGGGCGTTTGGGCGAATATTGAATGGGGCGGCGGCAGCGCGGGCAACTGGGGCGACAGCGCAAACTGGAGCGGGACGGTTGAGCCGCACCGGTTCAACTACTCAACAATGAACGGCGCCGCCGCAACGGTGACATTCGGAAACGCCGAGACGTTGACTTCGGGACTGTGGATTGAGAACGGTCTCAATGGCGTGGTGACATTCACCGCCGACTCGCTTGATAAAGGGCTGACGCAGACGGGCGGCAATCTGAACCTGGGGACCGGCACGCATGGAGCCCTCGCCATCAACGGCGGCACCTATCACTTCGCGAACGACATCCTGACCGGTATCGGCTGCTGGGCGGACAATGCGCGCGGCGACCTGACGATTCTTTCCGGGCGCGTCGAAACATCGTACTGGCTGGTCCTCGGCACTTTCTGGGTGGATGACTATGCTAAATGGCACGCCGGTACACAAGGCAATGTAACAATCGAAGGCGGCGAACTGATTGTCGGTTATCGAGACGGGGCTACGCAGAACGACGGCGTGATCGACATGGGGCGTTCGCCGGGGAGCACTTTAACCATCCTGCAGAATGGCGGCACGGTCAGCTCCGAAAAAGGCTTATACAGTTTCACGGAGAGCGCTCTTGTCATCGGCGATGCCAACGATACGACGGCGACCTACACGATTTCGAACGGCACCTACACGGCGCGCGCGGGCAATGTCTTGATTGCCAACGGCACTAATTCAAAGGGTACGCTCAACATCTGCGGCGGAACGTTCACGGCAGAGGCGATTGTCAAGGGTTCCGGCACGGCGAAAGTGAATCTCGACGGCGGGACGCTGAAGCCGACGGCGGACGGCACCTTTATCGCGAGCGGCGTGACGCTGACTGTCGGGGCGACGGAAAGCACGATCGAGCTGACGGGTCAGACGGTGACAATTGACGGCAATGTGACAGGCGGCGGTCAAGCCGTCGGCGTCCTCAAAGTCAAGGGTTGGGGCAAGTTGATTGCAACAGGCCAAATCAACCTCGATACGCTCACAATCTCGCCAAACGACTACAACTCGAACGCCTCCGACAACTACGATTTGACAGTCGAGGCTTCTAGCGTGTTCGCTCGCCACCTGTACGGTGCAGGCAACATTTCGACATCGAGCGGAACGGTCAACACGGTTGATGGCGCGTTCTATGGCAAGATTTCCGGCCCGGGCGGTTTTCGCACGCGCGGCGCGACGACGCTCTACGGCCTTAGCGACTTTACCGGCGGCGTGACGTTTGCCGACAACGCCTCGCTAACGCTTGTTTCGTCGCTGGACGGCCTCTCTCCGCTCTGGCGTGTCGATGCGAGGGATGCCAATTCGATAACAGAGACAGACGGCAAGGTGACACAATGGAATTCGCAGACAGCGTTAGGTTCGTTCTCGAACGCGAGTTCCGCCATGACGCTCACGACGGCGCATTTCGGCGGCAATTTGGCGGTGTTGACGAGCGGTAGCACCCTCACGAGTTCGTGGACGGATGACGGAAGCGCGACAGCCGGGCATCATACGGATTCGACAATCGGTGCCATTTGCGTCGAATCACATGGCGACGGAGGCGCGGTTCTGTTGAGGTACGATAGTTCTAAAAATAGATATGTCGGACGGCGCACCGCTGCCTCAAATTGGGATTATTGGGTAAGGATGAAGGGATCCAGCGACTCTACGACCGATGGAATTTGGCAAAACAGCGTTTACCAAGACACGACATATCATAGCGACGAACGCATTATCACAATTTCCGGATACAATCGACAGGCAGATTCAACATCGCTGAGCATAGGAGGATCGGCCGGGAACGTCGCGATTGGCGAGTACATGGGTTTTGGCTACAACATCACAACTGCCCAGCG
Organism: Verrucomicrobia bacterium UBA7008; assembly: GCA_002449695.1. Taxonomy (GTDB): domain Bacteria; phylum Verrucomicrobiota; class Kiritimatiellia; order RFP12; family UBA1067; genus UBA1067. The sequence goes on along the minus strand of DJXI01000024.1, from coordinate 37,960 downwards.
CAAGCAGGTCGAGACGTATCTAGCGAACAAGTGGAATATCAGCGGCATGGGACAGTCGCTGCCGGAAGTCGCCGTTACCATGGCAACGGGAGCGACGCTCGACCTGGGCGGGCTCGATGTGACGGTGGCATCGTTCACCGGTCCCGGCACGGTGCAGAACGGTACGCTTCGTACGACAGGCAACACCTACACGCAGGGCGCAGGCGACCTGACGATTCCGGCGGTTGACGGTGCGACCTACTACGCATCTGTCGGCGGCGGAAAACTTAACATAACGGACGGTGCCGGCAAAAATGTGACGATTGTTCTCCCTGAAGGCTGGGAGGATACGACCGGCGACAAGCTCGTCTGCGACGCAAACATCACGCTCGTGAACAACGGCAGCCTGACGGTGGCGGACGGAACGCTCGCCCTTGTCTCCGTCTCCGGCACCGGAACGCTTACGCTCGACGGCGGCACGCTCACCGCGCTCTCTTCCGGCTCGCTGATTGCATCCGGCGCAAAGCTGGTCCTCGGCTCAAACGGCGGCGTGATCGACACGCAGGGATATGCCGTCACAATCGACGGCGTCGTTTCCGGTGACGGCGACTTCACGAAGCGCGGCTCCGGCACGCTGGCGTTTACAGAGGAGCCCGTCTTCAGCGGACTCATTACCCTTGCAACCGGCAGCGGCACGGTGACGCTTCCGGCCGCCGCGACAGGATTCCAGCCGGGGCTTTACACCAAGTCGCGCACCAACTCCGACGGGACGATCGAGTTCTACAACGCCAATTTCGACAACCACTGGACGGCGGGCGGCGGCGCGACGGCGACCGACTGGCTGAATCCGGACAACTGGGATACGCGGCTCGACGGCGCGGCGAACTATGTCTTCCACCGAAACCAGCTGAACGGCACGCAGGCGGCGGTCTCGTTTGCGGGCGCGTACAGCATCATGACGGGCCTCTGGATCGAGAACGACGCATCGGGAACGGTGACATTCTCGGGCTCGAACGGAAATGGAATCACTATCGGCACGGCGGGAAGCGACGACCAAGGCTTGAACATCGGTACCGGTCAGGCCGGCGGCAGTTTGGTCGTGGACGGCGCGCGCGTGTGGTCCTGCCAGGATCTCGACATCGGCAACAACGGCGACGGACACCTGACTGTCCGGAACAACGGTGTCGTCAAGTGCCTGTCGGCGGAGGGCTGGGCGAAGTGGGTCGTCTTGGGCGTGAGCGGCAGTGGCAAGGCGACGAGCATCACGCTCGAATCCGGCGGCACGCTTGAGGCGTGGCACATTCAGCGTTATACGACGAACGGTTCGAGTGAGATTCACCTGAACGGCGGTACGCTGCGCGCGCTCGCCGCGACGCAGCTGATCGGCGACAGCTGGAGCGAGGGGCGCTACCCGACGACAACCGTCTGGGACGGCGGCGGCACGATCGACACGCAGAGCTTCGACGTGACGATCGACGCACCGGTGAAGGGTTCGGGGCCGCTCTACAAGTCCGGCGCGGGCACGCTCACGATCACGGGCGACATGAGCGGCTTCACCGGGACGATCACCGTTCCCGACGGCTGCGGAAGTGTAATTGTGCCCGCCGGCTCGAAGGCGACTGCGGGCGACGGCACGAAGCGCGTTTCGTCCGATGCCGGTATAGTATTCAGCAACGACGACGGCAGTTTGTCGGTTCCGGGCGGCGAAGAACGCGTCTGGCTCGGCCACAGGAGGCTATCCAACTCTGTGTATGTCGAAGGCTCGCTGAAACTCGGGACGCCGGCCGATCTCGACGGCTGCACGCTTGATCACGATTTTGCCGCAGACAATTTCGACTCGAACTTCACGAACGCAGGCGGCGACCTAGTTTGGACCGACGTCAATATCAATGGGCGCTCGGCGGTCCACAGCGATACGTTCTGCGTGCAGTTGAATGAAAGCAAGGCCAGTCTTTCCACATTTGCTGTTGTGCAGAGCGTGACTACGCCTTCCTGGTGCAGGTTGTTGCAGGATGGTACGCAGGACAAATGGGGTATCCAGCGCCGAGGCGAAGTAAACAACTTTTGGGCGCGTCGCTACGCTGGATCAAACAATTGGGATGCGACGACCGACGGAATGTGGCACAACGGCGAGAGTGGTTGTCCGTTGACGACAGAACCGTTTGTCTTGTCGATAATCGGCAAGTGGACGTCAGGCTCGGCAAGCAAGATAAGGTGCGGAGATGCCCGCTCTTCCATGACATGGGGCGAAGTCGTGCTCTACAGCCGCGAGCTTGACGACGAAGAGCGCGTCGGCGTGGAAGACTACCTCATGGCAAAGTGGGGTTTCACCGAACCGAAATTCGTCTACCAGCCGCTTTGCGAACTGAACGACGTGACGCTGGCTTCGGGCGCGACGCTGAATCTCGGCGGACTGAACGTCACGGTCAAGAGTTTCTCCGGCTCAGGCACTGTTGAAAACGGAACGCTCTCAACAGTCAGCGGAATGATATACCAGGGCGACGGGAAGCTGACGATACCGGCCGTGAATGGCGCGACCTACGTTGCGTCGAGCTCGCACAACATCCTTGAAATCACGGGCGCATCCGGCAAGAGCGTGACAATCCGCCTGCCGGCCGGCTGGCACGATCAGAGTTCGGCCAAGAAGAAAGTCGTCTACTGCGAGGGAACGCCCCGTTTCGTCTGGGACGGCGCGGCGGAAGAGCTCTACGACTACGGCGACGGCTGGTGGGGCTTCTATGACGGCAGCGCCGACATCGGCAGCTTCAGCGACACGAACGAGTACGACAACGCCTATGAGGAAGAACTTTCCGACGACGAGGAGGGGCTCGCGTTTCCTGGCGCGCACGGCTGGGGCCGCTTCGCGAAAGGTGTGCGCGCGTCGTCCTCGCCCTCGATCTACCATGTCACAAGTCTTGCCAACTCGGGTTCCGGCACGCTGCGCGACGCCGTCTCGAAACCGAACCGCATCATCGTATTCGACGTTTCGGGCGTGATCAACATCACCTCGCGCATCACGTTCTCCTCGAACCTGTATATCGCCGGCCAGACGGCGCCCGGCGAAGGCATCACGGTTTATGGCGACGGCTGTTCGTTCTCCGGCGCGAGCAACATCATCTGCCGCTATTTGCGCTGGCGCATGGGGCACGACGGCTCGTCCGGCAAGGACTGCGCCGGCATCGCCAACGGCACGAACATGATCTTCGACCACTGCTCGTTCTCGTGGGGCCTCGACGAGACGTTTTCGATCAACCCCGACGGCAAGGGCACGCCGCCGCAGAACATCACGCTTCAGAACTGCATCTTCGGGCAGGGCCTGATGACGCACTCGGCGGGCGGCCTCATGCAGGCCGACTACATCACGCTCTACCGCAACCTCTACGTCGACAACTCGACGCGCAACAACAAGGTGAAGGGCATCAACCAGTACGCGAACAACATCGTCTACAACTGGAAGAACGGCTGCTACATCATGGGCGGCGATTCCTCGGGTTCGAGCTCCTGCACGATCGAGGGCAACCTCTTCATCAACGGACCGGTCAGCGGCTCGGCTGATGCGTTCGGCGGCGGCAACAGCGACTTCCGCTTCTACGGTCACGACAACTGGCAGGATAAGAACCGCAACGGCAAGCTCGACGGCTCGTGCATCGACGGTTCACAGACGGGCGGCGGCGCCTATACGACCGATAAGTCGTCGCTCGGCGTCGATTTCCCGTACCTGCCGCTCTACGGAGGCGACACGCTGCTCGACAACAACCTCCGCAAGGTCGGCGCGTCGCTCCCGTACCGCGATCAGGCGGACTGCCTGATGATCGAGGAAGTGAACTCTATCGGACGGTCCGGCGGCCTGATTACTTACGAGTCCTCGCTTCTCACCGGCAAGCCGACAGACTGGAGCTGGTGGAAAGGCACGGCCAAGGCGACGGACAGCGATGGCGACGGCATGCCCGACTGGTGGGAGGATGCGAACGGCACGGACCGCACGAAGAACGACGCGCTCGTCAAGGCGGCGAACGGACGCTACAACATTGAAAACTACATCAACTCCATCACCGTGGACGACCGGCAGTTCTTCCTGCGCGCGCCTGTCGGACTCTCGGCCGTTTCCGACACGACGACGACCATCCGGCTCACCTGGCACGACTACACCTACGGTGATCTCGGCTTCTCGGTCGAAGCCGAGATCAACGGCGAGTGGAAGGAAGTCGGCCGCACGAAGGCGAATGCGAACAACTGCCAGATCACCGGCCTCACGCCCGGCACGTACTACAACGTCCGCGTCCGGGCGGTCGGCAGCGATCACGGCGTGACGAAATATTCGGATTACGCGACGCTCCGGGTGAGCACCCGCGCGAACGAGAGCGCCGAAGTGGATATCGACACCTACGAGCAGGACTACACGCTCGCCGACGGCCAGGCCTTCTGGGACGCGACCCACCGCTACTGGGTGGAGAACGTGTTCTTCCAGGACGGCGGCAAGGTTCTGCTGAACACCGAAGGCACGCAGACGGTCAACATCCAGAACTGGGTCTACCCCGAATCGATCGTCGTGAATGGCACGGGCGACCTGACCTTGCGCAAGCTCGGCTATCTCGGCAACTGGGCGAGCGACGCGAACACCTCGATCAACAAGGGCAACACTGGTTCGCTCACGCTCGTCGGTTCGAGCGGCTACAAGGGCAAGATCGTGAACCACGAGGGTACGATCTACTTCGACACCATCGCCAACGGCGGCAACTCCTCGTCGCTCGGCGCGTCCACGTCCGATCCGGTGAACTGGGTGTTCGACGGCGGCGGCTACGTCTACACGGGCGGCGCGGCGTCGTCCGACCGCGGCATGCAGTTCCGGCGCACCTCGTCCTTCGGCGTGTCCGGGTCCAGCCTGACGCTGACAGGCGCGATCGACGGACCGGGCGACTTCGTGCTCGATGGCGGTGACGGCATGCTGACGATCCCCGACGCCAACACGTTCTTCGGCAGCAAGAAGCGCGGCGCGGTCATCCGGCGCGGCACGCTCTATCTTTCGACGACCGGCGGAACGGGGTCCGCGCGGAATTTCGCGAACGGCAACACCGTGACGAACATCGTGCTCGCGGGCGGTCACCTCATGTTCGCGAGCGCCAACGAGGAGTACCAGACGTACAGCGTGCCGATTCAGGCGGAGGAGAACACGACCTCGTACATCACGCTCGCGACGCACTGCTACATGGACAGCCATCTCACGGGCAACGGAACGGTGCAGTTCAACATCTCCTATGTCCGCTCCTACATCGGCAAGAGTTCCAAGATCGGCAACTTCGAGGGCGACATCATCGCCAACGGCACGGCCAGCGGCGCCGTCTTCCTGCATGAAGGGAAGTGGAACAGCAAGAATACGCGCTTCCGGCTGACGGGCACGATCGGGATGGCCGCCAAGACCGCCAGCTCCACCAACTATCTCGGCGGCCTTTCCGGCGACTCGGGCACGCAGCTGAGGGGCTCCGACCTGAAGAACGGCGGCGCGCACACCTACTGGTACATCGGTTCCGCGAATTCCGACGAGACGTTCAACGGCGTCATCACCGATTACGCGGCCACATCCAGCAATACGGGCCGTAACAACATCATCAAGGTCGGCAACGGCTACTGGCGGCTGAACGGCAACAACATCCACACCGGCACGACGACGGTGAAGGGCGGCACGTTGATCGTGAACGGCTCGCTGCCGCCCGGCAGCGCCGTGACCGTGAACGACGGCGCGACGCTGAAGGGCGAGGGAACGGTGAACGGGACGATCACCGTCGACAGCGGCGCGACGCTTGAAGCGGGCGACGAGACGCTTTACAACAAGTCGCTGCGCACGAACGGCGATGTCACGCTCTCCGGCGGCAGCACGTGCAAGGTGCCGCTCTTCTGGTCGTCCTCGAAGGGTGCGAAGAGCAACTGTTTCAAGGCGAACACCGGCACGACCTGGACGATCAGGTCCGGCACCACGCTTGAACTGAACACCGGCAATATCGAGCTCTTCAACAACGGCGACAAGTACTATGTGTTTGCCAGCGACGGCATCCCGAAGTTCAGCGGCACGTTCTCGGCAATCAGCCCGGCCGTGCCGGACAAGGATTTCACGTGGGATACGAGCAATCTTTACACGGGCGGTTACGTCACGGTTGTCGCCAACGAGGGTTATGAACCGCCGAGCGCCAAGAAGGACGTGGCGGCCCGCTATTCCGTCGGAAATCTCTCCTTCCGCGACGCTTCCTACATCATGCACAAAGGCCGCGTCTACGGAGTGCCGGATAACTACGGGGACAACAACTTCAAATTCGCGATGGATGAGATCTATCGTTTCCGCAGTCTCTTCGAGCTGGTTTTGAACGAGACGGCCGATCCAGACGTGTATGTCGTTTCGACGGAACTGACGCCTGCGGCGAAAGCGGAGATCGCCGAATCGGCGCAGGGCGTCGCCGAAGAGCTGGTCGGCGGTCTTCCGACAGTCGCCGAGGCGCGCGGGGATACGCCTCTGCGCATCTACAGCGTCATCCCGGGCCTGTACTACTCGGTCGAGTCAAGCGGCACGCCGAGCGGCGCCATGACGGAAGGCCCGCGCGTCGAAGCGGCGTCGCTCCTGAACGACAGGGCGACAAACCTCGTCGTGCCGCACCATGACGGGGCCGGGTTCTACCGGGTCAAGGTCAATCTCTTCCAGAAATAGCCGGCAGAACGAGCCGGCGTCGCGGCAAGGACGGCCGGCCGCACCTGCGGCGGTGTTGAAAATCTACCCCATCGGGTAGTGCGTCGGCGGCGTGGTTTTGATAAAATACGGGTCATGCAGGCAAAAGTTCTCCTCACGGCCCTCGCGCTGCTCGCCGGCGGCGCGTTCGCGGCCGAACCGAAGGTGCTCACGGTCGCGCAGTTCGCCGCCCTGGACGAGTCCGCCGTCGCCGCGACGGGGCCGGTCGTCGTCAACGGCGTCGTCACGTTCGTCTCGGGCATCGACGCGGGGCGTTTCGTCATCGCCGCCGCCGAGACGCCGCGCCGGCCGGGTCTGACGGTCCTCGCGCCGCCGGACGAGGCGGCGCCGCAGTTCGGCGACTACGTGCAGGTGGAGGGCACGCCCGTCTGGCGCGACGGCGCGGCGACGGTGGCGGCGAAGCGCGTGGAGTTCATCCGCGCGATGACGCTCGCCCCGGCCGCGGGCGCGAAGCAGTACGATTTCCGGCAGGGGATGCTCGCGGGCCGGCGCGTGTCGCTGCGCGGCACCGTGCGCGAGGTGCGCGTCGAGGATTCGCCGACGGGCTCGGTCTCGCTCGTCGCGCTCTCCATCGACAAGTACACGGCCCATCTGCGTGTCGCGGGCGCGCTGGACGCGGACCGGTACACGGGCGAGGAGGTGCGCGCCGAGGGCGTGGCGATCAGCCGCTACGGCAAGGACGGCGACTTCCTCGACGCGGAGCTGGAGGTCGCCGACGAGGATCATATCACGCTGCTGCGCACCGATCAGGTGCCGCGCATCCTGCTCGTGGCGTCGGTGCTCTTCGGCCTGGTGCTGCTCTTTTTCGCGGGCATGTTCTTCACGCTCTGGATCCGCGCGGCGCGCGAACGCCGGCGCGAGGAGGTGATCGCCGAGGAGCGCAAGCGCATGGCCGCGGACCTCCACGACACGATCGAGCAGCACCTCGCGGGCGCGAATCTGATCGCGGCGGGCGTGCTGGGGCTGGAGGACGTGCCCGCCGACGTGGTGGAGGCGATGAAGGCGCTCGCGGGCCTTCTGGCGAACGCGAAGGCGGAGGTGCGCAGCGCCGTCATGAACCTGCGCGGCGCGGGCTTCGGCGACAGGCCGCCGGCGGAGGCGATCGGCGACATGGCGCGCTCGATCGAGAAGACGGGCGTGAAGGTGCGCACGTGTCTGCGCGGCCTGCCCGAGACGCTGAGCGCGGGCCTCTACCAGGACATCATCCTCATTCTGCGCGAGGCGACGACGAACGCGCTCAAGCACGGCCGCGCGCGCCAGATCGTCTTCACGTGCGACCCGGTCGCGCCCGCGGGCTACGTGCTGCGCGTGCTGAACGACGGCGCGCCGTTCGAGCTGTCGAACGCGCTCGGGCCCGAGACGGGGCACTATGGCCTGAGCGGCATGCGCGAGCGCGCGCTGCGCAACCATCTCGCGATCAACTGGGGGCGCGAGAGGAAGTGGACCTACATGGAACTGAGGAGCGAATCATGATCAAGGTGGTGGTGATCGACGACCATGCGGTGGTGCGCATGGGGCTGAAGTACGTGCTGGGCGTGCGCAAGCAGGAGTTTGCGTTCGCGGGCGAGTGGCCGGGCGGCGCGGGCGCGGTCGAGTTCGTGGAGCGGACCGATCCCGACGTGGTGCTCCTCGACATCCACATGCCCGACCGGGACGGGCTGACGGTCCTGCGCGAGCTGCGGGCGAAGCGGCCGTGGCAGAAGGTCATCATGCTGACGACGAGCGACGCCGACAACGACGTGTACGAGTCGCTGAACCTGGGCGCGAAGGGGTATCTGCTGAAGGACCGCGACGCGACGGAGATCACGCAGGCGCTGACGGCGGTGATGAACGGCGGCAAGTACGTGCCGGCGGCGGTGCAGGAGCTGTTCCGCAAGCGGCAGATGACGCCGAACTTCATCGCGCGCGAGCTGGAGGTGCTGAAGTTTCTGCCCACGGGGATGACGAACGACGCGATCGCCGAGCGGCTGGGCGTCGGCAAGAATGCGATCAAAAACCATCTGCGCAGCATTTTCGCGAAGCTGGACGTCGGCGACCGCGTCTCCGCCGTCCGCGAGGCCGTCACCCGCGGATTTTTGAAATAATCCGTCCAAATCACCATTCCCGCTCAATTCGGCGGTTGACGAGCGGGGCGGTTTTTTGATAAACTATTCCGCCAGTTGCAGGAGAGATGGCAGAGCCTGGTTGAATGCACATGACTCGAAATCATGCATACCCGCAAGGGTATCGGGGGTTCGAATCCCTCTCTCTCCGCCAGTGTTTGAGGTTTTTTTCGTTTTCGCGGGCGTAATTCAATGGCAGAATAGGAGCTTCCCAAGCTTCTTACGTGGGTTCGATTCCCATCGCCCGCTCCACTTTGAAGAGTCGTTTTGAATGCTGAAGAGTCTCTCGGTATCCAACCTCGCCGTCATTGAGCGGGCCGAAGTCGAATTCGCGCCGGGTTTGAACGTGCTCACCGGCGAAACAGGCGCCGGCAAAAGCGTGCTGACGGGCGCGCTCGCCCTCGCGCTCGGCGGCCGCGCCGACAGCACGGTCGTGCGCGACGGCGCGAAGGAGGCGGAGGTCGAGGCGGTCTTCGACGACACCGTCGTGCGCCGCACCGTCTCCGCGACCGGCCGCACGCGCGCGTGGATCAACGACGAGGCCGCGTCCGTCGCCGACCTGAAGGAGCTCGGCCGCACGCTCGTCGACATCCACGGGCCGCGCGCGAACCAGCGGCTGCTGGAGGAATCGTTCCAGCGCGACACATTGGACGCGCACGGCCGGATCGACCGCACGGCGTATGCCGCCGCGTTTGACCGGTGGCGCGCGTGCGTCGCGCGGCGCGACGCGCTCCGCGACGCGGCCGGCGGCGCGGACGAGCTCGATCTGCTGCGCTTTCAGGTGGAGGAGCTGTCGGCGGCGGACATCACGGCGGAGGACGACACGCTCGCCGAGCGCCACGCCGCCGCCGCGCACGCCGAGGAGATCGTCACGGCCGCGAACGAGATCACCGAGGCGATCGGCGGCGACCAGAGCGCCGCGGAGATCCTGATCCGCCTCCAGCCGCGCTTCGCGGCGCTCGCGCGCCACCTGCCCGAGGCGGCCGACTGGGCGCGCGAGGCGGACGACCTGACGCTGAAGCTCCAGGAGCTGTCGCGGAGCGTGGCCGACACAGCCTCGCGCCTCGACGCCGATCCGGCCGCGTTCGCGGAGCTGGACGCGCGGCTCGGCACCGTCAGCCGGCTCGTGCGCAAGTACCGCGTCGCCGCGCCGTCGGCGCTCGCGGAGCTGCTGGCGGCGAAGCGGACGCGCCTGGACGATCTGGAAAACCGCGACGCGAAGCTGGCGGAGCTGGACCGGGCGGTCGCGGACGCCTTCGGCGCGGTCGAGGCGGCGGGCGCGGCGCTGACGGCGCGCCGGCGCGCGGCGGGCGCGGCGCTCGCGAAGGCCGTCACGCGCGAGCTGCGCGACCTCGGCTTCCTGCAGGCGAAGTTCGCGGTGCGCCTCGCGCCGGCCGAACCGGCGGCGCACGGCTGCGACACGCTCGCCTACCTCTTCGAGCCGAATCCCGGAGAATCGGCGCGCCCGCTCGCGGACATCGCGAGCTCGGGCGAGATCGCGCGCGTGATGCTCGCGCTCAAGAGCATCCTCGCGGCGGACGAGTCGGCGCCGACCATCGTCTTCGACGAGATCGACGCGAACGTGGGCGGCGAGATCGGGCGCGTCGTCGGCGAGAAGATGCGGCGCGTCGCGGCGCGCCGCCAGGTCATCGCGATCACGCACCTGCCCCAGAGCGCGGTGTACGGCGCGCGCCACCTCGTCGTGGCGAAGGCGGTCGCGGGCGGGCGCACGCGCACGACGGTCGAGGCGGTCGCGGGCGCGGCGCGCGTGAAGGAGATCGCGCGGATGCTCGGCGGCGAGCGGCGGCCGGGCGTCGTCACGCGCCATGCCGAAGAGCTGCTGGCGCGGGCGGAATGAACGTTCAGGAGACATTTCAGAAGGAGAAAACATGGCACGGCCAAGGAAAACGGAAGGGCTCACCGTCGAGTGGGAGGAGCGGGGCGGCTATCCCGTCAGCATCGTCGAGAACGTGTTCGCGGAGGACAGCACGACGCTGGTCGAGACGCTCCGGACGCTGACGGGCAGCGGCAATCCGCGCGTGATGCTCGTCGCCGATTCGAACGTGGTGCAGCGCGTCGCCGGGCTCGGCACGCGCATCGGCAAGTACGTGCAGACGCACGGCGTCACGCTCGCGGGCGCGCCGGTGGTGATCGGCGGCGGCGAGAAGGCGAAGGGCGACGGCATGGTGAGCGTCAACCGCGTCATCGACGCGGCGGTGGAGGCGAAGATCGGCGCGGGCGACGTGCTGCTGGCGATGGGCGGCGGCGCGGTGCTGGACGTGGCGGGCTACGCGGCGGCGCAGGTGCGCGGCGGCGTGAAGCTCGTGCGCCTGCCGACGACGGTCGCGGCGATGCTGGACGCGGCGTTCGCGACGGACGCGGCGCTGAACCGCGGCGCGGTGAAGGACGCGCTGCGCGTCCGGAGCCGGCCGGCGGCGGTCCTCGTCGATCCGACGTTCGCGCGCACGGTCCTCGACGGCGTGTGGCGCGGCGGCATCGGCGAGGCGGTGCGCTTCGCGGCGGTGTCGGACGCGACGCTGATGAAGCGGCTGGCGAAGAACGCCGAGGCGCTGAAGACGCGCGACTGGGACGTGTTCGTCGAGACGGTGCGCGACACGATCTCCTCGCGCGTCAAGCGCGGCGCGACGCCGTTCGCGCTGTGGTGCGCCAACCGGCTGGAGGCGATCAGCGGCTACAAGCTGCCGCACGGCTACGCGGTGCCGATCGCGGTCTGCATCGACTGCGCCTATTCGGTGGCGAAGGGCTGGATGAAGGAGGAGGACCAGGAGACGGTCTGCCGCGTGCTCTACGACTGCGGCGCGCTCGACGGGCTCCTGCACAGCCGCCATCTGCTGACGCAGGCGGAGGGCATTCTCAACGGCCTGGACGCGTGGCGGCTGGCGACGGGCGCGGACGCGATCACGGTGCCGGGCGGCTTCGGCGTCGCCCGCGAGGAGCCGGCGCCCGACCGCGAGGCGTTCCGCCGGGTCCTGAAAGAATTTCTCGAAGTTTCCAACGCCGGCTGAAAAATGTGATAAAATATTAGCCATGAAAAAGTCAACGCTTCTTTTGGCAGTGCTCCTTTCGACCGCGTGCGCGCACGCGGCGAAGGTGGCGTCCGTGCAGGTCAAGGCCCTCGACGGGTTCGGCGGCGACACGAGCTCCGTGCTCGTGCGGTGCCAGACGCAGGAGGGCGGCGCGTACGATCCCGTCACCGTCTCGCGCGACGTCACCGCGCTGAACGACTCCGGCGAGTTCCAGGAGATCAGCGTGGACGCGCAGCCGGGCGAGGACGGCGTGGCGGTGGTCTTCTACGTCAAGCGCAAGCTCCGCTACCAGGCGCCGCTCGTCGTGAAGGGCAACGACTTCTTCAGCGAGTCGAAGATCGCCAAGGAGGCGGGGCTGAAGGACGGCCACCTCTACAGCGAGGGCGAGCTCGCGGCGGCGGCGGCGCAGGTGCGCACGGCGTACCAGAAGAAGCACTTCCCCGACGCGAAGGTGACGCCGCTGCCGGAGGTCATCCCCGGCGGCAACAACTGCACGCTGACGCTGATGGTCGACGAGGGCGAGCGGCTGAAGGTGCGCGACTACGTGTTCGACGGCGCGGAGAACGCGGATCTCGCCGCGCTCAAGGAGAAGATCGGCGTGCTGCCGTGGTGGAACCCGATCGGCTGGTTCAACGACGAGCCGACGACGCGCGAGCAGCTCGCGCAGACCGTCGGCAAGGCGGAGGAATACTACCGCGACCTCGGCTATCTGGACGTGAAGGTGGGCCTGCCCGTGCGCGAGAAGGTGGCGGAGGGCCGGGTCGATCTCGTCTATCCCGTCGACGAGGGCCCGTGCTACAAGGTCGGCTCGGTCGCGATCGAGGGCCTGACGCGCTATCCCGAGGCGGTCGTGCGCGAGAAGAGCGGCCTGTCCGCGCTCGTCGGCGGCGTCGCGGGCGCGAAGCTGCTGGAGGACGCGGCGCACGAGGTGATGGTGGTCGTCGGATCCGGCGACGAGGGCCTCGCCGACACGCGCGTGGACGTCCGCCGGCTGCCGGCGGAGGATTCGGACGTCAAGCTCGACATCGTCTTCGTCGTCACCGAGGGCGTGCCGGTCGTCATCAACGAGGTGAAGGTCGAGGGCAACGACTACACGAAGGACAAGGTGATCCGCCGCGAGATCGAGCTCGGGCCGGGCGACCGCATGCTGGCCGACCGCGCCGAGCGCTCGCAGAAGAAGCTGGAGAACCTCGACTACTTCTCGCGCGTGCGCTACTACCTGCGCGAGACGAACCGCGGCAAGGACGCGAACGGCGCGGAGTACCGCGATCTCGTCTACGAGGTCGAGGAGAAGAACACGGGCGCGTTCATGGTCGGCGTGGGCGCGAGCTCGGTCGATTCGGTCTACGTCTCGGCCGAGGTCTCGCAGTCGAACTTCGACCTCTTCGCGCCGCGCAAGTATTTCCGCGGCGCCGGGCAGAAGGGCCGCGTCTACGTCGCGGCGGGCCCGCGCATCCAGACGTACGAGGCGTCGGTCACCGAGCCGCACCTCTTCGACCGCCTGCTGGAGCTGACGGTCGAGGGCTACCGCCGCCAGCGCTGGTACGACGACTACGACATCATCCGCTCCGGCGCGGCGGCGACGCTGTCGTATCCTGTCAAGTTCTGGCCCACATGGGACCCCTTCGGCCGCTTCGGCGTGCGCCTGTCGGGCGAGTTCATCGAGTTCGACGACGTGGAGAAGGGCCTGTGGACGTACCGCGGGCGCGAGGTCTCGTTCCGCGAGGAGGAGCGCAGGTACGGCGACGCGGTCGAGCCGGTGGCGCGCCTGTTCTGGGCGCGCGACACGCGCGACAGCTTCCGGATGCCCACGACGGGCACGCGCTCGCAGATCTACGTCGACCTCGCGCCGGCGGGCGACAACAAGTACTACCGCGCCGGCTTCAGCCACCGCAACTACTTCAACGTGTGGCGGAAGTACAACCACGTCTTCATGGCGGCGTTCCGCGCCGAGACGATCGACGGCATCTCCGACGACGTGCCGATCTACAACCGCCTCTTCCTCGGCGGCCCGAAGTCGATCCGCGGCCTCGAATACCGCAGCGTCTCGCCCTATGCGCGCAAGCAGGATTCGCACCGCTACGCCCCGTGGGGCGGCCAGACGCTCGTCTGCGCCAACTTCGAGTACACGGTGCCGATCGTGAAGATGCTGCGCCTGGCGGCCTTCTCGGACGTCGGCTCGGTGAGCGCCGACGAGTGGGATCTCGCCGACGACTTCGCGTGGACGGTCGGTCTCGGCATGCGGCTCGACATCCCGATGTTCCCGATCCGGCTCGACTTCGGCTTCCCGATCGAGCGCCCGGACCACGCCGACCGCGAGGTGTTCAGCTTCACGGTGGGCTACGATTTCTGACCGGACGGCCGGCGGCCGGGCGGCCGCGCGGCGCAGACGGATTTCAAAACGACGAAAGGATCATAAAGACATGAAGAATCTGCTGGTGATGACGCTGGCGATGACGGCCTTCGGCGCGTTCGCCGAACTGAAGATCGGCACGGTCGACATGATGAAGCTCGTGCGCAACCATCCGAGCTACGAGACGAACAAGCAGTTCCTGATGAACACCGAGAAGGACGGCCAGAAGCGCATCGACCGCATGAAGGCCGAGCTCGACGCGATCCAGGAGGAGGGCAAGCGCCTCGCCGACGACTACCGCAACCCGATGCTCGCGCAGGCGGCCAAGACCAAGCTCGAGAACGACCTCACCGAGGTGCAGCGCCGCTTCGTCGAGCAGCAGCAGAAGCTGCGCAGCGAGGCGATGAAGCTCCAGCAGGACCTCTCCGAGAACGAGGCGCGGCTGCTGAAGACGCAGGCGGACGACCTCAAGAAGCGCATCGCCGTCTTCGCCGAGAAGAACGGCTACGACTTCGTGTTCGATTCAACGGTCGCCGTGTTCGGCAAGCCGTCGTACGACGTCACGGACCAGGTGCTGAAGACGATGAACGTCGACCCCGCGAAGGCGGCGGAGAAGGACGCGGACTGATGAAGGCGAGCGAACTGGCGCGGCGTCTCGGCGGCACGCTGGAGGGCGCGGACGTCGAGCTCGTCGCGTGCGGCGGCCTCGAGGAGGCGCGCGCGGGCGACCTGAGCTTCTGCAAGGATCCGAAGCACGTCAGGCTCGTCCAGGGAACGAAGGCGTCGGCCGTGCTGCTGCCGCTCGACTGGACGAACGGCGCGCCGTGCGCGATCATCCGCGTCGCCGATCCCAACCACGCGTGCATGGCCGCGGCGAAGCTGTTCGCGCCGCCCGAGCCCGTGCGCGCGCCGGGCGTCCATCCGACGGCGCTCGTCGACCCGGGCGCGACGCTCGGCGCGGACGTGCACGTGGGCGCGTTCACCGTCATCGAGAAGGGCGCGGTCATCGGCGACGGCGCGGTGATCGAGGCGCAGGTCTTCATCGGCGAAGGCTGCTCCGTCGGCGCGCGCACGCACATCTATCCGCAGGTCACCCTGCGCGAGGGGACGATCGTCGGAAAGGACTGCATCCTCCACTGCGGCGTGCGTCTCGGCGGCGACGGCTACGGCTTCAACACGACGGTCGAGCCCGGCTCGCCCGTGCCGAAGATCGAGAAGATTCCGCAGCTCGGCATCGTGGAGCTCGGCGACGGCGTGGAGATCGGCTCGAACACGACGATCGACCGCGCGCGCATCGGCCGCACGTACATCGGCCCGATGACGAAGATCGACAATCTCGTGCAGATCGGCCACAACGTCAAGGTCAAGGGCTATTCGGGCCTGATCGCGCAGTCGGGCATCGCGGGTTCGACCGAGATCGGCTCTGGCTGCCTCATCTGGGCGCAGGCGG
>DJXI01000024.1:0-22241 GCA_002449695.1 Verrucomicrobia bacterium UBA7008 | reverse complement strand
GGCTGCCTCATCTGGGCGCAGGCGGGCGTGTCGGGCCACATCAAGATCGCCGACGGCGTGCAGGTCGGGCCCCAGGCGGGCGTCCCGCAGACGCTCGACGGCTCGGTCCGGTACGTGATCGGCGCGCCGGCCGAATCCATGAAGGATTTCGGCGCGCGCGTCCTGCTGCCGAAGATGCTCGCCAAGACACGCGCCGAAGTCAAGGAGCTCAAGGCCCGTCTCGCGGCCCTGCAGGCGGAGAAATGACGGCGGCGGCGGACAGCGTGACGGTCGAACGGGCGCTGCGCATCGACCTCGCCGGCGGCTGGAGCGACACGCCGCCCATCTGCAACGACTGCGGCGGCGCGGTGCTGAACGTCGCCGTGACGCTCGAATCGCGCCGGCCCGTGTGCGCCCGCGTGCGCCGTCTCGCCGCGCGCGAAGTGCGCGTCGAATCGGTCGATCTCGGCAAGACGGCGACGCTGACGCGCAAATCCGACATCTACGGCGCGAAGGATCCGCACGACTGGTGCGCGCTTGTGAAGAGCGCGCTCGCCGTGACCGGCTACACGTTCGCCGAAGGCGGCCTCGACATCCGCATGTCCGCCGACGTGCCGAAGGGCAGCGGCATGGGCACGAGCTCGATTCTCGGCTCGGCGCTCCTGGAGGCGCTGCTGCGCATCCGCGATCCGCAGGCGGCGCCCTCGCCGCAGCGGATCGGCGAACTGACGCTCGCCCTGGAGCGCGAGATGGGCACGGGCGGCGGCTGGCAGGACCAGCTCGGCGCGCTCTATCCCGGCGTCAAGCTGCTCGAAACCGCGCCGGGCGCGGCGCAGACGTTCCGCGTCCGGCGGCTGGACGCGCGCGCCGAGGCCGATTTCGCGAAGTTTCTCCGCGACCGCGGCGTTCTCTATTTCACGGGCCAGAAGCGCATGGCGCGCAACGTCCTCCGCGGCGTGCTCGCGTTCTACGCACGCAACCCCGAGGGCATCGCCGCCGCCATCGTCGCCACGCTCAAGCGCGACGCGCGCGCGGGCTTCGCGGCGCTCCGGCGGCGGGACTGGGCGAAGTTCGGCGCCGTCGTCAACGCCTACTGGCTGAACAAGAAGGCGCTCGACCCCGGCAGCACCAATCCGAACGTCGAGATGATCATCGCGCGCATCGCGCCGTGGACCGACGCCGTGACGCTGACGGGCGCGGGCGGCGGCGGCTTCCTCTTCGCGCTCGCCAAGTCGCGCGCGGCGCGCGCCCAGATGGAAAAGGTTCTCGCGTCGGCCGGCAACGGCGGGCGCTGCTACCGGTTCGCCGTCGAGACCGGGAGGTGAGGAAATGGACGCACCGCGCAAAAAGGTTTTTGTTTCGGGCTGCTACGATCTGCTCCATTCGGGCCACGTCGCGTTCTTCGCCGAGGCCGCGAAGCTGGGCGACCTCTACGTCGGCCTCGGCAGCGACCGCACCATCGCCGCGCTCAAGCACCGGCAGACGGTCAATCCCGACGCCGAGCGGCTCTACATGGTCAAGGCGATCCGCTACGTGAAGGACGCCTGGATCAATTCCGGCAGCGGCTACCTCGATTTCACCGCCGAAGTCGACGCGCTCAAGCCCGACATCTTTTTCGTCAATTCGGACGGCTGGTCCCAGGAGAAGGCCGACTTCTGCCGCGCGCGCGGCATCGAGCTGGTCGTCGCCGAGCGCGTGCCGTCCCCGGGTCTGCCCGCGCGCTCCACGACGGCGCTGCGCGGCCTTTTGGGAGGCAAGTGATGCCGCTGTACGTCTACGAAGCAACGGAACCGGAGAAGGGCTGCGCGAAGTGCCGCGGCGGATTCGAGATCACGCAGTCGCTGAACGACGCGAAGCTGACCGTCTGCCCCGCTTGCGGCGCGCCGGTCTACCGCGTCATCCAGGCGCCGGGCCTCGCGCATTCCAAGACCGATCTCCACTACCGTGCCAAGCGCGCGGGCTTCCACACGCTCAAGCGCATCGGCAGGGGCGAATACGAAAAGATGTACTAGCGAAGGGCTCGGACGGATGGGACAGACGGAACTTCTTTCACCCGCGGGCGACTTCGAGACGGCGCTCGCCGCGTTCGACGCGGGCGCGGACGCGGTCTATCTGGGACTGACCGACTTCTCGGCGCGCGCCTTCGCGAAGAATTTCACGATCGAGGATCTGGACCGTCTGATGCGCGTCGCGCACGCGCGCGGCAAAAAGGTCTACGTCACGTTCAACACGCTCATCGACGAGTCCGACATCGACGAGGCGGTCCGCCGCCTCGCGGCGCTCGACGCGGTGCGTCCCGACGCGCTGATCGTGCAGGATCTCGGCGTCGCGCGGCTCTGCCGCACGTACTTTCCCGGTCTCGCGCTCCACGCCTCGACGCAGCTCGTCGCGCACAACCTCGAAGGCGTGCTCGCGCTGAAGGAGCTCGGTTTCGTCCGCGTCGTCCTGGCGCGCGAACTGAGCCTCGCGGAAGTCCAGTCGATCGCGAAGCGCTGCGGCGTGGAGCTGGAAGTCTTCATCCACGGCGCGCTGTGCTATTCGCTGTCGGGGCTCTGCCTCTTTTCGGCGATGGAGAAGTCGCGCAGCGGCAACCGCGGCACGTGCGCGTACTGCTGCCGCGGCGCGTACGACGACGGCGCGGGCGGTCGGGCGCTGCCGTTCTCGATGAAGGACCTGCGCCTCGGCGCGGACGTGCTCAAGCTCGTCGAGGCGGGCGTCGCGAGCCTCAAGATCGAAGGGCGCATGAAGAGCGCGCTCTATGTCGCGAGCGTCACGAAGTTCTACCGCCAGTTCCTCGACGGCACGTCGGCCGCGAAGGGCGCGGTGCGGCAGGCCGATCTGGAGACCGTCTTTTCGCGCCGCACGACGGAACTGTACTTCCACGGCGCGCCGGCGGAGCGCGTCATCGATCCCGTCTCGCTCGGCCACCTCGGCACGCCGATCGGCACCGTCAAGCGCGTGACGCGCGACCGCGAGGGGAATGCGTGGCTGCGCTTCCACACGGCGCGCGCGCTCGAACGCCACGACGGGCTCCAGTTCGCCGCGAAGGACGGCGGCAAGCCCGTCGGGCTCGGCATCACGCGGATGCGCCGGGCGATTTCGCGCGAGAACGTCTTCGAGGTGCCGGCGGGCTCCGATGTCGAAATCCTCGTGCCCGACGAGCTGGCGCTGACGCCCGGCGAAACGGTCTACTGCTCGATGTCGAACGCCGTCAAGCGGATGTTCCCCGCGCCCGTCTACCGGCCGAGCGACTACACGGGCCGCGTGCCCGTCGACGTGGAGGTGACGATCACGCCCGGGGCGATCCGCGCCAACGGCGTGGAGGTGAAGGGGAGCTTCACGCCCGCGAAGTCGCCGGAGAAGACGTTTGCCGCCGTCGAAAAGGCGTTTTCGAAACTGGGCGAGACCGACTACCGGCTGGGCCGGCTGACGGTCCGCGATCCCGACCGGCTCTTTGCGCCCATGAGCGTCCTGAACGATCTGCGGCGCGACCTCGTGGAGCAGCTGGACGACGCGCGTGCGCGCGCGCGCCAGGAAACGCTCGCCCGCGCGCTGGCGGACACGGTCGAGCCGTCGGCCGCGCCTGCGGCCGTGCCGTCGCGCGTCCTCAAGATCCGCCTCGGGCAGCCGCTTCCGCAGGGGGACTGGGAGGAGGTCGTCGTCCGCATCGACGAGACGGCCGATCCCGCCGACCTGCCCGATGTCGGCGCGGCGTCGCTGCGCCTGGCGCTTCCCGTCTACACGCCGGAGCCCGCGTTCAACCGTCTGCGCGCCGCCGTCAAGCGCTTCCTGCGCGCGGGCTGCGACCGGTGGGAGGCGAGCGATCTGGCGACGCTGCGGCTCCTGACGCATGCGGGCGTGACGGACGTGACGGGCGACTGGACGCTCTACGCGTTCAACGCGAGCGCGCTCGCGAGCCTGTCGGCGCTCGGCGTACGGCGCTTCGTCGCCTCGCCGGAGAACGGCCGCGACAACCTCGCGTTCCTCGCGGAAAGCGGCTTTGCCGTCGAATGCCTCGCGCAGCAGGCGACGCCGCTCTTCATCTCCCTCACGGAACCGGCCGCGCCGGCGGAGGGCCTGGCGGTGTTCCGGCTCGGGCGGCTCTGGGTGACGACGAAGAACGTCCCGCGCACGTTTGCGCCGCCGCCGGGCGCGCCCGTGCGCATCGACCTCAGCTGGAATCCCGCATGATCCGCGCCCTGTTCGCAAAGTCGTTCTGGCTCGTGAAGCTCATTCCGGGGTTTCTCCTCTGGGCGAGCTTCCCGCCGATGGGCGAGAAGATGGACTGCCTCTTCGCGCTCGCGCCGCTCCTGTGGTTTTCGCGCACGGGCGGGATCGACCTGCGGCGGCGGACGCACGGCACCGTCGACCTGCCGCGCCCGCCTTCGCTTGCGGTGCGCAGCGCGCGCCTCTGGTTCGCCAACGGCTTTTTCTTCTGGTTCGCGACGCTCGCGTGGATGCCGGCCATCGTCAAGAACGGCGGGCCGTGGCCGCTCGTCGCGCTCGGCTGGGGGCTCCTCGCCGCGTACTGCGCGCTCTATTTCGCCGCGTTCGGCTTCCTCGCCGCGAAAGCGTGGGCGTGGGCGAAGGCGGGCGGCTACGGGCGGCGGCTCGTGACGCTGCTCGTCGTCGAACCGGTCGCGTGGGCGGGGCTGGAGATCGTCCGTTCGCGCGTCGGCGGCGGCTTCGCGTGGAATCAGCTCGGCGTCGCGCCCGTCAACGCGGGCTTCGGCGCGCCGGCCGTCCTCGGCGGCGTTTCCCTCGTCAGCGCGCTCGTCGTCCTCGTCAACGGCACGATCGCGTCGATCGCCGAGCGGATGTACCGCCCGACGGCGGTGGGGCTGCCGAACTGGGCGCGGTCGATCGAAACGTTCCTGCCGCTCCTGATCGTCTGGGGCGCGTTCGCGGCGGCGGAGCCGTTCGTCGTGCGGCCCGGCGCGGACGCGGAGACGCTGCGCGTCGCGCTCGTCCAGCGCAACTTCCCCTCCGTCTTCGCGCGCGACCGCGAGGAGGATCCCGTCGAGGTCTACACGCGGCTCCTGACGGCCGTGCGCCACGTCCAGCCGGAACTGATCGTGCTGCCGGAAAGCGCGTTCTGCGAAATCGGCGCGGTCGATGCACCGCATGCGCGCCGGTTCGCCGCGTGGCTGGGCGGCGCGGCGCGCACGCCCGTCCTCGCGGGCGGCAACCGCCGGTCGGCGGACGGCAGGGCGTACAATTCCGCCGCGCTCTACCGCGACGAGACGGTGCAGATCTACGACAAGGTCCACCTCGTGCCGTTCGGCGAGTTCATCCCGCTCGACAAGGTCATCCCCGTGCTCCAGCGGCTTGCGCCCGTCGGCACGTGCTGGCCGGGCGAGCTGAAGCTTCTGGACGCGAAGGTGCCGGTCGGCGCGGGCATCTGCTACGAGGACACCGATTCCGCCCAGGCGCGGCGGCTGGCGGAAATGGGCGCGCGGGCGCTCTGCTTCATCACGAACGACAGCTGGTTTTCGCAGTCGGACGAGGCGGTGCAGCACGCGTGGCAGGCGGTCGCGCGCGCGATCGAGACGGGGCTGCCCGTCCTGCGCGTCGGCAATTCGGGCGTGACGGGGACGATCGCCGCCGACGGCACGGCGAGCTGGCTCAAGGGCGCGGACGGCCGCGAACTCGTCGATACGGCCGCGACGATGTGCGACGCGCTCGCGCTCGGCGACGCCGGCCGCGCGCCGACGCCGTACGTGCGGCTCGGGGACAAGCCGCTCGTCGGCGCGTTCCTGATCCTGCTGGCCGTCCTCTTCGTCCCGCGCCGGCGCCGGGCGACGGTTCTGTCCACGGAGCGGTGAGGCCCATGGCGAAGATTCCGACCACCTCGACCACGCTGCTGCGCGACCTGGCGCGTGATTCCCAGCATGCGCGCTGGGGGGAGTTCGTCGCGCGCTACCGGCCGATGATGGAATCGTATCTGCGCGAGCGGTTCCCCGCCGTCGACGCCGACGAGGCGGTGCAGGAGACGCTGATCGCGCTCATCCGGGCGCTGCCGGTCTACCGGTACGTGCCGGAGGAAACGGGCCACTTCCGCAGCTATCTGACGGGCATTCTCCGCCACAAGGCCCTCCGGGCGGCCGCACGGGCGGACCGGTGGGCCCGGCGGCAGCGCGCGTTCGCCGGCGCGCAGACGGCCGCGGCGGTGAGCCGCGTCCCGCCTGTCGACGCGGACGAGGAGGCGCGCTGGCGCCAGTCGCTCCTGGAGATCGCGCTGCAGCAGCTGCTGGCGGACGCGTCGGTCCACGCGCGGACGCGCGAAGTGTTCCGCCGCGTGGCGGTGAACGGCGAGAAGCCCGACGACGTCGCGCAGGCCTTCGGCATCGCCCGCAATGCGGTCGATCAGATGAAGAGCCGGATGATGGAGAGGCTCCGGACGCTGGTCCGGGCGCTGGAGGCGGCGGATGGCGTCGGTCTCCGATGATCCGCGCGCGCTCGACGCGTTTCTCCGCGCGCACGCGGCCGTGCCGTCCGGCGCGCGGTTCGCGGCCGGCACGTGCTTCGGCCCCTGGCGGCTGACGGCGTTTCTCGGGCGCGGCGGCTCGTCGGAGGTCTACCGGGCCGTCCACTCCTCGCTGCCGCTCGCCGCGGCCGTGAAGGTGCTCGTGCGCGACGAGGCGGCGGCGCGCGCGCGCTTCGACCGCGAAGGGTGGTTCGCCCGCACGAACCGGGATCCGGCGTTTCCGCGCTTTTTCGACCGCGGCGAGCACGCGGGACATCCCTATCTGGTGACGGAACTGCTGGAACCGGCGGAGCTGCCGCGGACGGACCGGGCGGTGGCGGACTACATTCTCGCGGTCGCGGAGAGGGTCGGGCGTCTGCATGCGCGCGGGCTGGTCCATCGCGACCTCAAGCCCCAGAATGTCATGCGGCGCGCGAACGGCGAGCGGGTGATCATCGATTTCGGCCTGCTCAAGCAGGTTTCCGTGCGCCGCGCGCCGCGTCTGCCGCTGTCGCGCTCGGTCGTCGGCGGACGGGCGGTCGGCGCGGGGACGCCGCGTTTTTCGGCGCCGGAGCAGTTC
Source organism: Verrucomicrobia bacterium UBA7008 (assembly GCA_002449695.1). Lineage (GTDB taxonomy): Bacteria > Verrucomicrobiota > Kiritimatiellia > RFP12 > UBA1067 > UBA1067. Next base: position 15,216 of record DJXI01000024.1, on the reverse strand, counting down.
AGCGGCGGCGACGTCACGCCGGCGGCGGACATCCATGCGCTGGGCGTGATCGTGAACGAGTGCTTTCAGGACCGCCCGCCCCGGTGCTGGGCGAAGATCGTGCGGCGGGCGACGAGTTCGATTCCCGCGCAGCGCTACGGTGATGTCGCGGCGTTCACGCGGGCCGTGCGGCGGCGCCACCGCGCGCGGCGGCTGCTCGTCGCGGCCGTCTGCGCCGGGCTCGTCGCGCTGGGCGCGGCGGCCGCGCTGTGGCGGATCGACGCGCGGCGCGCGCAGGCGGCCGAGGCGCAGCGGCAGGCGCAGGAACGCATCGACAGGGAGCATGAAGAGATTCAGGAGATGCTCCTGCGCGATGTCTATTGATATTTTCGCGTAAGATTTTCGACCGGCGCGGCAATATGAAATGAGGACTGGGAAGGCCCTGGTCCGGGGAAGCGCGAAGGCGGCTGCGCGATGTGCGGCAGAAGAACGCCCGCAACGGGCGGAATTTATGCTATAATATCGGCAGATTTCAGCATTCGTTGCTTTGATCGGCTCAAGAGAAACCTGGAAAATTTCTATTGTACGGGCCGGCAAAGAGGGGAATGCGCCCTTGGGCGCATTTTTCTCCGCGTCTCGTACAGGGCTTTTCCAGGGCCTCTCTTGAAACGCGGTGGGAGGTGTCGCCCTCTTCTGCTGCCGCGATTACGGGAAGGGCAAGAAAGGGACAGAAAGCGGTTATGTCGGCAGAGAAACCTGTCAAGGAGACTAAAAACATACGCAGTCCGAGTCTTATAAACTTGCCATTGTCAAGTCGTTCAGGGGGAAAGGCCCTCAGACGACAGCTGCAAAGTTTCGGCAGAGCGCCATGAATGCCGCGAAGCACGGCAAAGAGCTTGCGCGCAGCGTCTGCAATTGGTTGTCCAAGCAGATTCGCCGGTCACGTAAAGTGGCGAAAATAAATTTTGAAAATTGACAAGGAGAAATCGAAAATGAGCAAAAGAAGTGTGTCAGGCAAGTTTACTTTGGCCCTTATATTGTCATCTACGGTAATTTGCTATGCAGAGACGATATCACTTCCTGCGCGCGGCGGAAGTCAAAGCATCACCAAGAATACGCAAGACTTTGCCGGGTGGTCATACCTTTCAGGAGGAGATTACTCCAAAGCCAAAATCGGTTTGGTGCAATCTGCGCAAAGTTCTTACACGGCAGAGTATTTTGATAGTATAACCAGTTTTTCTAATAATTCATGGCTGTCAGGTGCGGCAGATTCTCCTGCGGATCGCAGCATAGGCTATTCCTTCTCTGCAAACACTCCCAACAGATCGGCGGAAACAAGAACAAGTGATTTGCGGCTAATGGCATATAAAACAAACCAAAGTAAATGGCAGTCTTTGAATATAACCGTATGTCAAGAGCCTGTAACGATGAATTTATCGCTGCCGGGAGAAACTTTCTGGGTGACAGGAGGAGTTGGAAGATGTAGTGTTAGATTGCCTGATTGTTATACATGCCAATGGAAACTTGGCCGTGACAAAGCGTGGTTGACTGCTACTAGCGATGGCAATTTCGGGAAAGTTGAGACATATTGGTCGAAAGATGTAAGTTTCTGCATAAAGCCAATCGAGGATGGCAGGTCGCGTTCTGTGACGATAGCGCTCTACGCTCCGGTTCTCAAAAAATACAAAGAGAACGATGGTAATTACAACTACAAAGAAAGTGATTCGCTAAAGACTTCCGAGGTAGAATCATGGGTACCAGTTCAGGAGGTGACGATAACACAAAAAGGATGCCTGGCATACGAGGGCGAACGGACGAGTGTACAAGGTCCGATTACGGTTGATTATTCTGATCTCAATGGTGAAGATTTCACATTTACTGCTAATGGTGAGCATATCCTTTCTTCAACAACACCAGGTACGTTTGTGTGGCGACCATCCAAGGGGTCTTACGATGTGATCTGCACGAAAGGAACTCAAACTTGGACTTCTACCCTTAAAGTAACCTCATCGGACAGTTATGTGCAAACAGAAGCCAATCCGCCTGCGGATTCAAACAAGAGTATCACCATCACGCCGACAACACGCAATTTTGGCGTGAATGGCGGCGGCAATGCAATCATTACATCCGGCAGCGGCACGTGGACGGCATCGAAATCGGAGGATTGGATAACATTGAATGCGACGAGCGGCTCTGCTGGCTATCCGGTCGCTTATACCGTCAGCGCGACGACAAACGTAGAACAGAGGATCGGCTATGTCTATGTCAGCGGGAATACGCACACCGTTACGCAGGACGGTGTCGGCGGAACGATTTCCCCGGGGAACAGGGAGTTTGAGTCGAATGGCGGTAGCGGTACGATCTCCGTATCGACGCAGAACAAGATGCTCTGGCATGCAAAGTCGAATGCCGATTGGATTTCGGTTTCCGCAACGAGCGGATTGGGGCCCGGCAGCGTGACATACCAGGTGGCGCCGTATAACGAGGTTTCGACGCGGCAGGGGACGCTTACCGTGGCGGGGAACACCTTTACGGTGTTCCAGTACGGCAGTCGAATGAAGCTTGATTCCTATTCGACTACGCAGAACTACGAGACGCATGTGATACCGATAACGGTGAACGCGCTTGCCATCAAAGAGTGGAGCGTGACGCCAAACAACAGTTGGATTTCCATTGTCGACGCGGGCAACGGACACGGTGGCGATCTGGTGACCATTGCCATCGGCGAAAATCCGAGTTATCTGGCGAGGACCGGCACCGTCACGATCGGAACAGAGACGTTCACCGTGACGCAGCAGGGACGTCCGAAAGAAGCGCTTTCGTTCAGCATCAGCCCGACGGCGTCGACTGCAAGCGTTGAGGGTGCCAATGCAATCATCACCGTGACGGCAACACCCGATTTGCCCTGGACGGCAAGGAGCGGCGCGAACTGGTGCTCGATCTATGCGGCGACGGCATCCGGCGCAGGTAATGGAAACATCGTCTATTCGGCGTCGCCGAATCCGACCCTTTCTATGCGAACCGGAACGATCACAGTGACGCCATCGGGTGGACTGTCCTCCAAGACGCATACTGTCACCCAGCCTGGAGCGACGGCGCTGATTTCGTCAAGCGGATATGAATTTGAAGCGGCGGGCGAGTCGTGTTCAGTGGAGGTATCGGTGGCAAATATCGTGCAGTGGAGCGTTTCGGAGTCGCTGGACTGGCTGACAGTGAACGGCTCGACCTCGCGAACCGGTCCTGATACGGTTGTCCTTCAGGCCGCGGCGAACGACACGATCTATCCGAGAAGCGGAACCGTGACTATTGCAGGCAAGAAGTTCAGCGTGTCGCAGAAGGCGCGCGGCGTTGAAGTTGAGTATGACACAAAACTTTTCGGCACGGACGGCGGGTATGAATCGATTTCCATCCATCCGGACGGCAACGTATCATGGACGGCTGTGGCGAGCGACCCCACGTGGATCACGATATTCCAGGGCGACTCTGGGACGGGCGACGGCGAAATACTCTACATCGTCGCGCCATACGTCGGCGACGGCTCCGTGCGGACGGGTTGGATAACGGTCGGCGACAAGAAGGTGTACATCACGCAGCGCGCGTATGCACTTTCCATCCGTCCGAACGGGTCGGCGGTGAAGGGCAACAACGGCGCGGGCGAGTTCGGCGTTTCGGCGAACATCGGTTCCGTCTGGACCGCGATCGTGACCGAGCCGTGGATCACTCTTGTGAGCGGTTATGATGCCGGCACGGGAAGCGGAACGGTGCGGTTCATCTGCGATGACAACAATACCGGCAAACCGCGTGTCGGCAAAATCGTCGTAGCGGGCGAAGTGTACACCGTTACGCAGTCGGCTCGCATCCTCGTACAGATACAGGCGGAGGCCGGGCGTGGCGGCAGCATCACCGGCGCCGGGACCTACGACAAGGGTGAGAAGATCGTCCTGACGGCGGTTCCGGATGACGGATACCGGTTCGTGCGTTGGACGGGCCCCATCAGCTCGACGGCGAATCCGCTGACGATGAACGCCGACGAAATGACTGGAATTCGGGCCGAATTCAAGCCGTTGCCGATTGAGTTCACGGAGGCCAAGTCGACGCTCGACGGGGTGGCTCTCGCCTGGAACACGCTGGCATGGGCGACAACATACCGTCTGTACAGGGGGACGTCGAACAACATCTCGACGGCGGATACGCTCGCGACCCTTGCGGGCGGCACGGATGCATATCGGGACGTGACGGGTGAACGTGGCGTCATGTACTGGTACTGGGTTGAGGCTGTCGGCGTCGAGGACGACGTCGTGTCCGGCCCGGTAAGCCGCATGAAGAGGCCGATTGTGAACTCACCGATCACGTACACGAATCTCAGGGGTGCCACTCACTCCAATCCCGGCACATATGTGGAGGGCAGGACGGTGGCGTTCACGCAGCCGTCTGCGGTGACGGGATATGCATTCGCGGGCTGGACCCCGAGCCGGATCACCGAGGACATGACGGGGGCTCAGACGGTGTGGGCCATGTGGACGGCGAACAGGTATTCGATCTCCTACAACGCCAACGGCGGAAGCGGTGCGATGAACGCCACGCCGGCAACCTATGACTGTGAGGTTGAGGTGGCGGCGAACGGATTCATTCGCACGGGCCATTCGTTCGCAGGGTGGGCGACGAACGCAACGGGTGCGGTTGTGTTCGCGGCAGGACAGCCTGTTACGAACCTTACGGATGTTGCGGATGCGCAACTGACGTTTTATGCCGTATGGAATGTAAATCAGTACATGGTAACGTTCAATGCGAACGGCGGCGAGGGAGGCAAGACGGTGACTCAGAACTACGGCACGGCACTTGCTGCGCCGACGGTGACGCGCGCCGGCTACACGTTCGCCGGCTGGTCGCCGGTGGTGCCTGCTACGGTCCCTGCCGACAACGTGACATACACGGCGCAATGGCGGGCGAACAAGTACACGGTGACGTTCGACGGAAACGGCGGCACGGGCGGATGGAGCCGTTCCATGGACTATGGCGCGGCGATCTCCCCGCCGACGGTGACTCGGACGGGCTACACGTTCACCGATTGGTCGCCGTTGGTTGCGACGACCGTTCCCATAGACGGCGCGACCTATACGGCGCAGTGGAGGGTGAACAGGTATACGGTAACGTTCAATGCGAACGGCGGCAAGGGCGGCAAGACGGTGACTCAGAACTACGGCACGGCACTTGCTGCGCCGACGGTGACGCGCGCCGGCTACACGTTCGCCGGCTGGTCGCCGGTGGTGCCTGCTACGGTTCCTGCTGGCAATGCAACATACGTTGCGCAGTGGGAGAAGAACAAATATATCGTAACTTTCGACGCGAATGGTAGTGGGCCCGGCAACGGCCAGTATATGGTCGTAGACCTTTCAGGCGGTTCATCGGCGACATCTTATCCTGTCAGTTATCTTGACGATGTTCCAGCGGGTGGATGGTCTGACGAATACAAGAAGACGAAGCTTGTCATGCGCCGCATACCTGCAGGATCGTTCATGATGGGGGATCGCTGGGATCGCTCTAAGGCCCCCATCCATCATGTTACATTGTCGAAGGATTTCTATATTGGGGTTTTTGAGGTTACGCAAAAGCAGTGGGAACTTGTAATGGGGAGCAACCCCAGTTGGTTCTCATGGGATGCCGATTCCGACAGTCGTCCGGTCGAAATGGTTTCCTACGAGATGATTCGAGGACAGACCATTGGAGCTGGCTGGCCGCAGAATTCGAATGTCGATGAAGGCAGTTTCCTTGCGGTAGTTCGCGCCAAAGCTGATCTTGACAATCTTGATCTGCCAACATCTGCGCAGTGGGAGTATGCGTGTCGCGCTGAAACTACTACGGATTTGAATACAGGGGATTACCTGGAAAGCTCATCGACCGATTCCTCTCTTGATGGTGTAGGTTGGTACGTTGGAAATTCATCTGGATGTACTCACGAGGTTGGGCTTTGTGAGGCGAACAACTGGGGGCTCTATGACATGCATGGCAATGTGTGGGAGTGGTGCCTTGACTGGTATGAGGACGATCAAGCGTCAGCCCCAGCCATAGATCCTGTCGGTGGCCCGGCTGCTCTAAGCAGCACGTGGCCTATGCGGGTGCTTAGAGGCGGATCTTATAACAGGGATGCAGTTGAATGTCAAAGTGGACATTATAATGGATATGGATGTTATCGAGATCGGCATTTGGTTGGTGATTTTGGATTTAGGTTGGCGATGACTGCTGGGCAGAATGTCACTTCGGAAGGAATGGTTGTTGAAGTGGAATACGGCGAGGAGATTGGGGAACTGCCTTCTCCTGTGCGTACGGGCTACATGTTTGAGGGTTGGTTTACGTCTGCGGATGGAGGAACAAAAATTGAAGATTCAACTAAAGTTGCCGGAAATGTGACGTACTATGCGCACTGGAGGCTGAAACCAAACTGCTATCAAGTCCGTTTTCATAAGAATGACGGAAGTGACGATGTGACGGCGGAGCAGGGGGTGGCGGCGAATGTATCAACGCGGCTGACATCGATTGCGAAACTCGGCTGGGCGAAGCGCGGGCTCGACTTCGTCGGTTGGGGCAAGTACCCGAACTCGACCATAGTCTGGAAGTCGAACTGGGAGAACGTAACCGACCTCGCGAACGCAGGCGAGACGGTCGACCTCTATGCAATGTGGGCTGTCAAGCCGGGCAGCTACGCGATTGAGTTCGTTCGCAATGACGGCGCGGGAACATGGCGCACGGTCGGCTTCAACTACGGCGAGAAGACGCGCATGCCGTCGGTGGCGAACGGCCTTAAGTGGGCGCGTCGCGGGTACGAGTTCAAGGGCTGGGCGCTCACGACCGCTGACGCGGCGGCAGCCAGGGTGTGGAAGGGCGACTGGGCCTATTTGTCCTCGCCGGTGAAGGCGGGCCAGATCCTGACGGTCTATGCGGTGTGGGAGCTGAAGCCGGGCTACTACCAGATTCGGTTCAACAAGAACGATGGCACGGGCAGGTGGCGGACGCTCGGTTTCCAGCTCGGCGCGTCGACGAAACTCTCGACGATCGCCGGTCTCGGCTGGGAGCGCCCGGGCTATAAGTTTGTCGGCTGGGCGTCGAACGCGGCCAACGCCGATGCCGGGAAGGTCTGGAAGACCGACGGCGAATGGATCAAGAACGCCGCCGCAGAGGGCAGGACGCTCAGCATCTACGCCATCTGGGAGTGAGCCGGGCCTGTTGCGCGGCGGCAAATGCGTTTACCGGATTTCTTCTACGGACTGGTCGGACACAAGGGCCTCGCCCCCATAGAAGCGTAGCAAATTCGCAGGGACAGACCCCGCCTCAGAAGTCGATAATGGTTCAGAAATGATGTTGAATGCGGCGGCGCGTTGGGGACAACGCGCCCTACCGACAACGCGCCCGGTCGCTGAGGCTGGATAAGATCTAAGTGACGCACGTAGTTTGGATTTGATATAATTTGCGGCATGAAAAAAACTTGCGCACATCGGACGGCTCGGACACTCCTCCTCGGTTCACTTCTGCTGGCTTGCGGCGCCTGCGCGGCGTCCGGGCCCGTCACGGATGAGGCCGTCGGCACGTGGTGGCACTGGATGAACGGGCACATCACGCGCGACGGCATCACGAAAGACCTGGAGGCGATGAAGGCGTCGGGCGTCCGCAACGTGACGCTCTTCAACGCGTACCGGCCGTTCGGCAGCCAGTTCACCGCGTTCGCGCAGGTCGCGCCGGAGAACGTGCGCGACATCGACGAGGAGGCGATGCCGACCGTGAAGTTCGCGTCGAAGGAATGGTTCGACCTCTTCCGTTTCGCGCTCGACGAGGCCGCGCGCCTCGGCCTCGAAGTCGGCGCGGCGAACTGCGACGGCTGGAGCGAATCGGGCGGGCCGTGGATCACGCCGGAGCGCGCGATGAAGGAGCTCGTCTGGGAACGGATCGAGACGGTCGACGGGAAGGAGGTCGTCGTCGGGAATCCGAAAACCGTCCGCGACGGCTTCTACCGCGACATCGCGACGGTGACGGCGAACGGCCGGACGTACCGCTTCGGCTACACGACGAATGGCAAGCGCAACCATCCCGCGTCGCCCGAGGGGATCGGCCTCGAATGCGACAAGATGGACGCCGCCGCGCTCGACTGGCACTTCACGCATTATCCGCAGTGGCTGATCGACGCGGCCGGCCCGCACGCGGGCAAGACATTCCGCTACTTCCTCGTCGATTCGTGGGAATGCGGCTTCCAGACGTGGACGGAAAAGTTTCCGGAGGAATTCAAGAAGCGGCGCGGCTACGATCCGGTTCCGTATCTGCCGGTGCTCGCGGGCGAGACGGTCGGCTCGCCGGAGGACAGCGCCGCGTTCCGCCACGACTTCCGGCTGACGTGCTCGGATCTCATCATCGACAACTACTTCAAGCGGTTGGCGGAGCTCTGCCACGCGAAGGGGATGCTGCTCTATTCGGAGGGCATCTACGGCTGGGACAATCTTCCCGCCGTCGATGTCCTCAAGACGTACAAGTACTGCGACGTGCCGATGACGGAGTTCTGGGCGAAGGTCGCCGCGCACACGTATCCGTTCAAGATGAGCTACGTCGAGCCGATCAAGCACTTCTCGCCCCAGCACGCCGCCGTGCTGTACGGCAAGCCGGTCGTCGCGGGCGAGGCGTACACGGGCTACGGGCTCTATTCGGACGCGCCGTTCGACCTGAAGCCCTACGGCGACCGCGCGTTCGCGCACGGCATCACGAAGATGATCCTGCACTCGTACGTCCACCAGCCGACGGCGGCCGCGCCGGGGCTCACGCTCGGCATCTACGGGCAGGCGTTCAACCGCCTCAATCCGTGGTACAATTTCTCCGACTCCTTCTGGCAGTACCACGCGCGCATCCAGGCGGCGCTCCAGGGCGGCGTCAAGGTCGCGGACGCGCTCGTCTACATCGGCGACACGCTCCCTGCGTTCGAGATGAAGGACGACGAGATCGCGCGCCTTCTGCCGCACGGCCGCACCTTCCAGTACATCAACCAGGACGTTCTTCTTTCGGGGCGCGTCACCGTCGATCCGTTTGGGTGCATCGTTCTCGACGGCGACAAATTCTATACCGAAATCATGGTGCGCCACGACGCGCTCGATCTGGCGACGATGGAGAAGCTGGGCGAACTCCACCGTCGCGGCGCGCGCGTGTGCGGCGTCAAGCCGGTGCGCACCCTGCGCCTCCTGAACCGTGCGGCGGAAACGGCGCGGCTGCGCGAAATTTCCGATTCGATCTGGGGCGACGCCTCCTTCAAACGCGCCCCCGCCTATGAGAACGACATTGCGTTCGCGTCGGACGGCGATGTCGAAACGATGTTCGCGCGCCATGTTCGCAACGGTTCGAAGGACGTCTATTTCCTGGCGAGTGCATTCGATTTCGCACCGCGCACTCTGCGCGTGGATTTCGGCAATCGCGCCCGCGAAAATGCTCGTGCCGTTGTCCTCGATCCGGAAGACGGCCGACGCTACGCGCTGGCACCGTCCGACGACGGCTACGAACTGCGGTTGCGTCCGCGCCAAAGCGTGCTCGTGATCTTCGGCGAGGACGCGACGGGTCTGCCGTCGTATGCCGCCGAAGTGATGTGTCCGCGCGTGCGCGCGAGGCGTGAATACGACGGCGCGGACGGGACGATCACCTTTGAAAGCGACGGCGGCATCGCGTCGCTGCCGATCGGGACGTTCCACTCGCTCACCGAAGAGAACGATCCCGATGTGAAGTATTACTGCGGCGTGCTGCGCTACGACTTGACGCTCGACCTGCCGGTGGCGGAACCGGCGAAGGAACGGTATCTTCTTTCGATCCCGGCGTTCGGCGCGACGGCCGAGGTGACGGTGAACGGGAAGAAGGTCGGGACGATGTGGGATCCGTACGCGCCGCTCGACATCACCGAGGCGGTGCGCGCCGGCGGCGGGGCGACGGCCGCGTTCACCGTCCGCGTGACGAACCCCTGGCGCAACCGGCTGATCGGCGATCTCTTCCAGGATCGCGGCGAAAAGGCCGCGTTCACGACGTCGCCCGGCATCGACAAGTACGACATGAAGCCGCACATCTCGAAGAAGGCGGAGCTGATCCCGACCGGCATTTCGCGGCCGATCACCGTCACCGTGACGGCGGACGGCGGCCGCTGACGCGTTGGCCCGTCCCCCGAACGGGTTATTGGTGCGGCGTGTTCGTTTTGCTATAATGCACGCATGAAAAACGAACAGGCCAGCAGGAAGAAACTCGCGGCGGCGCTGTCGGCGGCGCTGCTCGTCGGCGCGGCGTCAGCCGTCAATCCGATCGTCACCCACAAGTACTCCGCAGATCCCAACGCGTTCGTGTGGCAGGACAGGCTCTACGTCATGTGCAGTCATGACCTGGCGGGGCAGAAGGGCTTCGAGATGAACGACTACGTGCTGCTCTCCACCGACGATCTCGTCAACTGGACGGATCACGGCGACGTGTTCACCGGCGGGAAGGACGTGACGTGGTGCTGGAATCTCTACGCGCCCGGCGTCGCGCAGCGGAACGGCCGGATCTATCTCTACTATCCCAATTCCGGCGGCCCCATCGGCGTCGCCGTCGCGGACCGTCCCGAGGGCCCCTACACCGATCCGCTGGGCCGTCACCTGATCGGCCGCGAGATGCCGGGGTGTGACGCGTGCTGGGTCTTCGATCCCGCCGCGTTCGTGGATGATGACGGCCGGGCGTATCTCTACTTCGGCGGCAACGGCGAGACGATGGCGCGCGCGGTGCGCCTCAACGACGACATGATCAGCGTGCAGCTCCCCGGCATCATGATGAAGGCCTCCAGGGACGGCGGGGAGGCGACCGGCATGCCGAGCTTCTTCGAGGCGTCCTATCTGCACAAGCACAACGGGAAGTACTACTTCTCGTACTCGGCCAACTTCCCCGACCGCGGCGCGTCCATCGACTACGCGATCGGCGACACGCCGCTCGGCCCGTTCGTCTGGAAGGGCGCGATCCTTCCCAACTGGGCGGAGAATTCGTGGAACAACAACCACCACTCGATCGTCGACTTCCGCGGAAAGACGTACATCGTCTACCACTCGCGCCTGCTGACGAACCGGCAGGGCCGCGGCAACATCTACGAGCGCTCCGTCTGCATCGACGAGCTCCGGTACAACGCGGACGGCACCATCGTGCCCGTCGTGCCGACGCACGCGGGACCCGCGCAGCTGAAGCCGCTCGACCCGTACCGGGCCAACCGGGCGGTGACGATCTGCCAGGACGAGAAGGTGAAGGTGACGATGGCGGACGTGAAGGCGCAGCGCACGAGCGTCGTGACGGCCGACGGCGCGGGCGCGTGGGTCCGGTACGCGGGCGCGGCGTTCACCTCCGCCCCGAAGTCCGTCGCGGTGCTCTGCCGGGCGGCGGGGCCCGCCCGGATCGACGTCCGCAAGGGCGCGGTCGACGGGCCGGTCGTCGCGTCGATTCCGCTGTCCGACACGCAGGGCGCGTTCCGGACGTTCACCGCGCCGGTCGCCGGCATCGCGTCGGAGACGTGCGATCTCTATTTCGTCTTCGGCGCGCCGTCCGCGTCCGTCGCGTTCGCGCGGTATCGGTTCGCGCGCTGAGCGGCGCGGCCCGGCCTGTCGCGGCCGATCGACCTCACTTCGCTTTCGGCATGCTGATCGAGTTGATGTAGTTCTCGATGTTCAGGTAGCCGTTGCGCGCGAGGGCCGTCGCGTCCGGCTTGCGCCTGTCGGTGCCGTTCTTCGCCTCCCAGGCGTCCGGCAGGCCGTCGCCGTCGGTATCGGGCTGCGCGCGCCCGGCCGCGAGCTTCCATGTGGACGGCGCGCCGCAGGCGAGTTCCGATTCGCTTGAAATGAGCGCGCCCGCCGTGCCGAGGCTCTGGACCTCTTTCACAACGAGCGTGTCGTACGGATCGCGCGCCGGAAGCGCGGCGCCGACGCGGTCAAGCGTCTTCAGGAGGCTCTTCGCGGGGACGAGCGGCAGCGCGGGATAGTCGAAGCGCGTGGCGACGCGGTCGCCGCCGCCGGTCTGGACGCCGTCGAGGCAGACGGGGTTGAAGACGCCGTCGGCGTTCGCGTCCTGCCAGTTGTCGTGCGAGAAGAAGTGGAACCTGTCGTTGCCGCGCACGAACGCGCCGCCGCCGCCGGACGGGCCGTTGATGAAGAGGTTGCCTTCGATGTTGCAGCGGCTCGTGCCGGAGGAGTCGCCGCCCATGATGAAGCAGCCGTTCTTCCAGTTGTAGACGATGTTGTTGGCGTACTGGCACGTGCCTTTGACCTTGTTGTTGCGCGTCGAATTGCAGCTGTAGAGGTTGCGGTAGAGCGTCACGCGGTCGGTCTGGATGAGGCCGCCGGCCGAATGCGGCAGCAGGCCGTGCGAAAAGATGCAGTGCTGGAGGGTGATGTCGCCGAGCGCGCCTTTCCTGTGCCTGTCCGGGTTGATCGAAAAGGTCTCGTCGCGCCCCCACGAGAACGAGCAGTGGTCGAAGATCATGTTCGTGCCGCGCGAGATGCCGGCGCAGTCCTTGCCTTTCGCTCCGCCCTTGCCCATGCGCCAGCGGACGTAGCGGCAGATGAGGTCGTCCGCGCCCGAGAAGGAGCAGCCGTCGCCGTAGACCGTGACGCCGTCGCCGGGCGCGGTCTGCCCGGCGATGAGCAGCCCCGGCGCGAACGTGACGCGCGACTGGAGGCGGATGACGCCCGCGACGTCGAACACGACCACGCGGTTCGGCTTCGACACGGCGTCGCGCAGGGAGCCGGGCCCCGCGTCGTCGAGGTTGGTGACGTGATAGACGGCGGGATTCGCGCCCGCGCGCGCGCCGCGCGCGAAGCGGCCCCAGCCGACGGCGCCGGGGAAGGCCAGCTGGCGCGACCCTTCCTTGACGGGGTCACGGACGACGGAGCGGTCAGGTTGCGCGGCCGTCGCCGCCGCGGCGGCGAGAAGGGCGCTCAGCAGAAGGGCGGGATGTTTCATGTCCGTAGTATATCATATTCACAACCGCTCGCTTCGCTCGCTGTTCTAGATCGCTCACTGCGTTCGCTCGTCTAGATTTTCTAGATTAGCTCGCGCCCTGCGCGAGCGTACTAGATTAGCGTCCGCGACGCGCAACCTGTCGAGGAATGAGCGGGAGGGACTTTGCCACAGCGTGCGTAAAAAATGATATACTAGCGCCACGGATGAAGATGGTTGAGATTCCCAGGAAGATCGTGACACCGTGCCGGACGGTGGCGCTCGCGTGCGCCGTGGCCTTTTCCGCTGCCGCCGACGAGCTGGAGATCGCCCGCGAGGCGCTGCGCGACGGGCTGTGGGCCGTGGCGCGCACGCACGCGGAACGCGCGGGCGGCGACGAGGGCCGCTTCGTGACGCTGGAAAGCTACGCGCGCGAAGAGCGCTGGGACGATCTTCTGGCGCGGCTGGACGCGTGGCAGGCGTCCGGCGACGGCTACATCTACTACCGCGCGCTCGCGCTGGCCGAGACGGGCCGGGCGGCGGACGCGGAGGAGCTGCTCGCCCGGACGACGTTCACGGACGGGACGTACGTCGCCCTGCAGGCGCGGCTGCGCGCGCGTCTGGCGATGGACGCGGGCGACAGCGCCGCCGCGCGGGAGATTCTGAAGGAGACGGGCTTCGGCTCGGCGGACGACGCGAAGCTGGACGCCGCGCGCGTGCTGGAGGCGGCGGGCGACCGCAAGGGCGCCGAGGCGCTCTGGCGCGAGATCGTCGCCCGGACCAACCTCGACGCGCGCATCTACGTGCCCGCCGCCGTGAACCTCGGCGAGGAAGGGCCCTTGCGCACGGCCTACCGGCTCGCCGAGAGCGCGGACCTCCGGCGGCTGGCCGCGCTGCGGCTGGGGCGCGTGCTGATCGCATCGCCGGAGACGTTCGAGGAGGGCGCGACGCTCATCCGCAAGACGGCGGCGGACGCGCCCGACGCGACGGGCGCGCGCGACGCGTCGCTCGCGCTCGCCGACGCCTATCTCGCGGCCCGGCGGTACGAGGCGGCGACGAACGCCTACAGCGCCGCGCTCGTCACGTGGCCCGACGCCGCCCGGATCGCGGAGGTGCACGAAGGCTACGGCTGGGCGCTCCGCAAGCTCGGCCGCTACGAGGACGCGGTCGCGGCGTTCGCGCGCGCGGAGGCCTACGCGACCAACGACACGGCGCGGGCGAACGCGGTGCTGGAGCAGGGCGACGCCTACGCCGAAAACGGTGACGGCGAGAAGGCGATGGCGAAGTACCGGCTCGTGCTGGAGAAGTACCCGAAGACGCCGGCGGGCGAGAAGCTGAAGGTCGTCGTGCACCTCCGGGAGATGGAGGAGAAGGCGCGCGAGCTGTACCGCGGCTACGATTTCGAGGGCGCGAGCCGGGCGTTCGCGAAGCTGGCGGCGGAGGATCCGTCGCGCCGGCCGCTCGCCGACTACTTCGAGGTTCTCTGCCTCTACGGGCAGCTGCGCGACGAGGAGGCGCGCGCGAAGGCGCGGGAGATCGCGGCGAACGGCCGCGACCCGGCGATCCGCGCCGAGGCGACGCTGTGGCTCGCCAAGTTCGCCTACAACGCGCGGCAGTGGCGCGAGTCGTGCGCGCTGTTCGCGTCGTACGCGGACCTGCGGCCCGACGCGCCGCAGGCGCCGGAGGCGCTCGTGTGGTCGGCGCGCGCGGCGTTCGCGGACAACGACTTCGACCGCGCGGTCCAGACGGTCACGCGGCTCGTCGAGCGCTATCCGGCCTCGCCCGCGTGCGCACGCGGCTACCTGATCCAGGGCGAGTCGCTGATGGAGCTGGCGCGCTTCGACGAGGCGGTGCTCGTGCTGGAGCGCGCGCTGCTCGCCGAGGGCACGGCGGACGAGGAGCGGCTCAAGGCGCAGGTGATGAAGGCCGACGCGCTCTTCGTGATGGGCGCGGACAACCCCGCGCGCTACCGCGAGGCGCTCGACGCGTACCGCGCGGTGCGCCAGGGCGAGGCGCTGTCGCCCGACATGAAGATCGTCGTCTCGTTCAAGATCGGCCGCACGCTCGAGAAGCTCAAGCGCCTGGAGGACGCCGTCGACCAGTTCTATTCCGGCGTCGTCATCGCCTACCGCGAGGGCATCCGCAGCGGGACGGTCTACGGCGACGAGGCAAGCGCGTGCTTCGCGAAGGCGGCGTTTCTGCTGGCCGACGAGTACGAGAGCCGCGGCAGGGATTTCCAGGCGATGCACATTCTTGAGCTGGTGGTGGCGAGCGACGTGCCCG
>DJXI01000022.1 GCA_002449695.1 Verrucomicrobia bacterium UBA7008 | reverse complement strand
TTCCATCTGTCCGTTGTCAAGGATCAACGCCGCCCTTCCGCGGGCAACGGTTGGATAGTATATCACATTCCGCACCCGCCCCGCAAGGGGGTATTTTAAACTTTTTTGAGGCCCGGAAATCCGGGGGCTCGGAGGCTTGGTTTTCTAGAATTCTAGAATCCTAGGCCCCCGCCGCCCGCTCTTCGAGCGCGGCCCAGCGGTCGACCGCCGCCTCCAGCTCGGCCTCGGCCAGCGGCAGCCGTGCCGCCCGCGCCTGCGCCCGCGCGGGATCGGTGCGGTAGATCGTGCCGTCGCCGAGCGCCGCGCGCAGATCGGCGAGTTCGCGTTCGAGCGCGTCGATCCGCTCCGGCAGCGCCTCCAGCTCGCGCTGCTCCTTGTAGGACAGTTTCCTGGGCGCGGGCGGCGCGGCGGCTGTGCCGCGCGGCGGCGTTGCCGCATCGGGCGCGGCCGGGCGGGGCGGCGGCGGCGGTTTCGCGGCCGCGGCAGTTTTGCCGCGCTGGGCGACATAGTCCGCATAGCCGCCCGGGAAGCCACGCACCGTGCCGTCCCCTTCCAGCACGAACGTCGACGTGACGACGTTGTCGAGGAATTCGCGGTCGTGGCTCACCAGAAGGAGCGTCCCCTTGTACGCGAGGAGCTGTTCTTCCAGAAGTTCCAGCGTCTCGATGTCGAGGTCGTTCGTCGGCTCGTCCATCACGAGCAGGTTCGCCGGCCTGAGAAAGAGCTTCGCCAGCATCAGCCGCGCGCGTTCGCCGCCGGACAGCGCCTTGACGGGCGTGCGCACGCGCTCGGGCGTGAAGAGGAAATCGGCCAGATACGAATAGACGTGCTTCTTCTGTCCGCCGACGATCACCTCGTCGCGGTCGGACGCGATGTTTTCGCCGACGGTCAGCTCCGGCTTCATCTCGCTGCGCAGCTGGTCGAAGAACGCGAGCTCCACGTTCGTGCCGCGCACGACCTCGCCCGCCGTCGGCGCGAGGCGGCCCGTCAGCAGGTTGAGGAGCGTCGTCTTGCCCGCGCCGTTGCCGCCCAGGATGCCGATGCGCTCGCCGCGCAGGATCGTCGCCGAGAAGTTGTCGACGATCGGCCGCCCGCCGGGATACGCGAACGAAAGGTCCTTCACCTTGAGGACGCTCACGCCGCCGGGCTGCGCGGTGTCGAGCCGGAGCGTCGCCGTGCCGACGGCGGTGCGGCGCGCGGCGAATTCGGCGCGCAGCTTCTTCAGCGCCGCCACGCGCCCTTCGTTGCGCGTCGTGCGCGCCTTGACGCCGCGGCGGATCCACGCCTCCTCCTCGGCGAGCTTTCTGGACTTGCGCGCCCAGTAGACGGCCTCGTCGGCCTGGAGCTCGGCCTTGCGCCGGACGAACGTCGGGTAGTCGCACGGCCAGCCCGCGAGCTCGCCGCGGTCGAGATCGAAGATCGTCGTCGCCACGCGCTTGAGGAAGCGGCGGTCGTGCGTCACGATGAGGACGGCCATTTCGCGCTGCCGCCGCAGGAACCCTTCCAGCCAGTCGATCGCCTCCATGTCGAGATGGTTCGTCGGCTCGTCCAGGAGCAGCAGGTCGGGGCGCGCGAGGAGCGCCTCTTCGAGGATCTGGCGGCGGCGGCGACCGCCCGAGAGCGCGTTGAACGCCGCGTCGTCCGGGCGGTCGTGCGGGACGTCCTGCGAGACGTAGATCGTGCGCAGGTTCGGCGCGCGCACGATCGTGCCGCCGTCGGGCTCGATCGCGCCCGCGATGACTTTCATGAGCGTGGACTTGCCCTCGCCGTTGCGTCCGGTCAGCGCCGCGCGCAACCCCCTGGAAATCGACAGCGACACCTTGTCCAGCACCGGCGGGCCGCCGAACGCCAGTGAAACATCTTGCAGCGAAAGCAGAAAATCACTCATGGTAGGTCCTTCGTTCTGTCATCAGCCGTGCTCGGTCACCTTCGCCTGGCGGAACTCGACGCGGCGGAGGAAGCGGATCTGGAGATAGGTGAAGCCGATGAGCGCGACGCCGAGGAACCACGCCATCGTCGTCGCCGTCGAGAAGCGCAGGTTGTTGTACGCCTCCTTCCAGATCTGGAGCGAGAGGACCTGCGTCGCGTCGCCCGGCCCGCCGAACGTCAGCAGGAAGATCGCGCCCATCCCCTGGAACGCGGCGATGAACGCGCCGACGAAGTTGATCACCATCAGCGGCGCGAGCTGCGGGAACGTGACGTGGCGCAGCCGCGCGAAGATGCCCGCGCCGTCGATCGCCGCCGCCTCGTAGTAGTCCTGCGGCAGCGACGAGAGCGCGGCGATGTAGATGAGCGACGAGATGCCCGCGCCCGCCCAGACGCCCGGCAGGATGCAGCAGACCATCGCCCACGCAGGATCCTGCAGCCAGGCGTGGCGCGCGACGCCGACGGAGGCGAGCACCTGGTTGAGGATGCCGTTCTCGGTCGGGTCGAACATGAGCTTCCAGAGGAGCGTCACCACGAGCGCCGACGTCAGGTGCGGCAGGAAGTAGAGGAAGCGGAAGAAGATCTTGCCGCGCGGAATCTCGCACAGGAGCGCCGCCAGCACGACCGGCGTGACGAAGCCGAGCGCGAGCGTGATCGCGACGTACTCGAGCGTGCGCAGCCACGCGAGGTAGAACTTCGGATCGGTCGCGACGCGGATGAAGTTGTCGAGCCCCGCGAACGACGAGTCGCCGACGATGCGGTAGTCCTGGAACGCCATCACCGCGCCGCGCACGAGCGGATAGTAGCTCCAGACGAGAATGCTGAGAATGGCCGGCGCGAGAAAGAGCCACGGGATCAGCGCGCGGACGAACGGCGCGCGGCCGGCGCCGGACGCGGCCGCCGCGGCACGCGCCGCGCGCGGACCGTGCGTGCGGCAGATCCCGACCGCGACGAGCACGCAGGCGACGAGCGCGCCCAGGATCACGCGCGCCCAGGGGCGGGCGCGGGCGATGCGCGTCCTGTCCGAATCGAACATGAGGCCGCGGTTCGCGTCCTCCGTGATCGACCGGAGCGCGGCGGCGCAGTCGAGATCGCGCCCCGCGTCGGAGAGAAGCAGCCCCAGGAAGCGCCGCTGGATGAGGTCGCTCGCCGCCTGCCAGAACCCGACCCACGGCTCGGTCACCGCCTGGATGTCGCCGCGCGCGAGATCCGCGTACATCTGGCGGATGCCCGCCGGCACCGCCGCCAGCTCCTCGGTGAACCCCAGCCGCGCGAGGTCCGACGGCTTGCACCAGCGCGCGCGCCCCTCGGCCACGTTGCGCCGCACCTCCGCGTCCGCGAGCTCCGGCGACGCCAGCGCCGACAGGCACGTCCAGACCTTGTCGCGCTCCTCCTTCGGACGGCGGGCGACCGATTCGCTCATCGCGTAGAAGTGGCGGTGCGCCTGCAGCACGCGCACCCCGCCGTCGTCCGCCGCCGGAAACGGCATGAGCCCGATGTCGTCGGCGGGCATGTTCAGGACTTCGGTCAGTCGCGTGACGAGATCCTCGCCGCCGAAGACCGCGACGATCTCGCCCGTGACGAAAAGTTCGCCGATGTCGTCCGCGACGGTCAGCGTCGGCAGGCCGCGCACGACGCCGCGCCGCACGAGATCCTGCAGAAATCCGGCCGCCTTGAGCGCCGCCGGCGAATCGAAGCACGCCTCCCATTCTCCCTCGCCGTCTTGAGCAGGTCGGCGAAAGCCCGACCGGCGCCTTATGACGTCGCCGCGCGCGCTCTGCACCCACGGCAGGAATCCCCACGGGCGGTTTTCGATGGCGAACGCGCGGCGGCCCGGCTCGGTCAGGCGCACGCACCAGTCGCGGAATTCGCGCCATGTGGCGGGCGGATTTTCCGGATCGAGCCCCGCCGCGCGCACGAGATCCTTGCGGTAGACGATGCCGTAGTAGGCGATGCCCGGCGTCGGCAGCGCCCACACATGGCCATTGAACACGCGCACCCGGTCCCACAGGTTCGTGGAGACGGCTGAACTTTCAGCAGGGCAACCGGCCGAATGTGCATCAGTGGAGAGGACCGAACTGCGTTCGGCCACACCCACCCACTCGTCGAGCGGATAGACGAACCCCTGCTCGACGTCATGGCGCAGGATGTGGAACCACGCCTTGTAGATGTCGGGCGCCGTGCCGCCCGCGAGCGCGAGCATGAACGTGGCGCGGCCGCCGCCGCCCGGCAGCGTCAGCCCGCCCCACTTGACGGGCACGAGATCGGGGTCTTCGCGCGCGAGCTCCAGGATGCGCCGCGTCGCCGGCTCCTCGGGATGGTTGGGGTCGTAGGCAAAAAGGAAGCCGACCTCCGTCTGGGCGAAGGCCGGCAGCACCGCGCACGCGGCAAGAAAGAGGACGCACCTAAAGGACATCCGTCACCAGGCCGCGCGCGACCTTGCGGGCCACGCCCTCGCCCATGAGCACCTTCAGGACCACGAGCGCGAAGAGCAACGCCGCGCCGGGCGCCTGCCCGGTCACGAGCGGCCCGTCCTCCACGACCGGCGCGTTCGCGCACGGACGGTCCAGATCCATCATGCAGGACGGATAGCACGTGACGTGCTGCTCGGGATCGAGCACGCCCGCCTCGACGAGCACCGTCGGCGCCGCGCAGATGGCGGCGATGAGCCGCCCCTCCTCCTTCTGACGCCGGAGGCGCGCGAAGACCGGCTCGACCTTGAGGCGGTCGGTGCCGGGCCCGCCCGGCAGCACGACGGCATCGAACGATTCCTCGGCGGCCACGTCGAACGCCGCGTCGGCGGTCATCGTGATGCCGTGCGAACTGCGCACCGCGAGCTCGTCCGTGAGCGATGCGGTGACGACCTCGACGCCGCCGCGCCGGAGGATGTCGATCACGGTGACGGCCTCGATGTCCTCGAAGCCTTCAACCAGCGGAATCAGTGCTTTTGCCATGTGCCCCCCCCCTTTTCTGCCGTCACCGGTCAGTCGACGTTCTTGGCGACGTTGCACTTGAGCCGGCGGCCCATCAGCTCCTTGTCGTCCAGACCGGCGAGCGCCGCCTCGACCTCCTTGGGGTCGGGCATGTGGACGAAGCCGAAGCCCTTCGACTTGCCGTTGAACTTGTTGGTGATGATGCGCGCGTAGTTCACCTTGCCGTACGCCTCGAACGCCTGGCGCAGCTGATCGTCGGTCAGGTCGTAGCTGAGGTTGCCGACATAGATCTCGATCGAGCCGTCCGCCGGGGCGGGATGGCGCTTCTCGGGCTTGTCGTGGCGCGGCTCGCGGCGTTCGAACTTCGCCGGCTGGGGCTTCTCGGCGGCGTCTCTTTTCGCGGCGCAGGTGCCGCGGCATTTCGTGAGCTTGCAGACGAGGCAGGTCACGAGCGCGCCGAGTACGAACGCGATCGCCGCGACCGTCAGCGCGGCGCAGCGGGTTGTTTCACCGGTCAAGAGGTCCTTGATTGAGGTGCAGTCCATCGTGTAGTGTTCCTTTCGTGTTGTGCCGCGGGGCGTTGCGCCCCGTCAGCTGTTTCGGTAGTCTCCGAGCGATTTCATGCGGCTCGGATGGCGCAGTTTCCGCAGCGCCTTCGCCTCGATCTGGCGAATGCGCTCGCGGGTGACGTTGAAGAGGCGTCCGACCTCTTCCAGCGTCCGCGAGTAACCGTCGGTCAGGCCGAAGCGGAAGTCGACGACCTGACGTTCGCGGTCGGTCAGCGTCTCGAGGATTTCGCGCAGGCGTTCCTTGAGCAGATGGCCTTCCGTCACCTCGAACGGGTTTTCGCTCGAGAAGTCGGGGATGAAGTCGCCGTAGTGCGCGTCGTCGTTGTCGCCGACCTTGGACTGCAGCGAAATGGGCTGCTGGGCCATGCGACGGACCGCGCGCACCTGGTCGAGCGGAATGTTCATCTCTTCCGACAGCTCATTCTCGCTCGGCTCGCGCCCGAGCTTCTGGATGAGCTTCTTCTGGACGCGCATCAGCCGGTTGATCGTTTCGATCATGTGCACCGGGATGCGGATTGTCCGCGCCTGATCGGCGATCGCGCGCGTGGCGGCCTGGCGGATCCACCACGTGGCGTACGTCGAGAACTTGTAGCCGCGCTTGTACTCGAACTTCTCGACCGCCTTCATGAGGCCGGTGTTGCCTTCCTGGATGAGGTCGAGGAACGAGAGACCGCGGTTCATGTACTTCTTGACGATCGAGATGACGAGGCGGAGGTTCGCCTCGACCATCTTCGTGCGCGCCGTCTGGCCGGCCTTGAGCACCTTGCGGAGCTCGGAGAAGGTCGTCATGAACTCCTCGGGCGGCATGCCGAAGTAGGCTTCCAGCTTCTTCATCTTCTCCCGGAGCGCGGCGAGGTCGCTGTCGCGCTTCTTGGAGACCTTCTGCGTCAGGAGCGCGGCCTGCTTGGCGACGAGCGCGCGGTACGGCAGGTAGATGCGCTCGTCCGCGTCGGCGCAGAGCGTTTCGAGCACCTTCTGCTTGAAGCTGAGGTCGTAGAAGCACTGCTTGAGCGCCAGGCGCGCGTTGGCGAGCGTCTTCTCCGCGCCGCGCAGCGCGGCGGGCGAGACGCCCTTCTTCGCGATCGTCGCGAGGTACTTCTCGCTCGCGTCGCGCAGACGCTTCTCGACGTCCTTGATCTCCTTGCGGAAGCCGGGGATGAGCTCCATGTACGCGTCGCGCTTCTCGTCGAACTTGTCGGTGACGATGCGGTCGAAGCGCTCGGACTGGCTTTCAAGCTTGTCGAGGAGCCCGGCGTACATCGGCGGCGCGAACAGGAAGCGGTTGAACATGTCGCGCGTCTTCGACTCGGCCGTCTCGATCGTCTGGCAGATGTCCACCTCCTCGTCGCGCGACAGGAGCTGCACCTGGCCCATCTGGTGCAGGTACATGCGGATGGGATCCTCGATCATCTCCGCCGCGCGCGCCTTCGGGTCGGTCGACTTCTGGTTCTTCGCCTCCTTCCACTTCGGCACGTCCTCCTCGCGCAGGACCTGCACGCCGAGCGCCTCCAGAATCTTCAGGTAGCGGTCGGACTGGATGGCGTCGACGATGTTCTGGGGGAGGATCTGGTTGAGCTCCTCGTAGGTGACGTAGCCGCCGTTCGACTCGCTGCGGCGCTTCACCTCGTTGATGACGTCGTTGAGCTCCGTCTCGCGCAGGATCGACATGCCCTCCATCGACGGCAGGACCATGTCGATGTCGTTCGCGGCGTCGTCGCCCATGTCGAAGCTCGGCAGCGGCGCCAGGCCCATATCGCCTTCCTCGGCCGCGGCGGCCGCCTCGCTTTCGCCGCGCTCGACCTCGGCGGCGAGCTTGTCGGCGTCCAGCGCGTCGGCGTCTTCGAGATCCGTCTCCTCGTCCGGGGGCGTGTCGGCGTCCAGCAGCTCGTCATCCGGCTCCACGCCGGCGGCCTCGTCATCCAGCTCGTCGAGATCGGTCTCGATCGGGGCCTTTTTCTTCGCGGGCGCCTTCTTCTTGGGCGCCGCTTTCTTCTCAGCTGCTTTCTTATTCGCCTTTTTCGGCTCGTTTTTCAACTTGGCCATATCACTCCAGTCTACAATTCACCCGACTGCACCTTGTCAAGTGTGTTTGATAGTATATCATATTTTCGCCGCGCAGGGAAGAGCCCCCCGGCCGCGCGGTGCGGCATCGTTGGTAATCGCCGCTTCCAGAAGTAAACGCACTTTTGTCGTTCGTTTACCCTCCGTAAAGCTTCCCGCGCACCGCCCCGCAACCGCAGATGGCCCCGGAACGAGGTTTTTTTGATATACTTACGGTTATGGACAAGCTTTTCATCGTCGACCTCATGCCCTTTCTCTACAAGGGCCACTTCGTCTTCCTGCGCAACCCCCGCCTGACGGCCGCCGGCGTCAACACGTCCGCCCTTCTCGGCCTCGTCGCGGGCCTCACCTCCATCCTCAAGCGCGAGAAGCCCACCCACCTCGTCCTCGCGATGGACCCGTCCGGCCCCACCTTCCGCCACGAGGCCTACCCGCCCTACAAGGCGCAGCGCCAGAAGATGCCCGAGGACCTCGCCGCCAACATCCCCTACGCCTTCGAGCTCGCCGCCGCGCTGAAGATCCCCGTCGTGCGCGTGGACGGCTTCGAGGCGGACGACGTGATGGGCACGCTCGCGGTCAAGGGCGCCGCCGCCGGCTTCGACGTCTACATGGCCACGCCCGACAAGGACGCCGCGCAGCTCGTCCGGCCCGGCGTGCGGCTCTACCGCCCGTCGCGCGGCGGCGAGGAGGCGGAGATCTACGACGTCGAGACGGTCTGCGCGCACTGGCACCTCGCCTCGCCCGCGCAGATGATCGACTACCTCGCGCTCGCCGGCGACACCTCCGACAACATTCCCGGCATCCGCGGCGTCGGCGAAAAGACGGCCGCCGACCTGCTCGCGCGCTTCGGCGACGTCGACGGCATCCTCGCCGCCGCGCCGACGCTCAAGGGCAAGCTCGCCGAGCGCGTCGCGAACGGTGCCGCGGACGCGCGGATCTCGAAATTCCTCGCGACGATCCGCACCGACGTGCCGATCGAGCCGCGCTGGGAGGACTACCGCTTCGGCGACATCGACCGCGAACAGCTCGCCGCCGTCTGCGCCAAGTACGAGCTCAACCGCCTCGCGCGCGAATTCTCCCTCGAACCCACTCCAAACTCTCAACTCTCCACTCTCAACTCTCAACTCTCAACTCCCCCCTCCCCCCAACTCTCCACTCTCCACTCTCAACTTTCAACTCTCTCCTCCACGCCGCACGACTACCGGCTCGTCACGACGCGCGAAGACGCGCTTGCGCTCGCCGCCGAGCTCGCGACGGCCGACCGCATCGCGTTCGACACCGAAACGGCCGCGTTCGACGGCCACGACTCCACCGAGGCGCATTACTGCAAACTCGTCGGCTTCTCCTTCGCCGTGGCGCCCGGCAAGGCGTGGTACGTCACGGCCGACCAGATCGACGCGTTCCGCGACCTTTTCGCCGACCCGACGAAAACGTTCATCGCGCACAACGTCAAGTTCGACCGCTCCGTCCTGCACCGCTACGGGATCGGCTTCGCCTCCGTGCCGCACGACACGATGCTTGCGCACTACTGCCTCGACGCCGCCCAGCGCCACGGCATGGACGCGCTCGCCGAACACTACCTCCACTACCGCCCGATCCCCATCACGGCGCTCATCGGCGAGAAGGAGCGCGGCAGGGAGCAGCTGTCGATGGCGGCGCTCAAGCCCGAGGAGATCCTGGACTACGCGGCCGAGGACGCCGACGTCGCGCTGCGGCTCGACGACATCCTGCGCCCGCAGGCGCCGCGCGCGCTGGAGCTCGCCGAAGAGCCGCTCGTCAAGATCCTCATCGACATGGAGCGCGAGGGCGTGAAGATCGACGTCGCGAGCCTCAAGGAATACGGCCAGACGCTCGACCGCGAAATCCTCGCGCTCACGCAGGACATCCTTTCCTACGCCGACCCCGGATTCAACCCCGACTCGCCCAGGCAGCTCGGCCAGCTCCTCTTCGACAAGCTGGGGCTCACCGGCGGCAAGAAGACGTCGTCGGGACAGTATTCGACCGACGAAAAGACGCTCTCGAAACTCATCGACGACCATCCCGTCGTCGCGAAGATCCTCGACTACCGCGCGCTCACCAAGCTCAAGTCCACCTACGTGGACAAGCTGCCGACGCTCATCGACGCGAACGGCCGCGTCCACACGACGTACGCGCAGGCGTTCACGGAGACGGGGCGGCTGTCGTCCAGCGACCCCAACCTGCAGAACATCCCCATCCGCACCGAGCGCGGCCGGCTGATCCGCAAGGCGTTCGTCGCGCGCGACGACGCGCACGTGCTCGTCTCCGCCGACTACTCGCAGATCGAGCTGCGGCTCATGGCCGCCTTTTCCGGCGACCGGGCGATGCTCCAGGCGTTCCGCAACGGCGAGGACATCCACCGCGACACCGCGAGCCGCGTCTTCGACGTGATGCCCGCGTTCGTCACGCCCGAGCAGCGCGCCAAGTGCAAGATGGTCAACTTCGGCATCATCTACGGCATCAGCGCGTTCGGCCTCTCGCAGCGGCTCAAGGTGCCGCGCCGCGAGGCGCAGACGCTGATCGACGCCTACTTCCGGCTCTACCCGTCCGTCAAGACGTACATGGAAAAGGCGATCGCCGACGCGCGCGCGAAAGGCTACGCCGAAACGGTGCTCGGCCGCCGCCGCACGCTGCGCGACATCAATTCGCGCAACGCCTCCTCGCGCCAGGCCGCCGAGCGCGACGCGATCAACACGCCCATCCAGGGAAGCGCGGCGGACCTGATCAAGGTCGCGATGGTGAAGGTGGACCGCGCGCTCAAGGCGGAGAACCTGCGCACGAAGATGGTCCTGCAGATCCACGACGAACTCGTCTTCGATACGCCCATCGAGGAAGTCGACCGCGTCAAGGCCATCGTCCGCCGCGAGATGGAAGGCGCGCTCGACTTCGGCGTGCCGCTCGAGGTCGGCATCGGCGTCGGCGCCAACTGGCTCGACGCGCACTGAGGCCGGCACGCGCCGCGCACGGACGGCCTAGCGGAACAGGATCGACTTCCCGTCCTTCGCGAGACGGCCGCGCAGACGCGGCTTCGCCTTGCCGGCGAGCAGCAGGTCGGCGAGCGGATCCTCGACGAAATCCTGGACGACGCGCCGCAGCGGGCGCGCGCCGAGCGCGGGATCGTAGCCCTTCTCGACAAGGAACTCCTCGGCCTTCCTGTCGAGCGTCACCGCCACGTGCGCGTCCGTGAGGCGCGCGCGGAGCTTGTCCAGCTCGAGCTTCAGGATCGCCGCCATGTCCGGCTTCTCCAGCTTGCGGAAGACGACCGTCTCGTCGAAGCGGTTGAGCAGCTCCGGGCGGAACGCGCGCTTCGCCTCGGCGAGCAGCTTTTCCTTGAGCGCATCGTAGCTCGTCTGCGCCGTCTCGGTCGTGAAGCCGAGCGTATGCCCTTCGCGCGCGAAGTCGAAGCCGAGGTTCGCCGTGCAGATGACGATTGTGTTGCGGAAGTCAATGACGCGCCCCTGGCCGTCCGTCAGCCGCCCGTCATCGAGGATCTGGAGCAGCATGTTGCAGACGTCCGCGTTGGCCTTCTCGAACTCGTCGAAGAGGATGACCGAATACGGCCGCCGCCGGACCTTCTCCGTCAGCTGTCCGCCCTCGTCATAGCCGACGTAGCCGGGCGGCGCGCCGACGAGGCGCGACGACGAATACTTCTCCTGATACTCGCTCATGTCGAGCGTGATGAGCGCCTTGGCGTCGCCGTAGACGCGCTCGGCCAGCATCTTCGCGAGGTGCGTCTTGCCGACGCCCGTCGGCCCGAGGAAGAGGAACGAGCCGATCGGCCGCTTCGGGTCGGCAAGGAACGCGCGGCTGCGCCGGAGCGCGCGCGCGATCGCCTGGATCGCCGGCGTCTGCCCGACGACGACCTCGCCCAGCGCCTTTTCCATGCCGAGCAGCTTTTCGGCAGTCGTCGCGTTCATCTTCTCGACCGGCACGCCGCTCATCGACGCGACCGTGTCCGCGACCTGCTCCTCGCCGACCGCGATCGTCTCCTCGGCGTGCGTCGCCTTCCACTTTTTCAGCTCTTCGGCGAATTCCGCCGACGCCTGCCGGATCGCCTCGCGGTACTGCGCGGCCGTGTCGAAGTCGCCGCCCTGCACCGCCGCGTCCTTCTTCGCGCGCAGCGTGTCGATGGCCTCCTGGCGCGCGGTGAGCGACTTCGGCCGTGCGCTCGCGCCCATGCGCAGGCGCGCGCCCGTCTCGTCGATCGCGTCGATCGCCTTGTCCGGCAGCTGGCGCGACGGCAGGTAGCGCGCCGTCAGCTCCGCCGCGGCCCGCAGCGCCGCCGGGCTGAACGTCACGCCGTGGTGCGCCTCGTACTTCGGCGCGATGCCCTTGAGAATCTCGACCGTGTCCGCGACGCTCGGCTCGTCCACCTGCACCGACTGGAAGCGGCGCTCGAGCGCGGCGTCCTTCTCAATCGACTTGTGGTACTCCTTGAGCGTCGTCGCGCCGACGCACTGGAGCTCGCCGCGCGCGAGCGCGGGCTTGAGGATGTTGGCCGCGTCCATCGCGCCTTCCGCGCCGCCCGCGCCGACGAGCGTGTGGATCTCGTCCAGGAAAAGGATGATGTTGCCCGCGCGCTTCGTCTCGTCGATGATACGCTTCAATCGCTCCTCGAACTGGCCGCGGTACTGCGTGCCCGCGACGACGCGCGCCATGTCGAGCGCGACGACGCGCTTCTTCTGCATCTTCTCCGGCACCTCGCCGCGGTGGATCGCCTGCGCGAGCCCTTCGGCGACGGCCGTCTTGCCGACGCCTGCCTCGCCGATCAGCACGGCGTTGTTCTTCGTGCGCCGCGACAGGATCTGGAGCACGCGCCGGAGCTCCTTCGCGCGGCCGATCACGGGATCGAGCTGGCCCTGGCGCGCGAGGTCCGTCAGGTCGCGCCCGAACGTGTTGATGTTGGGCGTCTTCTGGCTCTTGCCGTTCTCGCCCGGCGCGGCCGCGCCGCCGCCGTCCGCGTCGTCCTCCGCCTCGCCGTCCGCCGCATCCGCGCCGTCGGCCGCCTCGTCGTCCGCGCCGTCCGCGCGGTCGCCGCCGCCCTGCGTGCCCGCCGCGATGAACCGCTCGGCGGTGACACCCGCGTTGAAGAGGAGCTGCGCGGCGATGTTCTCGCCTTCCTTCAGCATCGCCGTCACGAGATGGACGGTGCCGACGACGTTGTCCTTGCCGGCCTCCAGCTCCGCGAGCTGCATCACCTTGCGCGTGCGCGACGTGATCGGCAGATCGCCGCGCTGCAGGACGCCGGGCGCGTTGCCCGAAATCATCGTCCGCAGCGATTCCGCCAGATCGTCGATTGACAGCCCCAGCTTCTCCAGCCGCCGGCACGCCTGGCACGTCGGAATCGCCAAGAGCGCCATCAGGATGTGTTCGGAGCCGATATGGTCGTGGCCGAGCTGCCGCGCGCAGCTCGCGGACGCGTTGAGCGCGTCCACCGCATTCTTTGAAAACTTCGCACTCACAGGAACTTCCCCTCCGCCCGTTCGTTCAGCACCACGTCCTCGAAGCGCTTGTTCATCGCGTCCGCGCGCTCGGCGTCCTCCGCGTCGAGCGCCTCGGCCGTCTTCTCCTCCGCGTCGTCCGCGTCCGCATCCGCCGCGCCCGCCGCATCCAGTTCGCCGGCGAGCTCCGCGAGAAGCCCGTTGATCTCCTTCAGCGTGATGCCGTCCAGCATCTTCTCCATCGCCGCCAGCCG
Source organism: Verrucomicrobia bacterium UBA7008 (assembly GCA_002449695.1). Taxonomy (GTDB): domain Bacteria; phylum Verrucomicrobiota; class Kiritimatiellia; order RFP12; family UBA1067; genus UBA1067. The sequence goes on along the minus strand of DJXI01000022.1, from coordinate 3,559 downwards.
CATCGGCGAGAGGAGGTCGTACAGCTCCCCGCCCGACAGCATCCGGCAGTTCTTCAGGATGGCGAGCGCGCGGCAGAGCGCGTCGCCGAAGTGGCGCGTCATCTCCTCGAAGAGGCGCACGCGCGCGTTGCGCTCCTGCGCGAGAATGTCCTCGACGACGCGCCGGGCGCGGTCGGCCGACCCCGTGTAGCGGATCCGGTACGCGTGGCCCGCGTCGTGCACGCCGTCGGCCTCCAGCCCGACGAGCTGCATCTTCAGCGCCTCGACCGCGCGTTTGACCGCGTCAAGCTCGCCGATCAGGTGCAGACCCTCCAGATGCAGGCGCGCGCCGATGCGGTAGCGCGCATCGCAGCGGTCGCACGGAAAATCGTGAAAGACCGGCTCCTTCTTCGCGTCCGTCTCGCCCTTGGCCTTCTCGATGTCCGAGACCATGTCCTGAAAGGCGTTGAGAATCGCGCTGACGATCGGCGGGGGCGTCTCGCCGTCGCCGCCGCCGATCTGCGTCACCGACATCGACACGCCCGGCGGCAGGCCCGTCACCTTGCGCGTGCGCTGGCTCTTCTTCTGGCGGCGCGATTTCTCCGCGCGGGCGCACTCCCTGCAGACGTACAGCTCCACCTCCTCGCCGTCCCGCCGGGTGACGAGCGCGGTCTGAGCCGGTCTGCTCTGGCACAATTCACACTTCATAAAAATGATAGTATATCAAAAATCGCCGCGTCCGTTCGCGGCGCGCACGGCCGTGCCGCTCCAGCCGAGCTTGCGGCCCAGCACCTCGTAGGGATCGTAGCCTTCGAGTTCGATCAGTTTCGCGCCGACGCGCGCCTTGGCGACGACGACCGTCTCGTCGCCGGCGAGCCGGAAGACGTCCGCGCCGTCGGCATAGACGCCGAGCGTTTCCGCGCGGCGGCCGTTCACCCGCCGCCGCGACGTGACCGTGAGCCGCACCGCGTCGCTGACGACGATGGGCCGGACGCCCAGCGCGTGGGGGTTCATCGGCGTCACCGCCAGACTGCGCGAGTCCGGCATCAGCACCGGCCCGCCCGCCGCGAGCGAATACGCCGTCGAGCCGGTGGGCGTCGCGAGAACGAGTCCGTCGGCCATGTAGCGCGTCGCGGGGCGGCCGTCCACCTCCAGATCCAGCACCGCCGCATGGCCCGTCAGCTCGCGCATGATGACGACGTCGTTGAGCGCCAGCTTGCGCCGCCGCGCGCCGGCCTTGCGCACCTCCAGCATCGTCCGCTCCGACACGGTGAAGCGGCCCGCGGCCAGCATCCCGAGCGCCGTCTCGAAATCGGCCCGCCCGACGCTCGCGAGATACCCGAGCCCGCCGAGGTTGAAGCCGAGGACCGGCACGCCCGCGCAGTCGTGGACGGCGCGCAGGATCGTGCCGTCGCCGCCGAGCGCGACGACCGCGTCGCACCGGCCGCGCGCGGTCACGGCGAGCCCGAGCGCGGCGGCGCGGGCCGTCAGCTCCTTCGCCGCGGCGCGCGCCGCCGGCTTTTCGGCGTTGATGTAGAACTTAACCTTCACGCGCCTCGGCCTGCCGGAGCAGTTCGCGGTTCTTCTCGCCGAGTTCCGGCTTCTTCTTGAAGCTCGCGACGAGCGCGGCTTCGAGGCTCGCGCCCGACAGCCCCGAGCAGTCGAGCTTCTTCAGCGCGGCGAGCATCATCGTGTTCGCCGCCTTCGGCACGCCGAACTCCTCCGCCATGCGGATCGCCGGCCAGCGCACGACCTTCACGTCCGGCGGCGGCGCGACGGTGAGCGGCACCGTCTCGTCGACGATCGCCACGCCGCCCGGCGTCACGTCGCCGATGAAGCGCTCGTAGGACGGCTGGTTCATGCAGACGAGGACGTCGGGATGCTCCACCGTCGGCGAGCCGATGGGCGTGCCCGAGACGACGACGGAGCAGTTGGCGCTGCCGCCGCGCTGCTCGGGCCCGTAGCTCGGGAACCAGAGCGTATGCCGCCGCTCCAGCCGCGCCGCCTCCGCAACGGTGAGACCGAGCGAGAGGACGCCCTGCCCGCCGTAGCCCGCGAACTTGAAGCGCTTCTCCGTGAACGACGCATCGTCCGCCGCCGGCGGCACGACCGTCTTTTCGGCGAAGAGTTCCGCGCAGCTCGCCGCGCGCGGCACGGCGCGCGGCACGGGCGGCGTCGCGTCCTTCGTCACGTCGCGGAAGACGGCGAGCGGATATTCCTTCTCCATCTCCGTGATGCAGAACTGCGCCGCGTCCTGGGCGTTCATGCGGAAGTTCGTCGGGCACGGCGCGAGGATTTCGAGGAGCGCGTAGCCCTTGCCGTCGCGCTCGATCTCGAACATCTTGCGGATCGCCTGCTTCGCCTGCAGGATGCGGCGGGTGTCGGCGACCGACACGCGCGCGATGTAGACCGGCGCGGCGAGCTGGTTGAAGACTTCGCAGACGTGGAGCGGATGGCCCGTCAGCGCCGGGTCGCGGCCGAACGGCGTCGTGGTCGTCGTCTCGCCGTCGAGCGTCGTCGGCGCCATCTGGCCGCCCGTCATGCCGTAGAGCGAGTTGTTGACGAAGATGCAGCCGAACTTCTCGCCGCGGCTCGCCGCCTGGAACGCGTTGTTGAAGCCGATCGCGCCGAGGTCGCCGTCGCCCTGGTAGGCCATCGTCACCGCGTCCGGCCGCGCGCGGCACGCGCCCGTCGCGACGGCGCTCGCGCGCCCGTGCGCCGCCGAGATGTGCGCCGCGTCCCAGTAGTAGTAGGTGAAGACGCCGCAGCCGACGGGATCGACGAAGATCGTCCGGTCCTGCAGCCCCAGCTCCGCGCACGCCTCGGCGATCAGCTTGTTGATGATGCCGTGTCCGCACCCCGGGCAGTAGTGGGTGAAGCTGACGTCCTTCCCGCTGCGGGGAAAGGACCTGTACATGCCCTTCTGTTCAATCGTCGTCATGCCGTCATCTCCTTCGCGGCCGCGACCGCGTCGTCGACCGTCACCACTTCGCCGCCCATGCGGTGGATCATCTTCACGCCGGCCGCCTCCGCGCCCAGCCCCGCCTTGGCGAGATTGAGCCGCACGTCGTCGGCGAACTGCCCCGCGTCGATCTCGATCGTGAGGATCTTCCGGCCCTTCGCCGCCGCCGCGAGCTGTTCGCGCGGGAACGGGTTGAGCGTGATCGGCCGGAAGCAGCCGGCCCGGACGCCCGCCCGGCGCAGCGTCTCGGCCGTCGTGCGCGCGATGCGCGCGCCGATGCCGAACGCGACGAGGAGGATCTCCGCGTCGTCCGCGAGGTACGTTTCGGCCAGCGCGTCCGCGCGCATCGCCTCGTACTTCGCCTGGAGCTTCTCGTTGAAGACCTCCTGCGCGTGCGCGTCGAGGAAGATGGACTTGACGAGGTTCGCGCGCGTCTTCGGCTCGCCCTGCGCCGCCCAGTCGCTGAAGTCGGGCCGCGGCGTTTCCGCCGCGGGCAGCGCGACCGATTCCATCATCTGGCCCTGGAGGCCGTCCGCGAAGACGACGGCGGGCGTGCGCCACTTCGCCGCCATCTCGAACGCCTTGATCGTAAGGTCGCACATCTCCTGCGCGCTCGCC
>DJXI01000078.1 GCA_002449695.1 Verrucomicrobia bacterium UBA7008 | reverse complement strand
GAGACGGGATGTCGGAAAGACGCCGCAAGGGCGTGAAGGCAGTGCCCCTCCTGTCCCTCCACGGCGAACGCGCCGTAAAGCCGGTCGTTGACGATGTGCAGGCCGGCGAAGGCAAGTTGGGCGCGGATCTGGTGCGTGACGCCCGTATAGATCGTCACTTCGAGGAGCGTGCGCTCCTCGTTGCCGCAGGAAGTCCGGCCAATCGGCGTGAAATGGGTGACGGCGTGGAGCGGCGCGGCCCTCACGCGGGCGCGCGCGCGACTGACGTCGATCATGCGGCAGAACGGTAGCGTGGGATCGTGGACGAGGTCGTTCTCAAGGGTCCCGCCCACAGCCACGGCCCCCTCGACGAGCGCGAGATAGGTTTTCTTCACCGTCTGCGCGGCGAACTGCGCGCGCAGGTCCGCGAACGCTGCCGCCGTGCGCGCGACGAGGACGAGCCCCGACGTGTCCGCGTCGATGCGGTGGAGCGCGCCCGCCATGAGGGGTCTGTCCCCGAGGGCGGTGCATTCGGGATGGCGCGCGACGACGCCGTTCATGAGCGTGGTCGTCTCGGTGCGCGTCAGCGGCTGCACCGGCAGCCCCGCCGGCTTGTCGAACGCGAGCAGCGCCTCGTCCTCGAAGACGGTCGCGAGGCGGATCGCGGGGTTGGGCCGGACCGTGTTGTCGGCGGCCTCGGCGAGCGCGGCGACGGAGATCGTCTCGCCGCCGCGCAGCTTCATCCCCTTGACGGCGTGGCGGCCGTCGACAAGCACGCCGCCGGCGTCGATCGCCTCGCGCACGAAGGCGCGCGTCGACGCGGGAAAGAATGAAAGCAGGGCGGCGTCCAGCCGGACGCCGCCCGTCTTCACCGTGATGGACCGGTTCTCAATCATAGCGGTCCATCACGCTCGGCGCGATCGGCGCCATGCCCTCCCAGGACCTGTTCGAGCTCCAGGGCAGATTCGTGTCTTCGGCGGTATCGGCGATGCAGCCCGCGAGGAGCGACAGCGCGAACGCGGCGAGCAGCGACTTAGTCAGCAAAGACGACATCGTTGAACTGAAGTTTGTCCTGCTCCCAGTTGGAGAGGATGTCGCAGATCACGTAGTTCTTGCCGGGGACCTCCTGACGCAGGCGGATGCGGCCGACAAACTCGCCCGCCTCGCCCTGGAAGCCGGGACGCTTGACGCCGAATTCCATCATCGGCAGCGGACGGTTGGGATCGTTGCCCTTGAGCTCCTTCATCGCGGCATCCGACAGCTCGACGATCGCGTACATATCCACGTTGTCCGCCTCGATGATCCGGCCCTTGTCGCCCGCCGGAATGGAGCTGACCGCCATGCCCGCGCCGGTCTTGGCGCCGCCCGCGCCGGCCTGGGCCAGCGCCTCGCGCAGGAGGCCCTTGAGCTGCTCGATCGTCTTCTGCGCCTTGTCCAGCTCTTCCTTGGCGAGCTCGGTCTCGTCCTTCGCCGTCACGACCTCGTCCTTGAGCGAGGTGATCTCGGCGTTGAGGTCGTCGATCTGCGCCTTGATCTTGACGATCTGGTTCTCAAGGTCGGCCTTCTCGCCCTCGAGCGTGGCGATCTTCTCGTTCTTCTCGACGATCGTCACCTTGTCCTGGCGCGCTTCGGGCTTGAGCTTGTTGAGCTCGCCCACGACCTCTTCAAGCTTGCCGTGCAGCACCTTCAGCTCGGCGCGCGTCGTGTTGAGCTTGGCCTGCTGCGCCTGGCCGGAGACGAAGAGCTTCTCGAGGATCTCGCGCTCCGTGCCGGGGCCGCGCATCATCGGGATCTCGCCGTCCATCTCGGGCTTGCCCTCGGCGTCGAGCTTGTAGATCGCGCGCAGCTGGGCGCGCGTCGCGTCGTTATCCCACTCGTACGTCTTCAGGCCGTCCGTCTCGAGGTACGCCTTGTAGTCCTCGAGCACGTTCACGGTGTCGGGCGTGGGAATGTTCTTGGCCTCGACGGGCGAGACGTCCTTGTTGATCTCGGCGACGACGGTCTTGTCGGCATCTTCGCGCTCGATCGTCGCCGCGAGCTTGACGAAGTAGTCCTCCTGGAGCCGGCTGCGCCGTGTCAGCAGCTCGCGCTGGGCGTTGAGCTGCGACTCGAAGTACAGCCCGACGCCGGCAAGGATCAGGAAGAGGTAGACGAAAACGTGTAACGCTTTGTTCATGGTTTTAAGTTTCCTTCTCAACTGTGATGGGGAAAATGATACACCATTTTTCGTCATAAGGCAACTGTTTTTTGATACAATACGCGCGATGGTTTTTCAGGTCCTCAGGGAAGATACACGCACGAAAGCCCGTCTGGGGCGGCTTTTGACCGCTCACGGCGCGGTCGAGACCCCTGTTTTCATGGATGTCGGCACGCTCGGCACGGTCAAGGCGCTGGAGCCGCGCGACCTGCTGGAGGCCCGCGCGCAAGTCATCCTCGGCAACACCTACCACCTCCTCCTGCGCCCCGGCGCGGACGTCATCGCGGCCGCCGGCGGCCTCCACCGCTTCATGGGATGGGACGGCCCCATCCTCACCGACTCGGGCGGCTTTCAGGTGTTCTCCCTCGCGAAGATGCGCAGGCTGACCGAGGAGGGCTGCCGCTTCAACTCGCATCTCGACGGCCACGAGTTCTTCCTCGGGCCGAAGGAGTCGATGGCGATGCAGCGCGTGCTCGGTAGCGACATCGCGATGGTCTTCGACGAATGCCTGCCGTACCCGTGCGATTATGCGCGCGCGGCGAAGTCGGTCGAGCAGACGCTGCGCTGGGCGCGCGCCTCGAAGGACCAGCCGCACGCCGACGGCCAGCTCGTCTTCGGCATCGTGCAGGGCGGCGTCCACGACGACCTGCGCCGCCACTGCGCGGAGGAGCTCGTGAAGATCGGCTTCGACGGCTACGCGGTCGGCGGCGTCTCCGTCGGCGAGCCGGAGGCCTTCATGTACCAGGCCGTCGACGCCTCGGTGCCGTTCCTGCCGAAGGACGCGCCGCGCTACGTGATGGGCCTCGGCGTGATGCACCAGATGGCCGAGTGCGTCGCGCGCGGCATCGACATGTTCGACTGCGTGATCCCCACGCGCATCGCGCGCCACGGCACCGCCATCACGCGCCGCGGCAACATCGCCATCAAGGCCGCGAAGTGGACGTACGACCAGTCCCCCGTGGAGGACGGGTGCGACTGCTACTGCTGCCGCAACTTCACGCGCGCGTACGTGCGCCATCTGCTGGCGTGCAACGAGATCCTGGGGCTGCGGCTGCTGACGATCCACAACGTCACCGCCCTCAACCGCTTTATGGAGGAGATGCGCGCGGCGATCGCCGACGGCACCTTCTTCGATTGGAAAGAACAAGTCAAGAAAGAGACAGTCCATGAACGAAACACCTGAAACAACCGCCGTCACCGTCCAGCCGGCCGATGCCCCCGCCGCCGCCGTCCAGCCCCCGCAGCCGTCGGGCTTCGGCATGATGGTGCCGATGCTCCTCATCCTCGCGATCTTCTACTTCATGATGATCCGTCCGCAGCAGCGCAAGGAGAAGGAGCGCCGCAAGATGATCGAGGAGCTGCGCGCCGGCGCGAAGATCGTCTTCGCGGGCGGGCTCGTCGGCACGATCGTCGAGGCGACGGAGAAGACGTTCATCGTCGAGACCGTGAACGGCCAGATCGAGATCCTGCGCGCCTGCGTGAACGGCCTGGCCGGCACCGATGCCGCCGCCGCCGCCGCGAAGTAGCCGATGTCGCTCGCCCGGGGAAAGTTCGGCGTCGAGTACGATCCGGTCGACCGCGTCCGCGACGGTTCGTCGCCGCCGTTCGGCTGGATCGCCGCCGTCGTCGCGCTCCTCGTCGCCGCCTCGCTCGTCCCCGCCGCCGTGCGCCGCTTCGCCGCGCCGCCGGAGGAGGACGGGACGGCGCTCGGCGGGTTCGCGCCGCCGCCGGCGACGGTCGCGTCCGACGCGCCCGGCGAGCCGGCCCCCGCCGCGCCGCCCCCGGTGACGGCCGCCCCCGCCGCGCCCCCGGCGCCGCCCCCGCCGCCCCGCGTCGAAGTCTCCAACTTCGGCAACCGGCCGCAGAAGGTCAAGAACCTCCTCATGCGCCTCGACGCCGCGCGCGCGAAGGGCGACGCCGAGCTGGAGCTGTCGACCATCGAGCAGCTGCGCGCGCTGCCGGGCGACCCCGCGGCCGACCTCGAAGGCGAGCTCGCCGCGCGGCTCGGGGAGCTCAACTTCACGCGCCTGTTCGTCGCGCGCTCGCCGCAGTGGGTCAGGGAGGTCGTCGTCAAGCCGGGCGAATCGGCGACGCGCATCGCGCGCCAGCACGGCTCGACGCTCGCGTCGCTGCGGAAGCTGAACGAGCCGGTGTCGGTCGACCGGATCCGCGTGGGCCAGACGCTCCGGGTGATGAACCATCCGCGCTTCATCCTCGTCGTCCACAAGACGCTCCGGCGCGCCGACCTCCAGCTGAACGGCAAGTTCTTCAAGCGCTACGCGCTGCGCGGCGAAACCGCCGCGGCGGCGGGCTTCTACGAGACGACGGAGAATCTCCGCGCGTTCCTCGCCGAGCTGGGCGTGTGGTTCGACCGCGCCGACCGCGACGAGCTGGAGATGCTGCTGCCGAAAAAGACGCCGCTCACCGTTTCCGACTCCTGACCGGCGCCGGCGGCTGCACCGCGTAGCCGAAGCCGCGCCGATTGACGATCGGGTTCGTGCCGCCGGCGAGGACGAGCTTGCGGCGCAGGTTGTGGATCCTGTTCTCGATCATGTTGCTGCGGCGCAGGGACCGGATGTCCCACACGTTTTCCGCCAGTTCCGCGGGAGAGATGTACCGGTCGCTGTTGCGGATGAGGTATTCCAGCAGATCGAACTCCAGCCGCGTGAGGTTCAGATTGGTCCGGCGGCGGTAGGCGAGGCTGTTGTCGAGGTCGAGCACGATGTCGTGGAAGTGCAGCAGCCGTCGTCTGCGCGGCGCCGGTTCGTCCGCGGCGGCCGGCTGCGGCGCGGGCGGCTGATGACGATGCGGCGGCGGCTCCGGCTGCACCGGCGGGATGACCGGTTCGAGCGCGGCGCAGATGCGCGCGCGCAGCTCCTTCTGCGACAGGGCGCAGGCGGGGCCGTCGAGGATGATGATCTTCAGCGGCCTGTCGGTGCGCGCGTTCGTCACCACAGATTGCGGTCCCAGAGGAGCTGCAGGACGAATTCGTCGGCGAGGCGCGCGCCGTCCGCGCGCAGGAGCCGCTGTTCCGCCTGGCGCTCGTCGTCGGTGACGTGCGGCAGGAATTCGTCGCGGTAGGCGAGGCAGAGCGGCCGCAGACGGCTGTAGACGGCGGTGAACGATGCGTCGTCGACGCGGTCGGACGCGGCGACGACGCGCGTGACCGCGTTGGAGATGTCCGCGCGGTCGCCGAAGGCCAGGCTCCAGTCGAACAGCAGATACGCCGCGACGACGTCGTGGCTGTCGGCGGACAGGCGCAGCGCCGCGCGTTCGCAGACGTTGGAGAACGCGCCGGCGGCCCAGGCGTTCGTCACGGCGGGGAAGGTGTCGGCGCAGGGAACGGCGCGCGCGGCGGCACAGGCGGCCAGCGCGGCGGCGAGCGTGAGCGGGTGTTTCATCAGGTGTCGTCTCCTTCGGGTGTTGTGTCGGGAATCGCGCCGTCCGCGTCGTCCGCGTCGTCTCCCGGCAGGAAGCCGGGCGAGAGGAAGACGTAGTTGGGGTCGCGGTCGGTGCTGTTGAACAGGCTGGCGGCGCAGTGGTTGTCCGCCGGCGCGGGGTTGGGCCACAGCCGCCGCGTCTTGAGGTCGGCGAGCGGCCAGGCGTTCGTCGCGAAGAGGGCGGTCCGCGCCGTGAAGTCCGCGCCCGCGGCGACCTCCACCCCGGCGGCCCAGCTCATCGCCGCCGGTTCGTCGTTCGCGGTGCCGAACAGCTGCGAGAGCCACTGGGAGAGGTGCCAGATGCCGAGCCGCTCGCATGTGTAGGCGACGAGGAAGTTGCTCACCTTGGCGAGGCGCACGTTCACGCCGTGCCACGTCGCGACCGCGCCGAGCCCCGATTCGTCGTCGATCTGGTTGTAGACCCAGACGGTCGGCCGTTCCGCGCTGTCCGCGCGCCCGCGGTAGTCGCCCCGGCCGAAGGCGACGAGCTGCGTGTAGCCCCAGAACGGCCACTGGCGCGTCAGGCGGCCGGTGCGCGCGGCCAGCCGGGCGGCCGCCCGGTCGGCGGCGGCGAGATCGGCCGCGATCACGTCGTCCAGGGCGGCGCCGCCGAGCGGCAAGACGAGCGTCCCGTCGGTCGCGGGCGCGCCGTCGCAGGTCGCGCGGACGCGGACGACGCCGCCGCGGCGCGGGTTGACGAACTGCGCGCTGAGGCCGCCGCCGGGGACGAGCGCGCCCGACGCGCAGGTGTTCTCGAGGAGCTCCCAGTCGGCCACGGCGTTCGTCACGGCGGGGTTGAGCGCGAGCGCGAGATCGACCGTGAAATCGGCGACGCCGAAGTCGTTCGTGCGCGCGACGTGGTGGAAGGGGATGACGAGGTGGCGGTCGGGGTTCGGGCTGTTCGTGACCGAGAAGGGGCTGGCGACGCCGCCCGGGAACGGCGGCGGGCAGGCGCTGTCGCCCGCGACGGCGGAGGTCATGTCGAGGCGGACGACTTCCGCGACCGTCAGCGTCTGCGTCGTCGCGTAGATCGCGCCGTCCAGCTCCAGGCGCAGCTCGAAGGCGACGTCGCCGGCCGTGTCGCTCGCCGCCGCGCCCCGGACGACCCACGCGCACGCGTTGCTCTCGACGACGGTCAGCCTGTCCGCGCCGGACAGGCACGCGAGCGTCAGCGTCGCGTTCGTCTCGCACGGCGGATGGAACGCGCCCGCGACGGTGTGGCTGTTGCCGTCCTTGATGAGCAGCGACGGCGCGTCAAGCGCGAACCAGGCGTTCGGATCGGTCTTGTTCGCCTCCTGGCAGAGGCAGGCGACATCGTCGACGAACGACCGCGTGTAGCCTTCCCACGTCACGTCGAACGTGAGCGGATGCGCGAAGCCGGCGCAGGCGCAGGCGGCCGGACAGCGCCAGGTCAGCGTGACGAGGTCGAAGCTGCCGGGGCAGCACCCGCCCCGGGCCGCCGTGAGGCGCGCGCCGACGGCCGGCACGGTCGCGAAGGCGAAGTCGGGCGCGGTGCCCGTGAGCGAACAGGCGAGCGGGTGCGTCGCCGTGAAGCGGCGCGTCTCCGCGGGCGGCGGATCGGGGCAGATGACCGTCTCCGGCGCGGACGACGCGAGGCCGGCGAGCGGCGCGCTCGAGTCGATCCGGTACGTCGCGCCGACGAGGAGCGGCACGCGGCAGGTCTGGCCGGGCCGGGCGATGACGAAGAGGTCGCCGAGGTCGCTCGCGCCGTCGCAGATGAACGCGACGTGCGCGCCGTCGTCGCCGGCGGTGAAGGTCAGCCAGTCGTAGGCGTCGGCGCAGACGCCCGCGTGCCACGTCACGTCGATCGTGCCGTCCGTTCCCTCCTGCGCCGCGAGCACGCCCGCGCAGTTGGCGTTGAGCCACGCGACGCCGGTGCCGAACGCGTCGCCGTCCGGGACGGTCGGCGCGGGGTCGATCGCGTTGGCCAGTCCGTCGCCGTCCCAGTCGGCGGGATCGAGGCGCGCGTACGCGCTTTCGACGCCCCCGGCGCGGGTGATGAAGTCGCCGTTCGCGAAGAGCTCGATCTGCGCGGTCGCGTTCGTGTCGGCCGCGTCGCCCGTCAGGAACGCGGACCACGTGATCGTCGGGTGACCGTCCGCCGCGTCGCGGGCGACGGTCAGCGCGCTGACGCCCGGCACCGCCGCGCGGGCGTCCGTCTCGGTCACGCGGATTTCGCGCCCGGGCTCGCGCGGCCGCGGCCGGAGCCGCGCGTCGGTCGAGAGGAAGACGAGCGAATGGCGCGCCTCGTCGGCACCGAGCGGAAAGGTGAAGGGCGAGAGATCCAGCCACCGCCAGTCGTCGCGCGCGCCGTGGACGTGCCAGCTGCCGACGGTCGTCGCGTTCGTCGCGACCGTCGGCGCGGCCGCGTGGGGGACGACGGCGACGAGCCGGTAGCCGCGCGCGATGTCGTCGGGCGAGACGGTGGCGGCGGCTGGATTGTCGTGGTTCAGGGCGCGGGGGGAGTTGAGAGTTGAAAGTGGGGAGCTGAGAGTGGCGGTGGCGGCTTCGCCGCGTCTCATTTCAACTCTCAATTCTCCATTCTCAACTCTCAACTGTCCCTGCTTCTGAGCTTCGACGGTTGCAATGGCGGCGAAGAGGGCGGGGGCCGCAAGCCTGAAGGGGGCCACGGCCACAAGCCTGAAGGGCTTGTGGCGCAGGACGAAGAGGAGGAGGATGAGGCTCCAGGCGAGGGCGGCGAAGACGCCGAAGGTATGAATGTCCATGTCAGCGGATCCGGATGATGAAGGGTGAAAGGGCGGTGGCGGCGGTGACGACGGGGCTGAACGCGCCGCCGCCGCGCCGGACGAGCCTGAGCCGGTTCCAGCCGCGGTCGTAGTCGTGCCGCGACAGGACGAGCGCGTTGGTGGCGAGGGTGCTGACCGTGCATGCGTCGAGGTCGGCGAGATACCAGCCGCCGCAGTCGCAGCCGAAGATGAGCGCCGTCTCCTCGAAGGCGAGCTCGCCGTCGTCGTCCGCGTCGGTGCCGAGCGCGAGCGCGATTTCGTGGCCGGCGTCCGCGCCGCCGTCGATCTGGAAGGTGACCGACTGAAGGTGGCGCGGCGGTGTCCGGAGCGCGAGGTTGGTCGCGACTTCGGGAACGGGCGGTTCGCCCATCGGAAGGGCGGGAAGTGTCAGCGCGAGCAGAAAGGTCGTCATGTTTTTGTCTCCTTGAGCGAGGATCGAATTATAGCACATCGACCGCCCGGAAAATCTGCCGGGAATCTGCCGGGCCGCGGAAAGTCCTGCCTGAATCTGCCAGAAATGATAGACTGCGCGTCATGGACACATCTCTGACCTGTCGCTCGACGGCGGCGTCTACGCCGAAATTGCCCCTTCGGGTGATTCCCCGCGCGGTGCGAATTTGATAAAATACCGCTCCAGTCAAACGAGGAGCGGTACATGAAACAGATTCTTTCTCTTGTCCTGTGCGCGGCGGCGGCGCTCGCTCCCGCCGTTCTGAAAGCCGACGGCGCGGCGACGCGCGCGGCGTGGGTCGAACTGGCCGAACGGCTGGCCGTGCCGATCCTCGAGCCGCTGGCGGAGGGGCGGCTCCGCGAGGCGCTGAGCGTGGAGGCGGGCACGCTGGAGCTCGCGCCGACATGGGGGCGGCGCGACCGGCGCGTCGTCTATCTGGAGACGTTTTCGCGCCTGATGGCGGGCCTCGCGCCGTGGCTGGCGCTGCCGGACGACGGGACGGAGGAGGCGGCCGTCCGCGCGCGGCTGCGCGCGCTCGCGCTCAAGGGCTACGCGAACGCCGTCGACCCCGCCAGCCCCGACAACCTCCAGATCGCGCTCGGCGGCCAGACGCTCGTGGACGCGGCCTACCTCGCGGAAAGCTTCCTGCGCGCGTGGGACGCGCTGTGGCTGCCGCTCGACGAGACGACGAAAAAGCGCTACATCGACGCGTTCACGGCGCTGCGCCGCCACGTGCCGCCCTACCAGAACTGGGTGCTTTTCTGCTCGCTGGAGGAGGCGTTCCTCCTGCGCGCGGGCGCGCCGATCGACGGCTACCGCCTGCGCACGGGCCTCTACAAGACGGAGGAATGGTACGTCGGCGACGGCTGGTACGCGGACGGGCCGGGCTTTTCGTTCGACTACTACAACGCCTACGTGATCCAGCCCATGTACCTCGAATGTCTCGACGAGCTCGTGCGCGCGAAATGCTGGCTCGTGCCCTTCGTCACGGCCGACGGGCACCGTCGCAACGCCGGCGAGCGGCGCGGCGACGCGCTGAAGCGCATCCGGCGCTTCGCCGTGCAGCTGGAGCGCCTGATCGGTCCCGAGGGGACGTACCCCGCGTTCGGCCGGTCGATCACGTACCGCATGGCCGTCTTCCAGCCGCTCGCGCTCCTGGCGTGGCGCAAGGAGCTGCCGCCGGAGCTCGCCGAGGGGCAGGTGCGCGCCGCGCTCGACGCCGTGCGCCGGCGGATGTTCGCGGACGACCGCAACTTCGGCCCGGGCGGCTTCCTCGCGCTCGGCTTCAACGGCCATCAGCCGGAGATCGCGGACGGCTACACGCACACGGGCTCGCTCTACATGACGACGCTCTTCCTGCTGCCGCTCGGCCTGCCGCCGACGGACAGCTTCTGGACATGCCCCGACGCCGACTGGACGGCGAAGCGGGCGTGGGCGGGCGCGCCGTTCAAAAAGGACGGGCGCTCCAACATCAACCCCCAGCCGCTCTACTGGGAATAGCTGCGAAAAAAAGGAGAGAACATGAACGCAAAATGGTCTGTGGTGTGCGCCGCGCTGGCGGCGGTGGGAACGGCGGCGGGCGCGCGCGTGCGGCTCGACGCGGGCTGGACGTTCGCGCGGGCGGGCGAGACGCCGCGCGCGGTCACCGTGCCGCACGACTGGTCGATCGAATCGGCGCCGGACGAGGCGGCGGAGACGACGTTCGGCGGCGGCTTCTATCCGGCGGGGAAGGGCACGTACGCGCGCACGCTGACGCTCACGGCGGACGAGGCGGCGGCGCCGGATCTCGCGCTCGCATTCGAGTGCGTCTACCGCGACGCGGCGGTGTTCGTGAACGACGCGCCGGCGGGGCGCGGCACGTTCTACGGCTACACGGGCTTCCGCGTGCCGCTCGCGGGCCGGGTGCACGCGGGCGACAACGCGCTGCGCGTCGAGGTGGACAATTCCGCCCAGCCGAACTGCCGGTGGTATTCAGGGAGCGGCATCCTCCGTCCCGTGTGGCTGGTGTCGGGCGCGGACGCGTCGCCGCGCCCCGCCGCCGCGCCGCGGCACGACATCAGATGGTCGGCGGAGACGGGCCTGACGATCGACGGCACGAACGTCCTCCTGCACGGCGCGTGCGTCCACCACGACCACGGGCCGCTCGGCGCGGCGGCGTACGACGGCGCGGAGCTGCGCAAGGTGCGCCAGCTCAAGGCGGCGGGCTTCAACGCGGTGCGCACGTCGCACAACCCGGGCAGCGAAGCGTTCCTGACGGCGTGCGACGCGGAAGGGCTGTGGGTCGTGCAGGAGCTGTGCGACGGCTGGCGGCGGGCGAAGACGGCCCACGACTATGCGGAGGCGTTTGCGCGCGACTGGGCGCGCGATCTGCGCTGGATGATCGAAACGTCGCGCCACCATCCCTCGATCATCGCGTGGTCGATCGGCAACGAGATTCTGGAGCGCACCACGCCCGAGGCGGCGGAGCAGGCCGCGCGGATGGTGGCGCTCTGCCACGCGCTCGATCCGTCACGCCCCGTGCTGGAGGCCCTCTGCTCGTGGGCGGGCGACGGCGAGTGGATTCGGCAGGACGCGGCGGCCGCCGCGCTCGACATCGTCGGCTACAACTACATGGAGTACATGACCGAACGCGACCACGCGCGCGCGCCGGGGCGCGTCATGGTCTACACCGAGACGTATCCCGCCGACGCGGCGAAGACGTGGGCGCGCATCGTCCGCCACCCGTACGTCATCGGCGAATTCGTCTGGACGGGCATCGACTACCTCGGCGAATCCGCCATC
This sequence comes from Verrucomicrobia bacterium UBA7008, assembly GCA_002449695.1. GTDB lineage: Bacteria > Verrucomicrobiota > Kiritimatiellia > RFP12 > UBA1067 > UBA1067. Next base: position 29,064 of record DJXI01000078.1, on the reverse strand, counting down.
GGCCGCGCCTACTACCGGGGCGCGGAGCCGGACGGCGAGCACTGGCAGCTCCGCGAGCGGGCGTTCCCGTGGCACGGCGCGGTCTGCGGCGACATCGACCTCACCGGCTGGCGCCGGCCGATCTCGCACTGGCGCGAGACGCTCTGGAACGCTGATGCGCCGACGTACATGGCCGTGCGCGAGCCGGACGGCTGGCGCGGCACGATCAAGACGACGATGTGGAGCGTGTGGCCGACGCACGCGCACTGGACGTTCCCAGGCTGGGAGGGGAAGCCGGTCACGGTCGAGGTCTACACGCGGCGGCCGCGCGTCGAGCTGTGGCTGAACGGCCGGTCGGTCGGCGCGCGCGACGTGTCGGCGGCGACGGACTGGAAGGCGACGTTCGAGGTGCCGTACGAGCCGGGGGAACTGAAGGCGGTCGGTCTTCTTGACGCAGAGGCGCAGAGCCGCGGAGAAGCGCCGGGGGAGGTGTGCGTGCTGCGCACGGCGGGGACGCCGCAGGAGGTGCGCTTCACGACGGAGCGCTTCGGCGAGCTCGAGTACATCACGGCCGAAGTCGTCGACGCGCACGGCGTCGTCTGCCCGGACGCGGCGTGGGAGATCGATTTCGGCGAGGGGATCCTCGCGACCTGCTCCGCCGACCTGCGCGACCGCGTGCCCGCGCCCGCGCGCGCCCGCCGCGCCTTCCAGGGGCGCGCGCTCGGCATCCGCCGCGCGACGAAACGCGCGGACGAGTGAACCGGGCCGCCCGGCGCGGCGTTCAATCGGGTAAACGAAGGAACAGAAGATGAAAAAAGCGTTTACCCTGATTGAACTGTTGATGGTCATCGCGCTCATCGCCATCGTCTCGACGCTGGCCGTGACAAAGGTGGGCGGCATCCGCGAGGCGGCGGCGCGCAAGGTGTCGCTCGCCAACCAGAAGGCGGTGGAGCGCGCGGTGGACGCGTTCCTCACGAACGGCGGCCGGCTCAACCGGCTCGATTCGCTCCTCTACGCGGGCGGCGCCGGCGCGCCGATCTTCGCCCCGGCGGCGGGCGACTTCGACTTTGCGACGACCTCGACCGTCGACAGCGCGAACGGGCTCTACTTCGGGCCGACGCTCGACTGCGACGCGGCGGTGCGCGCGCAGTCCAACGAGGGGCTCACCGACGAGCTGCGCGGCGTCCTGTGTCTCTACGGCCTCAGCGCGGCGCAGGCGGCGGCGCTCCACACGCGGCTCGGCCTCCAGTACGTCATGGCGGCGACCGCCTACGCGGACGCGAGCGCGTATGCCTTCCCGGGCGCGCACTATTCCCGCGACCGCGCCTACGGCGACGGCACGGTGCCGAACGCCTCCGACGGCCTCGACGCGAACGATTCGTTCTGCGTGGCGACGCTCGTGACGAACCAGATGGCGGTGGCGGCGGTCAACCCGCTGTCCGACATGGGCCGCACCATCTACCAGGCGTGCGGGCTGGAGCTGATGAACACGAAGAACTGGGGCGAAAGCTACACCGAAAGCGAGGTCCGCGCCGAAATCGCCGCGCTCGGCGGGCCGATCGTGGCGTTCGGGCTGGGCGAGTCGGCGTCGATCGTCGGCAAGGCGGACGCGGGGCTCGAATCGGCGCCGTACGCGACGTTCGTGCCGAAGCAGCGGTATTCGCGCTACATTCTCCTCTTCCAGCTCAAGGCGGCGGGCTCGGGCTCGGCGACGGTGCAGCTGCCGACGTTCGTCGGCGTGCTCGACTGCTGCGGCGCGACCATCCGGGGCGCGCAGCACGTCACCAGGCGGATGTAAAACGCATCGATAGGAACCACGGTCATGAAGACAGCGGACACACGCGGTTTCACGCTCATTGAACTCATCATCGTCATCGCGATCCTGGCCATCATCTCGGTCATCGCCATCGGCAAGTTCGCCGATCTGCGCAAGGAGGCGGCGCGCAAGGCGAACGTCGCCAACATCAGGAACATCGCGCGCACGATCGACACCGAGATCGCCCGCCGGGACGGCGAAAACATCAAGGGCCTGTTCGCCTACGCCGAATCGCTGGTCGATGCGGCGGAGGGCGGCGGCGACGCGACCGGCGCGGCGGGCTCGTACCTCGTGCGCGCCTCGTGGTACGACGGCAACGGCGGCTTCGTGCCCGGCATCTACTGCGGCATCAAGCGCACGGGCCTCGTCACCAACGCGGGCGGCGTCGGCACGGGCGAGGTCGCGGCGATCGCCGACGCGCACGAGAACAACGTCGGGCTGGAGTCGCTGGCGACGCAGACGCGTTCGCGCGGTTCGGTGACGCCGGCCAGGCTGTGCCTTTACTACCTGACCGACAGCGACGTGACCGCGCTCAAGGAGGCGGGCGTCAGCATCGTCTCGCGCCACAACTATTCCAACCAGCAGTCGTCGACGCTGAACTGGACGGGCAGCAGGTACTGCACCGAGATGGGGCTGCATGCGACGGGCGGCGGCCCCGGGATGCGGCCCGACCTGAGCGCCTGCTATCCCGTCGTGCTGACGAACGGCTCGGCGGTGGCGATCCTCAATCCCGCCGCGTGCGAATCCATCTACCGCGACCTCGGGCTCGACTACGCGTCGACCTACGGGCGCACGGGGCTGGACGCCAACGATCCGGCGACGTACTTCACCAACAACATCTGCTGCAAGGTCTACGCGTTCGGGCTCGGGCGCGACTGCGCGGTGACGACGCAGCTCCTGGAGGGGCCCACGCGCTGCCCGACGCTGGACCGGACGCACTACCGCAACTACCTGATGCTCTTCAGGCAGGCGAGCGGGTTCGGCAACAGCGGCAGCGGCATTTCCTTCATCGGCATCATCGACCCGGCGGGCAACACGGCCAAGCAGGCGCAGTACGACGCCGACTGGAGCTCGTGACGGCGCACGGCGGAGGGCGCCGGCCGCGCCGATTCAGCGCGGCGCCGGTTTGAACGGCGCGAGGGCGGGCGACGGGGTCGCGACCTTGCCGCGGGCGGTCGAGGCGCCCATCTTGTAGCCGGTCATCTCCGGCGCGGATTCCGGCTCCCAGTAGAACAGGCCGCGGCAGCCCTTCGTCTTCTTCAGGGCGGCGAGCAGCGCGGCCGTCGCGTCGCGCGCGGGGTCGAACGGATAGGTCGGCATGCCGAATTCGCACACCATCGTCGCCTTGCCGTACTCCCGGTTGATGCGGGCGAGATTGTCCGCGCACGACCGGACGGACGGCCCCCAGTCCGGCGGCGGATACAGCGAGACGCCGAACATGTCGTATTTGACGGTGCGCGCCGCCTCCAGCACGCCGACGAGGTCGCCCCAGCGGTCGCCGTGGTCGCAGTGCACGATCACCCGGGCGCGCGGGCACGTCCGGCGCACGGCCGCCGCCGCCGCGTTCAGGATGCGCGCGAAGTTCGCCGGGTTGCCGGCGGCTCTGGCCTGTCCGTCCCTGGAGATGTCGTGCAGCGCGCCGCTCCGGTCCGCGTGCACGTCCCACAGCAGGCCGGGGCGGATTTCGTTGCCGATCTGGACCCAGGCGATCTCGGCGCCCGTCGCCTGGACGGCTTTCAGGACGTCCGCCGTGTGCGCGCCGACGGCCCGGGCGAGCGCCGTCCGGTCGAGCGACGCCCAGCGCGCGGGTTTCGTCTGCGCGCCCGGGTCCGCCCAGGTGTCGGAGTAGTGGAAGTCGATCATGAGCGGCAGCTTCAGCCGGGCGGCGCGGCGCGCCTTGTCCGAGAGGTCCGTGCCGGCGTTCCAGCCGTCCTTCGGATCGACCCAGACGCGCAGGCGCACGGCGTTGACGCCGAGCGATTTCATCAGCGCGAAGCATTCGGTCTCGACGCCGGCGGCGTCGCGCCAGGTATAGCCGCGCGCCTCCAGCTCGGTGGTCCAGCTGAGGTCCGCGCCCGTGGCGAACGCGGGCGGCGCGGCGTGTGCGCCGGTCAGGAGCGCGGCCGCGGCGAGCGACGCGAGGGCGCGCGCCGCCGGACGCGGGAGGTGTGCAGCTTGTTCCATCGGCGCAATGATATCAAAAATCCGCGCGTTCCGCCAGCGCGGATCCTTTTGCCGGAAGATCCCCGCCGCGCGCGGCAGACGCTTGAAAGGACAGGCCCGGCCCGCGCCGGCGTGAAAATTCCCCCTTGCGGGCGGGGGGCGGGTCTGATATACTTTTCAGCCAGTCAACCGAAACTCAAACAAGGAACAAGGCAACATGGACGCACAGGCGTGGGAAAAGGTCGATGAACTGATCGACCGGAACCAGACAAAGACGATCAGGGACCTCTTTGCGGAGGACCCGCAGCGCGCAGCACGCTTCTCGCTCGAGGCCGCGGGCTGGTTCCTCGACTACTCCAAGAACCGCATCGACGCGGCCACGATGAAGGCGCTCGTCAAGCTCGCCGAAAAGGCCGACCTCAAGGCCGAGATCGAGAAGATGTTCACCGGCAAGAAGATCAACGTGACCGAGGGCCGCGCGGTGCTGCACACGGCGCTCCGGAACCTCGACCCGCACGCGAAGATCAAGGTCGACGGCAAGGACGTGATGCCGGGCGTGCGCAAGGTGCTCCGGCAGATGGGCGACTTCGCCGACACCGTGCGGCGCGGCCAGTGGAAGGGCGCGACGGGCAGGCGCATCAAGTACGTCGTCAACATCGGCATCGGCGGCAGCGACCTCGGCCCCGTCATGGCGAACCTCGCGCTGACGCCCTACACGAAGCGCACCATGAAGTTCTTCTTCGTCTCGAACGTCGATTCGACCCATCTCGCCGAGACGCTGCGCCAGGTCAAGGCGGACCAAACGCTCTTCATCATCGCCTCCAAGACGTTCACGACGCAGGAGACGATGTCGAACGCCGAGGCCGCGAAGGCGTGGCTCGTCGCCGAGGCGAAGAAGGCGGGCCTTTCGAAGAAGGATGCGGAAGCCGCCGTCGCGAAGCACTTCGTCGCCGTCTCGACCGCGGCGGAGGAGGTCGCCCGGTTCGGCATCGACACGAAGAACATGTTCGGCTTCTGGGACTGGGTCGGCGGCCGCTACTCGCTGCCGTCGGCGATCGGCCTCTCGCTCATGATCGCGATCGGCCGCACGAACTACCGGAAGCTCCTCAAGGGCTACTACAGGATGGACCGCCACTTCCGCACGGCGCGCTTCGAGCGGAACATGCCGGTCATCCTCGCGCTCCTCGGCATCCTCTACCACAACGGCTACGGCGCGGAAAGCTACTGCGTCCTGCCGTACGACCAGTACCTCTCGCCGCTTCCCCGCGTACCTCCAGCAGATGGACATGGAGTCGAACGGCAAGTGCGTCACCAAGGACGGCGAGAAGGTCACGTACACGACGGGCCCGATCGAGTGGGGCGAGCCGGGCACGAACGGCCAGCATTCGTTCTACCAGCTGATCCACCAGGGCACGCACCTCATCCCGTGCGACTTCATCGGCTGCGCGCGCACGCACAACCCGATCGGCGACCTGCACGACAAGCTGATGGCGAACCTCTTCGCGCAGACCGAGGCGCTCGCGTTCGGCAAGACCGCCGAGGAGTGCCGCAAGGAAGGCGTCGACGAGAAGCTCGTGCCGTTCAAGACGTTCGAGGGCAACAAGCCGACGAACACGCTCCTGTGCGACGAGCTGACGCCCGAGACGCTCGGCGCGCTCGTGGCGCTCTACGAGCACAAGGTGTTCGTGCAGGGCGTGATCTGGAACGTCTACAGCTACGACCAGTGGGGCGTGCAGCTCGGCAAGGTGCTCGCGAAGGGCGTTCTGAGCGACCTCGTCGCGAAGAAGCCGAGCGGGAAGCACGACGCATCCACGAACCAGCTCATCGCGCGCTACCGCAAGGCCGTCGGCCGCTGAGCGCGCATATTTTCCCGTCTTTCTGCACGCGCCCTTGATTTTCAAGCGGCGCGTGTGGTATAATACGGCCGCTCGCGCAGAGAAATCTGCAAAGACACCGCAGCAAAACGTCCTCTGAAAACGTAGTAAATTTTCGATAATGAACGGTTTGCCTGCGAAGGCGTGCCTGATCGGCGCGTCTTTCGCATCGGCGCTCATTATTGGCAATACTACGGCCATCAGAGGGTGCAGGTGAAGGAAGATGCGCTCTTTTTTTTCTGCATCCGGCGCGCGGCCGGGCGGTCGGGTTCAGAGCGCAGCGGAGGAGGCGCGCGATGGATTTGCTCGAAGGATTTTCGGTGGCGGCGCTGCTCGCCTGGATGGCCTGCGCGCCGCTCGGGCTGGCCGTCGGCGCCGACCGGTCCGCGGTCGAGGGCGTGCTGCTCTTCGGCGGCATCGCGGCCGTCGTCCACGTGTGGCTGATGGCGACGCGCGCGCTCGCGCACGCATCGGAGGCCGTCAGCCGCCGCCGCTTCCGCGTCGCGCTCGCGCTCGGCACGGCGCTGGGGCTCTACTTCCCCGCCACGCAGGGCTGGCTGACCGCGCGTTTCGCCGCGGAGGGGCTCTCATTCTGCATTTCGCACACGCGCTTCTATCCGTGGGGCTGTCTGGGCTATGTGCTTTACGGGTTCGCGGCGCTGCTCGCCGGCCGCGCCGTCTGGCGGCGGTGGCGGCGCGTCGCCGTGCCGGCGGCGGCGGCGGTGGCAGCGGCGTGGGCGGCGCTGGCGGCGCTTCAGTTCCTGTACGCCGGGATCGCGGAGCTGGGCGCGGGGAGCCGCGCCGTCTGCGGGTGGCTGCCGTTCAGCCTGGCGGGGCTGGACGCCCACGCGTCGTACCACGCCGCGCTTGCCGCCGGGCTGGTGGCGGTGCTGGGGTTCTAGGAGGCTAGGATTCTAGGGCTCTCGGTTTCTAGGCGTCTAGACTTCTAGGATTCTAGGCTCGGCTCTGCCGCCAACTCGCCAACTCGGCTTTGCCGCCAGCCGAAAATATGATATACTAATAAATTAACTGCCCACCCGATAATCTCTACGGGCGGTTGACACAACAGAAACAAACCGATAAACTCTAACGAAAGGAACAGAAAATGGCACGTGCATATAACTTTTCGGCGGGTCCCGCCACGCTTCCCCTGGAAGTGCTGCAGCAGGTTCAGAACGACCTCGTCGACTACAAGGGAACCGGCATGTCGGTGATGGAGATGTCCCACCGCGGCAAGGACTACGATGCGATCCACCAGGAGGCGATCGCGACATTCAAGGAGCTGTGCGGACTGGGCGACGAGTGGTCCGTCATCTTCGTGCAGGGCGGCGCGTCGATGCAGTTCGCGATGATCCCGATGAATTTCCTCGGCGCGGGGCAGACCGCGGACTACGTCAATTCCGGAACGTGGGGCAACAAGGCGCTCAAGGAAGGCCGGAAGATGGCCGCGCTGCGCGGCGCGACGGTGAACGTCGCGGCCGACTGCCAGAAGGACATCCCGACGCGCCAGCCGACCGCGTTCAACTGGACGAAGGGCGCGGCGTACGCGCACATCTGCACGAACGAGACGATCTCCGGCGCCGAGATGAAGACGATCCCCGACGTCGAGGCCCCGCTCATCGGCGACATGAGCTCCGACATCCTCAGCTGCGAACGCGACTACAGCAAATTCGCGATGTTCTACGCCGGCGCGCAGAAGAACCTCGGCCCGTCGGGCATGGCGGTCGTCGCGATCCGCAGCGACTTCGCGGAGAAGGGGCCCGAGGCGATCCCGACGATGCTCCAGTACCGCACCTACACGAAGGACAACTCGCTCTACAACACGCCGCCGACCTGGGGCATCTACGTCTTCGGCGAGACGATGAAGTGGGTCAAGCGCATGGGCAAGGAGAAGCTGTTCGCGCTCAACGCGGAGAAGGCGAAGAAGCTCTACGACGCGATCGACGCGAGCGACTTCTGGACGCCGACGGCGGTCCGGGAGTTCCGCTCCAACATGAACGTCACCTGGCGCATCAAGGGCGGCGACGAGGCGCTGGAGAAGAAGTTCATCGACGAGGCGAAGGCGCTCGGCATGAGCTCGCTCAAGGGGCACCGCTCCGTCGGCGGCCTGCGCGCGTCGATCTACAACGCGTTCCCGATGGCGGGCGTCGACGCGCTCGTCGCGTTCATGAAGGACTTCGAGGCCCGGAACGGCTGAGACCGCCATGGACAACGGCATGAAGGCTCCGCCCAGCAACGTCGAAGCCGAGCGCGCGGTGCTCGGCTCGATCCTGCTGGACTCCACCGGCCGCAACGGCGACCGCGTGATGGACCTCTGCCAGACCGGCGGCATCGTTCCCGACACGTTCTTCGATCCGCGCAACCGCGTCGTCTACGAGACGATGTCGCGGATGAAGCGCGAGAACAAGCCGCTCGATCCGCTCACGCTCATGGACGAGCTGAGGGCGGACGCGCGCTTCGAGACGATCGGCGGCGCGGGCTACGTCCAGTCGCTCATCGACCAGGTGCAGACGACGGCGAACGCCGAGTACTACCTGACGATCATCCGGCAGAAGCACCTGCGGCGCACGCTGATCGACTGCGCGGCCCACGTCATCGACAAGAGCTACGACGAGAGCGAGTATCCCGATCCGCAGATCGTGCTCGGCGAGGCGGAGAAGGACTTTCTCGCGATCGGCGCGGGCGGCGACCGCACGCTGCCGTGGTCGGAGGCGGTGGAGGCGAGCTTCCGCCGCATCGACCGGATGTTCTCGTCCGACGGCACGACGTTCGAGGGGCTGTCGACGGGCCTGACGCACCTCGACGAGAAGCTCCAGGGCCTCAAGCCGAGCGAGATGATCGTCATCGCGGCGCGCCCGTCGGTCGGCAAGACGTCGCTCGCGATGAACATCGCCGAATCGGCCGCGCTCGGCCAGATGCTGACCGTCAAGGGCGGGATGTATCCGCCCGTCGCGGTGGACGGCGGCCGGTCGCATCCCGTGCTCATCTTCTCGCTCGAAATGCCGGTCGAGGCGCTCACGAAGCGCATGGTCGCGGGTCGCGCGCACATCAACATGTGGCGGCTGAACCGCAACCTCGTCGCGCGCAGCGAGAAGGAGGCGATGACGCAGGCGCTCTTCGCGTCGGTGAACGACCTCAAGTCCGCGCCGATCTACGTGGACGACGCGGCGGGGCTGGATATCATGGATCTGCGCGCGCGCGCGCGCCGCATGAAGAAGGCGCACGGCATCGAGCTCATCGTCATCGACTACCTGCAGCTGTGCCGGTGCAACGAGAAGGCGAAGCAGAGCCGCCAGCTGGAGGTGAGCGAGATTTCGCAGCAGATCAAGGCGATGGCGAAGGAGCTGAAGATTCCCGTCATCGTGCTGTCGCAGCTCTCGCGCGCGAACGAGCAGCGCGGCGACAAGGAGGAGAAGCCGAAGCTGTCGGATCTGCGCGATTCGGGCGCGATCGAACAGGATGCGGACGTCGTCTTCCTGCTGCGCCGTCCGTCGCGGACGTCGACGTCGAAGGACGCGAACGACGAGCAGCTGGCGATCATCGACGTCGCGAAGAACCGCAACGGCGAGATCGGCGAGGTGCGGGTGAATTTCGTGCGCGAGTACACGCGCTTCGAGGACCGGCCGCTGCCGGCGAAGGAGGACGACGGCTACACGTCGGAGCCGCACGTGCAGCGGCAGGAATACGCACAGGACACGTTCAACTAGGCCCGGGGGAGAAGGACATGGCGGAAGAATTCAAGGAGAAGCTGCTGGAGGTCGAGGAAGTCCGCCAGCGGATCGAGGAGCTGCGGCGGAAGGTCGCGGAGATGGCGGCGTACATCCAGGTCGACGCGCGGCGCGCGCGGCTGGGCGAGCTGGAGGCGCAGCAGGCGTCGGGCGATTTCTGGAACAATCCGGCGAAGGCGAAGGAGGTGATCGCCGCGACGAACGCGGAGCGCGCGTACGTGGGGCCGTTCACCTCGCTCACGAAGACGGTCGAGGACGCGGGCGTGATGCTCGAGCTCGCGGAGATGGAGGAGGGCGAGGCGCAGCAGACGGCGCTGAAGGAGACGCTCGCGGAGTGCGCGAAGGCCGATGCGTATTTCGGCAAGCTGCGCCTCCAGTCGCTGCTGGGCGGCAAGTTCGACGCATGCAACGTGTTCGTGAAGCTCCACGCGGGCCAGGGCGGCACCGAGGCGTGCGACTGGGTGGCGATGCTCTACCGCATGTACCAGCGCTACGCCGAGTCGCAGGGCTGGAAGGTCGAGGAATACGACGTGCAGCCGGGCGAAGAGGCGGGCTACAAGGACGTCTACTTCCGCGTCGAGGGGCCGTACGCGTTCGGGATGCTCAAGGCCGAGCGCGGCATCCACCGTCTCGTCCGCATTTCGCCGTTTGACGCGAACAAGCGCCGCCAGACGAGCTTCGCCTCGATGGAGACGGTGGCGGAGATCAACGACGACATCGACGTGGAGATCAAGGAAGAGGACCTGCGCATCGACACGTACCGGTCGGGCGGCGCGGGCGGCCAGCACGTCAACAAGACGGATTCGGCGGTGCGCCTGACGCACCTGCCCACCGGCATCGTCGTCGCCTGCCAGAAGGAGCGTTCGCAGCACATGAACAAGGAAAAGGCGATGAACATGCTGCGCGCCCAGCTGTACGAATACTACGAGGACCAGAAGAAGGCCGAGATGGACCGCTTCTACGGCGCGAAGTCGGAGAACGGCTGGGGCTCGCAGATCCGCTCCTACGTCTTCTGTCCGTACACGATGGTCAAGGATCTGCGCACCGAGTACGAGACGAGCGACGTCAACGGGGTGATGGACGGCCATCTGCAGCCGTTCATCGAATCGTGGCTCCAGATGAAAGCCACGGGCAAGTGACGCGCGACCGACAGTTGGTGCGTGCGCGGCGCGCGGGCCTTGCGCGGCGGGGCGGGAAAATGGTAAAATAGCGCTTTCATCAACAACGCTCCCGCGGGAGCGCAGACAAAGGGGGAAGACATGATCAGGAAAATGATGGCCGGCGCCGTGGCGGCGACGGCGATGGGGGCGATGGCGGCGGTCAACGTGATTCCGCTGCCGAACAAGGTGGTCGAGGGCGACGGCGCGCTCGCGTTCGCGAACCCCGGCGCGGTGGCGGCGGCGGTGACGGAGGCGGACGACGCGTCGATCCCGGCGGAAGGGTATCGCCTGACGGTCTCCGACGCGGGCATCCGCATCGCGGCCGCCGACGCGGCGGGCCGGTTCTATGCCCGGCAGACGCTCCGGCAGCTGACGACGCCGGACGGCAAGGGCGTGTCGGTGCCGTTCGTGACGATCGAGGACGCGCCGCGCTTCAAGTGGCGCGGGCTGCACTTCGACGACTGCCGCCACTTCTTCGGCAAGGAGACGCTGAAGAAGACGCTTGACGCGATGGCCTACCACAAGCTGAACGTCCTGCACTGGCACCTCACCGAGGACCAGGGCTGGCGCATCGAGATCAAGAAGTACCCCGAGCTGACGGTCAAGGGCGCGGTGCGCCCCGGCAGCCCGAAGCCGAAGGTCCTCGTCCGCCCGGGCGAGCCGAGCGAGCGCGGCTGGGTGAACAACCACATCCCCTACGGGCCCTACTTCTACACGCAGGACGACGTGCGCGAGATCGTGGCGTACGCGGCCGAACGGCACATCACGATCGTGCCCGAGATCGAACTGCCGGGCCACGCGCTTGCGGCGCTCGCGGCGTATCCCGAGCTCGGCTGCACGGGCGAAACGTTCGAGCCGTGGTGGCGCTGGGGCGTGAGCGAGCACATCTTCTGCGGCGGCAGCGACCGGACGATCCGCTTCCTCGAAGACGTGCTGGACGAGGTCTGCGCGCTGTTCCCGTCGTCCATCGTCCATATCGGCGGCGACGAGGCCCCGAAGAAGATGTGGAAGCAGTGCCCGAAGTGCCAGGCGCGCATCAAGGCGCTCGGGCTCGACGGCGAAGAGGGCCTTCAGGGCTGGATGACGCGCCACTTCACCGAGTATCTGGCGAAGAAGGGGCGGCGCACGATCGGCTGGGACGAGGTGCTGGACGGCAATCCCGGCACCGGGACGGTCATCATGTCGTGGCGCGGCCCGCAGGGCGGCATCCAGGCGGCGGCGCGCGGCCACGACGTCGTCATGTGCCCGATCGACCCGTGCTACATCGACAACCCGCAGGGGCTGAAGGACGATCCGTACGAATACATCAACTACGGCTTCAACGCCACGCTGGAGCGGTGCTACGGCTTTGATCCGGCGGCGGGCATCCCCGAAGGGCAGCACAGCCATGTCCTCGGCGGCCAGGGCAACAACTGGAGCGAGTACACCTGGTCCGGCAGCGAGTACGAGTGGAAGATGTGGCCGCGCATGAGCGCGCTCGCGGAGTGCCTGTGGACGGACCGCGCCAACAAGTCGTGGGCGTCGTTCCGCGCGCGCATCCCGGCGGTGCGCACCGCGCTCATCCGCCAGTTCCGCATGAATGCCGCGCCGATCGAGTGAAATTTCGCTTTCCCGTCTGGGACAAAAAGGGTTAGATCTTTCTGGCCAATTGCCCAAGTGGCAGGCAGCAAGGCGCCGCAGTTTGACATACGGCGCCTTTCTTGCTTTTGCGCATCAACCGTCCGTTCGCGATTCGGCGCTGGGCGTTTCAAGGGAGGCGATTGCAGGCATACACCGGACGGATTTGGTATAATACTCGCCAAACTGCAATCGCACAATTGACAACGGAACATCAACCATGGAACTTAAATGAGGTGCTTCGCCTGTGAACATGCTTACAACTGGTGCGAGTTCGGGAATGGGCGATGAGGCCGCGTGCGCAAAGCGCGGCCAGGCGGCATGCGCAAAAAGCCTGCCGTTCTCGGTCAATAAGAATCTGGCTGTGAATCTTTCCGACCAGCTAGCTGACGGACTTCGCGGCGCTATACTTTCGGGATACTACAAAAAAGGCGAAATGCTGCCAAAGCTGTCAGACATGGCGAGCGCGCTCGGCGTGAGTATGCGCATCCCTCGCGAGGCGGTCGCGAAGCTTGCGTCGGAGAATCTTGTGAGTCCGCGCCAGAGGCTGGGATGCGTGGTCCTGGGACGGCGCGAGGCGTATTGGCGCGGACAGGTTCTGGCGATAGTGCCTGTCGCTTGCGAAGGCGCCTACTTCGCAATGATGCTCCTCGGGGAGATGCGGCGCAGGCTCGTCCGCGCGGGATACCTTTTTTCCGTGTTCACGCTCGACCGCGAGGCGAACGGCCGGTGGAACTTCACCGGGCTTGACCTGATGCTCAAGCAGAAGCAGACCTTCGCTGTGCCTCTCTACTGTCCGAAGCAGGTGTTCGACCGCCTCGACCGTTTCGGAACGCCGTGGTCGACGATCCTCTATTCGGAGGACTTTCTGCCGCATGGTTCGGCTGGATACCTCGGCGACATGGCGGAGTTCCTTGGGCAGTGCGCGGCGAAGAGCGTACGCCGCGTGCTGCTGGTCGGCTGCGACTTCAGAGCGGCGTATGACGGAATCGGCAGCACACTCAAAGACGCTGGACTGGAGGTCGAGGAAAGTTTCTTCAGCAAGGCGCAGTGCGGCGGATACTCCTACGGATATCTCGAACGCATCCAGCGCCTTGGCATGAACGCCGCGCTCAAGCGCTTCTCCGCTCCCCGCGAAACCTGGCCTGACCTCGTCCTGTGGCTCGACGACTTCCTTGCGATCGGCGGCCTCATGGCGCTTCAGGAGCTTGGCGTCCGCGCGCCGGACGACGTGTTCGCCGTCACACTCGCGAACAAGGGCTTCGTCCCGGTGTACCCACGCTCGCTCGCACGCTTCGAGTTCGACCCTGTCGCGACCGGCGAGAAGGCGGCTGAAGCGATACTCGACCACATGGCAGGGAAGCCCACTGAACTTTTCGGTTTCATACAACAATATATACCCGGCGATACCTTTCCGGCGGGCTGACGCTCCATTGTACATTTTGCACATTTCCCCCCTTGCCTACTGAAGGGATAAATGGTATACTGCTATCGAAAACCCGAAGTGGGAACCATCAAAAGGATGAAAAACCATGTTGGCTATACGAAAGGCGAAGTCATTGTTTACGGTTGTACTGACGATTGCGATTGCGTTCGCGACCTGTCATGCGTTTGCGGAAGACGCATATATCGAATCCGACGGAACGAGCGGCATTCTGACAGGCTACAAGCTGAAGCCCGCATCGCGCGTCGCGGTGGATTTCGCACTGACGACCACAGAGCAGGCGTCCGGCGCCCGGCTCTTCGGCGCGGATCGCAGCCACACGGCTTTGAAGATGTCCGGTTCTTTCTACATTGGCGGCGGCGAAAACACCTTGTGGGTGATACATCTCGGCAATGGCGAGAAGTACGACAGTGTATGGCCGAAGGACGGCAACGGCGATTTCATCACGCTCGACACAGACCGCCACACGATTGTGATTGACTATCCGAATCCGCCGCACCTCTACATTACCGGAAGTGTTACGAATGAAGTGCCCAACGAGGACTTTACGCCTGAGAGCTTCACCAACGAGGCAATTGAGCCAATTGCCCTTTTCGCGCGCCAAAACGCCTCCGGCGCATTCGAGAAGCAGTGCAAGGCCCGCATCTTCGGAGTGAAGATCTACGAGAGTGGCGCACTCGTCCACGATTTCGCGCCGTGCCTCAAGGACGGAATGCCGGGCTTCAAGGACATTGCCGGCGACGGTGGCTTCATCTGCAATCCTGTTGCAGAGACATCCTTCACGCATGGTGGCGACATCCTCGTCGATGAATCGGCTTACGTCGCCACCCCGACAGGCAACAACACCGAAGCCGACAAGCATCTGTATGTTGACACCGAATACTTCGCCACAGCAGATACGCGTTTGGAGCTAGACTACGCCCTGACTGAAGAACGTCCTTTGGGTGCGACATGGTACATATTCAGTGGCGAATCGCAATTTGGCGCATTCGTCCAAGATAAAGGAGCTGGTTTCGTCGTAAAGACGAGTCAGTGGAAGACGGGCGTCGCACCGTCGGTCGCAAATCTTGTCGGCGTGAAACGGACGGCGATTCTTGATGTGCCCGGCAAGTGGTGCGGACTTGTGACGGGCACATGCACGAACGACTACAAGTCAATCACAACGAATGGCGTGTTCGCAAATACCAGCACCATCAAACTCGCGTCATACGCTGGCGCCAACAACTACTTTGCCTCGATGAAGATCTACGGTTGCCGCATCTACGAGGCGGGAACGCTCGTGCGCGACTTCCGCCCCTGCGTGTTCGGGCCGCTGGATGGTACGCCTGTTGTCGGTTTGAAGGACGAAGTCACAGGCACCTTCATCTCCTATCCGGACGCCACGGTCTCGAAGCGCCTAACGTGCGGCGGGAAGATGGGACTTCCGCCTTATGTCGAGACGCTCCGCGCCGATTCCCGCTACATCGACACAGGCTATCTTGTGACGGCGAACACCAAGGTTGCAATCGACTATGCGCCAACTGAAGAAAAAGGAAGCGGTGACACATGGTACCTTTTTGCCGCCAAGGACACGCACAACTTTGCCGCCTACATAAACGACAAGGGGTTTGGTTTTATTAACAGTAGCAGCTGGATGAAGGGTGTGGGCGCGGATGTTGGGGCGAGCTCAGTGAATGTTCGTCGCACAGTCATCCTAGACAATCCGGCCAACATGGGCGCTATTGTTACCGAGGGAGTGACGAATGCAACTTGCGCCACAACGGCAGGAGGGCCGTTTTCTCGACTTACATTAAGGCTTGGTACGCAAGTTGGCACTGTTGCCAACTGTGCCTCGATCCGCATCTACGGCTGCAAGATATGGGAGAAGGAGAATGGCGAATACGTTTTGAAGCGCGACTATGTTCCGGCGGTCGAGGACAGCGTTGCGGGGCTGCGCGACGCGACCGGCAACGACGCGACATTCAGGGTGTGCGCCTCTACTGCGGCATCGCCTCTCACTTACGGCGGTGCGTTCACGCCGGTTGTGGCGCAGACGGCTGCCAGGGTTATGCATGGCAATACAGTCACGCTGACGGCAACGGCTCCCGGCGCCACATCGTATAGCTGGTACAGAAACGGCGAGGAAATTCCCGGCGCGACATCATCCTCGCTTGTTGTTCGCTGGAGACGTGGCGGCGAAACCGACACATATGCGGCAAGGTCCGCTTATGCAGTTGATGCAGCGACAATCGAAAGCGGCGAGTCTGAATCCGTTGCAGTCGAGAATGCCACGCCGGGGCTGACTGTAATCATCAGATGAAAATGCGTTCCAACATCTTACTGGCTGTTTTTGCTGCGGCGGTCGTCAATGTCGCCGCTGCGGCGGCGACCGGCGAACAACCAAGCGCGCCGTCACGCAAATTCGTCGGATTCGCCTGGGAGTTCTCGCGGATGTCATTGCGCGACCTCGCGCCTTACGCCGACGAACTTGACACAACCCCGCTGAACGGCATCGGCGTCTACCTGAACGAGAAAACGCCGGACGGGACGCTTGTCAGCACGCACAACATCATGCATACGCTCTGGAGCCGTGACGCGCTCCTGCCGCTCGTTCCTCTCGCCCGCGAGTTGACGGCGCACGCCTCGATGCGCGAATCGTTCATAGGCACGTTCCGCGCGCCGGCCAAGCGGATAGACTGGTCGGACGATGCGAGATGGGGCACGATCGCCACGAACATGGCTATCGCCGCGTGGTTTGCGAAGGCCGGCGGATTTCGCGGCATTTCAATGGACCCCGAGGACTATCGCCATTCCGGCCAGTTCCGGAGGCGCGGCGGCGATGCTCCGTACGAAGAGCTGTGCAGACTGGTCAGACAGCGCGGACGCGAAGTTTTTTCCGGCGTGTTTCGAGAATATCCAGATGTCAGGATTCTTTCGTTCTGGCTTCTTTCCCTCACGCACACGTATCTTGCATCGGACGATCCGGCGCGCGATGCCGCCGAAAATGGCGATCTGTGGCCGGCGTTTGTCGACGGCATTCTGGACGTGGCGCCTCCGGAGGCGCTTATTATCGACGGCAACGAGCATTCGTATCGCTACAATGCCGGTCACGGCGATTTTGCGCGCACCGCCATCGCCGTGCGCAGCAGGCTCCCCGCTCTCGTCTCGCCGGGAAACAGGGATAAGTACCGCCGCCAGGTTTTGGTCTCGTTCGGTCTGTATCTCGACATGTACACCAACCCGCCCGGCTCAAGTTGGTTCTTCGGCCCGCTGAACGGATCGCGACTGGGACGCTTTGCCGCAAATCTCCAGGCGGCGGCGGAATCGGCCGATGAATACGTCTGGTTCTGGGGCGAAAAGCATTGCTGGGCCGATTGGCGCGGGAAAGGACCGTCCGACGAGCGCAAAATATCGCATGATACCTGGGAGAGCCGCCTTCCGGGAATGGAAGACGAAATCCTTTTGCAGAAGGCGCCGGGCGAATTCGTCCGCAATCGTGTCGCGAAACTGAAAGATGCGGGGCTTCTGCGGCCAGCCAACGCAAATCCTGGATGTACCGGCGTTGGAGACGCCGTGCCGCCGCCATATTCCGTCTGGCGGCAGAAGGGGACAAAACCCGGGCGGTTCTTCAGAGACTCTGTTTCGGCTGACGGCGACGGGTCGTCGCTCGCGGCGGATGGGGTCGAGGACGGCGCGATTTCGGTCTCGCTTCCCAGGGAGCCGAAGCCGGGGGAGAGGTTTCTCGTTTCAACATTCGCGAAAGGAGACGGTGTTTCCGCTTCTGTCGCATGGAAGCGGAACGGCAAATTCGATTGGAATGTGCTTGCGCCCGTACAACTGCGGTTTGGCGCGGCCAATGCGGAGGGCTGGCGCGAGGGCGAGGCTCTGGTTTGCGTTCCAAGGGGTGCGGACGGAATGTCGCTCATAATTTCCGTGCGCCAGAAGCCGGACACGAGCGGCATATGCCGCATAGACGCCGTGAAGATACAGCCTCTCGATTTGCGCACAATCGACCTTTTCACTGTCGGCGCAGACGCGCTAGGCTTGCTCGACGGTCATGTTCAGGGCATTGCCGCGACGGACGACGCTCTCTACATGTCGCAGATGAAGCGGATCGTAAAGGTCGATTGGAACGGCAAAGTCCTCAAGACGATACCAACGCCGCACCATACTGGTGACATTGCATTCGCCGACGGCAGGCTTTATGCAGCGGTCGCGCTGATGGTGGATGGGAAGAAGGCAGGCCGGATAATGGTTTTCGACGAAGATCTGAAGCCGGTAAAAGAAGTGAATGTCGATCGCGGCATAGACGGCATTACATGCATGAACGGAATATTGTATTTGGGCATGGGTGCGAAGGAGCAGCCGTCGTCCGAACCGCACCGCGTGAACATACTAGGGCGTTTCAGCGCCGAAACCCTGGAGGAAATCCTGCCCCGCGCCGAATTCGACTATGGCGTGGAGACGTCGTATGGCTTTCAGGATCTCGCCAACGACGGCGAAAACGTCTATGCCGCGTTCTACACCGCCGATGGCGATGCTCCGATGGCGGTGTTCGACGCGGGCTTGAACATAAGGGGGCGCGGCTGGTTCGATGCAAGCCAGGGCCTGGACGTCGCGCCGGCGCATTTGTGCGCGGGGAAGAGGGCTTTCGTCTGCGCCGAGACCAAGGCGAAAAAAGGACTGGTCATGTCGTGCGCCGTGAGGCTGTGGTTCCCGGACAAAGGTGATTTCCTGTGATGATCGGACGCAGAGGATTCCTTGTCGGCACGATATGCGCGGCGTTCGCCGAAGGTGCGAAGGGACGCGACAAGGCGGAACCGGCCCGTCTTGCAAAGTCCGATGTTTTCGTCGCTGGCGCGGGACCGGCGGGATTCGTCGCGGCGATCGCTGCGGCGAGGAACGGCGCGAATGTGACGCTCGCGGAATCGTTCGGCTTCCCCGGCGGCATGGCAACGGCGGGTCTGGTGGGCCCTATTTCAAAGTTCAATTTTGCAGGACGCCGCGTAGTCGGCGGAATCGCGTGGGAGTTCGTCGAGCGCATGGCCGCGCTTGGCGGCGCTGTAACGGATCTCCCGAAGGGCAATGTCCCGTTCGAGGCTGAAGTCTACCGGCGCGTGGCGCGCGAGATGCTGGAGGAGGCGGGTGTGCGCTGTCTCTGGCAGACTCAAGTTTGCGGCGAACCGGAACTTTCGGCGGACGGTTCCATACGCGCCGTGACGCTTTCGACAGGCGGCTTTCTTGCGCGTATTGAGGCGAACCGCTTTGTGGACTGCACGGCGTCCGGCGCGATCGTCGGGCATTGCGGCTTCGGCGGCTTCCGTTCGGAGAAAGGCGCCGCCCAGCCGCTGTCGCTCTGCTTCATACTGGGAGGCGTCGACACCGACAATGCGCGCGTGCTTGTGGGGAAAGACAATGAGCGGTCGAGAAATCCTGTTTTGAGAGATGCGCTGCAAAAGGCGATGGCCGCCGGGCGCATCAGGTCTTTTGGCGGGCCGTGGGCCGTCTGGGGCAGCACGATCCGCAGCGGGTTCGTGAGCGTCAACGCGACTCGCGCCGCTGCGGCAGATGTCACAGACCCGATTCAGATCGCTGAAGCGACGGCTCTCATGCGGCGCGAGATACCCGAAATTGTGGCGGTGATGCGCGAGGCGGATCCAGCCTTCCGCACCGCATGGCTGGCGCAGACTGCCGCAGCCAGCGGATTCCGCGAATGCCGCGAAATCGCGGCGCTGCATCGCGTCACGGCGCAGGAGTTCCTCGGCGGCGCGGACGAGCCGGACGCGATTGCGCTAGCCGCGCATCCAATGGACAGTCATATCGCCGGTTCAAGTGCGCAGAACCTGACTTTTCTCGAACGTCCTGGGGTTGTGCCGCTGCGTTCGCTTGTGTCCGCCAAATGCCCGAACCTCCTTGCGGCCGGCGGCCTAGTCGCGGCCGAATCTGCGCCGTTCGCGTCGATCCGCGTACAGGCGCAATGCATGGCTACTGGCCAGGCGGCAGGAACGCTCGCGGCGTATCGCATGGACGAAGACGTACGGCAGGCCGATTTTGCCGCAGTCCGCCGCATCTGCGAGCGAAACGGCGCGATCACCATGTCGAAAAACGGCAGCTGCTCGTGAGGATCGCGGTGTCTTTGCCGATGCAGGCTAAACATGCAATGTGTGCGTATCTGCCATGGGGTCCCCATGTCGCCGAATCTTTAAGGGGACTGTCCCCGCCTAGGAGATGCCCTACAACTGGGGTCGCGGGCGTCCCGCCCGCGACCAAGGAGGTTTTCGGCAAAAAGGGTCAGACTTTTCTGTATAAGCTCTACTGTATATGCTTGACTGTTGGCTGTGGGATGTGGTAGACCGGGGGAGTATGGGGACCTGATTCCCAGTAAATTGCCACAGTAGCGGGAGTTTGTGATATACTGTTCGGCATGAGACGTTGCAGGTTATACAGAAGGGTCTGACCCTGTTGGCTCTGAAGATGGTCTAACCCTTTTGACATCACATGCTTTCAAGCTGATTCGTCCATGTGTAACCTTTTCAAGAGTTGTGTGTATACAAGTTGAAAGGTTAAAAAGTCAAGAAAGGAGTTGGAACGATGCCAGGTCCAGGTGAGATTAACGGTTCGCAGCCGTTCAAGCTGACGGTTGAAAGCTTCAATAGACCGCACAATGTCGCGGGAGGCGACGCGCGCGCGAACGCGCCGGCGGCGCTGAACAACGCGCAGCCCGCCGCCGCGCCGCAGCCGGCCGTCGCGCAGGCCCAGCAGCAGCGGAAGGGCTTCTTCGCGTGGATCATGAGTTTCTTCAGGAGCGCCGAGCCCGCGCCCGCGCCGGCGCCGCGCGTCAACGCGCCGCAGGTGCCGCCATACAAGCAGTTCAACGACCGCCTCTTCAAGAATGTGGATGCAAACGCCTTCGCGGCGCTTCCGCAGAACTTCAGGGATGCGCTCATGACGCTGGAGGAGGCGCTGCGCGCCAAGTTCGGCGAGGCGATCGTCGCCAAAGACGACAATCTGTGCGAGCAGCTGACGTCGTCCAGGTGCAAGATGACCAGGATGAAAGCGCTTGTCGATCAGGCAAACGCCGCAGGACGCGAAATCACAGTCGATGAAATCGTGCAGGAATATACGGCGCGCGCGAACCAGCTTTTCGTAGAGGCGGCGATCGGGGAAAAGTTCGCCGCGATGTGCAATGCCGAAAAAGTCGCGCTCGGCGGGTCGCCCCTTTCCCAGGGCGCTTTGATGGCAAAGCGACATCCGGAAATAGCAGAGGAGCTCTGCAGGTGCAACACGCCGGCTGAGATCGCACAGGCCCTCGAAAAACACAGTGCGAAGTTTTCCGCCCTCGTCGAGACGCGGCGGGCGATAAACGAGGCGATGGCGGGAGCTGGGGATTCATGCTGCGAAAAGCTCGCGTCCGCCCTCGGCATGCACAAGAGCCTCGTTTCGTCGATGGTCGAAATGGCGAAGCTGAAAAACAAAATCCTCGAACTTGGAAACCAGATGATGGGAGGGACGTACCCGGGCTGCATGAATCCTGGGTTCAGCGCCAAGGCGGCGCTGGAGAAGGTTGTGGACGACTTCGTCGACGGCCGCGCAAGGTACCTGGCGGAGATCGACCAGATCAATGTCGGCGAAGACGTCAAGCAGCGCTGGAAGGCGACGGTCCTCAACGCCAACAGCCTGCCGGTCATGCGTCCGGCGCAGGTGATGCAGCTTGCCGCCGCCGTCAACCTCGGCAAGTTCGATGGTGCGCTCGACAGCCGCATGCCGCTCAAGCTGCGGTGCGAAATCT
This sequence comes from Verrucomicrobia bacterium UBA7008, assembly GCA_002449695.1. GTDB lineage: Bacteria > Verrucomicrobiota > Kiritimatiellia > RFP12 > UBA1067 > UBA1067. Next base: position 7,515 of record DJXI01000078.1, on the reverse strand, counting down.
TCACCGACCTCAACCGTGAGCTGCGCGAGGCCATGCTGTCGGTTCTGGGGGATCCGGCGTTCAAAAAGCTCGGCGCCGAAGAGTTCACCGGGCTGACGACTCTTGCCGAGGACATCGCGCTTTCCGGCAAGCCGGCGCTGCTGCAGAAGATCAGGGACGCCAAGGCCCAGCTCGGCGACGATGTCTCCGTGGAGATGTCCAGGACGGGCAACACCGGCGCCAGCACGTTCGTCTCATCCCTTCTTATCGTCATCCAGTCTACGGCCGAGAACCCGTTGACCAGCGAACCGAGGTTCATGGCGGCCGTCAACACGGAGATCGACGCCGCGATCGCAGAGAGCGGCGTTACCGACGCCAAGGTGATCGCCGACGTGAAGGCTGTGATGGTCGAGAAGGGGAAGGGCGTCCTCAAGGGCGCCACGACGCTCGCGGCGCTGTCCGATTTCGTCGGCTCCGTCAAGGAGCAGGCCCAGGTGCTGGCGAAGACGCTTGACGCTGTGGCAAAGACACGGGCGAAGGCCAGGGACGCCGCCGCGACAACGATTGCGCTCTTCTCCGGGCTCGGCAGGGGACATGTCCTCAACAACCTCGACACGACGAGCATTTCGTCCGGTTCCGGCAAGCTCCGCTTCCTGTACGACGACATCGTGTCCCAGGCGAAGAAGGGGCCCGTCGACTACATTGCCACGGTGAACAAGGCGAACAAGATCGTCACGGACTTCGCGAACGACAAGATTGCCATGCTGAAGGCCGTCAACGAGGCGGGGTTCGATCCCGTGGAGCGCGCGCGCTACGAGATGCTGGTGCTCAAGACGAGCAGCTGGCGGGATGCGAGCATCGTGTCCGTGGCCAGGGAGCTCTCCGGCAACGACACCGTCAAGTCGGCGTTCAAGTCGCTCGCCGGGCTCCTCAAGCCGGAGCGCGCCGCGACGCTCGACGTGAGGGAAATCGGCGCGGGCTTCCAGATGTTTGCCGCGGTGTTCTCGCAGGAGATCCTCACCAAGTATCCGGACATTGGGCGTAAGACGGCGGAGTCCAGCGATTTGCAGCAGCTCCTGCAGATGATGACGACTTCCCTTCTCGAAAAGGAGCATCCCGAGATGGCGGCGAGCCTCGCGCGCCTGGCGGGATCGGGCAGGCTCCCCGAGGTCGGCGACTACCTGAGCGCCGCCCTGACTAAAACGCGCGCGCTCAAGATGGACTACATGACGCTTGAGCAGGCCGGCCTCACAGGGCAGCCGAACAACGAACCGATCCGCTCGGTCCTGAACAACCCGAAACTCGTCTACGACCAGACGAAGTACGACCAAAGCGTGAAGGACGTCTCGATTCTAAACGTCGCAAACTCCTTCTTCTGTGTGCTGACGTCCGACTTCCCCACGAAGGGCGCGTTCGCCGACGCCGACAAGTACATCGCGGGCAAGCTGACCGGCGGCCGCGTGATGCAGAAGTACACCGAGGGGCTCCCCTCCGAGACGCTGCCGATCCTGAAGAAACTCGTGGACCGCCTCGATTGGCGTCCGAATTCCGCGGCGAAGTCGGAGGAGATCGTCAAGGGCTTCGTCGAGGACCTCAAGAACTGGCGCGACATCGCCCCCGGATCGGGGGATTCCGCCGGGATTGAGAATGTCATGCAGCGCCGCATGAACGACTACCTGATCGACGTCATGAACGGCCAGACCCAAAGCAGCGGGTTCGAGAACGTGAACGGCGCAGACGTCTTCCTGACGTTCATCCAGGACCTTCCGCGCATCAACTACACGCTGAACGGTTCGACGATGCAGCCCAAGCGCGCCCCTGAGATGCTGGACGAACTCAAGAAGGCGCTCGGAAACGATCCGGCAAAGGTCAAGGCGCTGTCGGTGGTCGCCAACCAGCAGATATTCGGCGAGTTCACCAGCGCGGTGTCCAACAGAATTGCGCTTCCCGGATGGAAGCGCGGCCAGGAGGAGGAGGATATCGCGAACGTCCCGAACATCGAGAAGTTCGCCTCCCGCGACATCACCAAGACCGGCTACCCGTTCTTCGACAGCGGCAACGCGTCGTTCGAAATCGACATCGCTCCCGACGGAAACTCGGCGAAGATCCGCGCCAAGTCCGAGTCGCCTATGCGCGGCGACCACACGCTGATGGAGAAGGGCAAGGACGTCGGCAAGTGCGTCATAACCCAGGAGTTCACGCTGGAGTTCGGCGCTGAACCCGTCATCAAGGACCTCAAGATAGGACAGACGTTCGCATGACACACCACGAACTTTTGAGGAAACTCGGCGAGACCGCCGGAATCGAGCTGGAGCTCTCCGCCGCCGGCACGGCCGCAGTGAAATTCGACGGAGATGAAGTCAACTTCGAGTCCGACGGCGGCAGGCTCTACATCTATGCCGACATCGCGTCCGCGGAAGGGTGTGAGGCCGACTTCGGCAGGCTCCTTGAACTGAACAACCTCTTTTCGGGGACGGACGGCGCGACCATCGGGCTCGACCATGCGCGCGGCACGTTCACGCTCTGCCGCATGGTTGAGGGCGATGCCGAATACGCCGCCTTCGAGCGGACCGTCGCCGGCTTCGTGACGGCGCTTCGCCTTGTCCGGGGGGAGCTCGCGGGAGGCGGAGGTTCCGCGCCCGCGTCGCAGCCCGCCTTCGACCACCTCTCCGGCGGGCACTTGATGCAGGTGTAGGGATAAAAGTTTGAAGTTTAAAGTTGAAAGGAATATAGCAATGCCGGGACAGGTAAATGCAAACTACAGCGCGAACTTCCAGAAGTTCGTGGATTTCGCGAACAAGGCGTATGCGACGAAGGGGGAGGATACGGTTGCGCGCTTCTCGGGGATGCCGAGAGGCGACTACAAAGGCACGTTTGCATCGTTCATGCGCACGGCGGAGATGAGGACGGCGAACGACCAGGTGCGCGACTTGTTCCGCAAGACGATCGCGGACATGTTCGGCGGCGAGAGGAACATACCGGACGTCGTGCGCGACAACATGAAGCTTGAGGACTTCAACAAGGGCAAGCCGCTCACGGCGCGGCGCATCAAGCAGGTGGCGTCGGCAATCAACATCCTCGCCGGCGGCATGTTCCAGAGCGCCGCGAGCGTCGGCAAGGCGAAGTCGATGGGCTACGTAGCCTCCGAGCTGCCGAAGCTCGCGCGCGCCGCGAACATCTACCAGCAGGCGACAGGATGCACCGTCGAGGAGGCGGAGGCCGCCGCGCTGGATCCGAACTCGAAGGCGCGCCGCCTCTACGACTGCGGCGGACGCTTCACGCAGAACGTCGAGAACTTCAAGAAGGGCCTTGCGCTCATGGACAAGTTCGACGGATGGTTCAAGAACCTCCATGACGACTATGCGGCCGGCAAGCTCGATACGCCGACAAAGCGCAGCTTCAAGGCCGGAGTGTGCAACCGCGACTCCGCCGTTCCCGCGCTGAAGTTCCTGATGGAGGAGATCGCGGTCAATTCCAAGATCCCGCTCGAGGCGGAAAACCCCGAGGATGTTTTCGGGATGAAAAACAACCCGGCGATGCGTTTCATCGGGCGAAACTACACGATTTCCTTCGCAAACTCGCTCGCGCAGATTCCGCCGGAGAAGCGCACCGTCCTCTACGCCGTGTTCGACGCATTGCACAAGCTCCCCTCGGGCAACAACATGCCGGACAAGGAACTGGAAATCGACCAGAGCATCAGCGCGGTTCTCGGTGCGCGCGTGATGAAGAACTTCGACGCCGTCGCGGCGCTGCAGAAATCTGGAAAGCTCAACCGCGCCCACCTCGTGCCGCTCCTCTTTCCGGATCTCCAGGTCCCGGCCAACGCCCCGAACAAGGAAATCGCCAGCGTATTTGAAACGAAGCTGCAGAGCGCCGAGAACCTCGACATCATCCTGCCCCTGCACTCGCTCGCAATGCAGTCCGGCGCCACGCTGGACGAAGCCGCGGCGGCCATCCGCTCCGGAACGGGCCTCGAGAACGCGCCGGGCATTTCGACGGCCAACGGAAAGCTCGAGCAGCTGGACGGCACCGCGAAGGGCGGTCGCGACACCATGCTCGGCGACCTCTACCGTCCCTCGAGCCCTTCGTTTGCCAGCAACGGGCAGGACGTGCTCAAGAACGAGGACACGAAGTTCGTGTTCAACTTCCCGGACGGCACGACCGTTGCCGCAAAGAAGGGCGCCGAAGGCGCGTCTGACGTGCGCGACGCGAACAACGCCATCGCCGACAAGATCAAGGACCTTTGCGGAAACGTCCACCCGAAGCAGCTCTCGAACGTCTATTTCGTCCTCTCACAGAGCGGCACCGGCGGCAACACCAGACGCGCCTTCGAGCAGTACGGCATCAACTCCGACGAGCACACGCCCCTCACGTTCACCTTCTCGCGCAACGACGAGACCGGCGCGGTCACAATCAAGTACTCCGAGCCCGAGGGCTTCCCGGTCAAGTTCAACTGGACCACGACAATCGACCTGGACGGCAATGTCGCCTCCACGCCGATGCGCATCTGGGAACCGAGAAAGGTTGCCGATGCGATAAAGGAGAAGCTAAAAGTCGCCGAAAAGCCCGACGAACAGGCCGCGAGATTCCGGGCGGTGGATCTTCTCGTCGAACGGGCCAAGGACGACGCCGACCTCTTGTATCTGCTCGGATACGGCAAGTGCTCGTTCGCCGTCGGCATACTGCTCACCGACATCAACGTACTCAGGTCCGACGATGAGATCATCCGGAGGGTCGACGCCTTCCTGGACAACCTGAACGAGCTGCGCACCGCCGCGAAAGGCGACGAGCGCGTGATCAAGGGGCTGATGCCGCAGTTCATCAACTTCAGGGGACGCGCCGTCCGCCAGGGGCTCATCACGAAGATGTTCGAAGAGGCGGCCAAGCTGGACCTCGGCGCGCTCGAAAAGATTTCATCCGCCTCCTCGCCGAAGGAGTTCGCCGAGGCCATGTGCGCGGTAAACAAGGCCGTGGCCAGGCTTGCCGACGCGACGGATGCCTATGTCGGCAACAAGCGGATCGGCACCGACGATGTGGTGGGCATCTCCGGTTTGGCGATGGGCATATTGTTCGCGCGACTGGGCGACAAAAAGCTACACGAGCTCAAGACGGCCTTCCGTTCCGAGAACGCCGCCAAGGTCGCGCAGGCCTTCGAGCGCTTCCGCAGCAGGCAATTCCCGGACGGCGTGACTTCGTCGGAAAAAGCCCGCAACGCGGTCATGCAGGTTTCCCTTCTGTTTTACTCGACGTGGGCAGTCCGGATGGACGCGCTGATGGCGATCGACGACATGCTGGGAACGGAGTTCGACTCCAACGCGGTCTATACGGACAGCATTCCCGAGAACGAATTCAAGGATGTCTACGACGCTGTCGAGAAGTATCTTCAGGAGACGAACCCGGAGAGCCTTGCAGAGTTGAAAGGGTGAAAAGCGGTACGTCACGGAGAAGTGGCTGTTCAAATCAGGAGGCATGGACATGGAATTCAATGAACTGCTTGCGGCGTTCGCCGCGAAATACGGAGTTGATGGACTCGACGGCGCAGATGGCGTCGCGGAGCTCGAAGTCGACGGCATCCGCGTAGAGATGCTGGAAGATTCGCAGGCGCGGAGTCTGATCGCGTGTGCGGAAATCGGACTTCCACCTCCCGACGCGAACGGCGCGTTCGGCGCCATGATGCTCAAGGCCAACTTTCTGTTGCGTGCCACTGCGGGCGCGACGCTCTGCCAGAACCCGGAGACCGGCGCGTACGCCTTGGTGCGCCCGTTCCCGCTGGCGCTCGCGGACGGCGAATCGCTCGCCGCAGGCCTCGAATCGCTTGTCAACCAGACGGAGAACTGGCGCACGGCGCTTGCGGGACTTCGTGAGGCCGAAGCCGCGCAGCCCGCGGACCAGGAAGTGGACGATTCGCACCATGACATGCTTTCAAGCGGATATTTCCACGTGTAATCTTTTCGCGGATTGTGTGTATACAGGTTGAGAAGTTTAAAGTTAAAAGGGGGAGGGGGCAATGCCAGGACAGGTAAATGCAAACTACAGCGCGAACTACCAGAAGTTCGTCGATTTCGCGAACAAGGCGTACGCGCCGAACGGGAAAGGCGAGGACACGGTTGCGCGCTTCAAAGGAATGCCAGTCGGCGACTACAAGGGCGCGTTCGCGTCGTTCAAGCGCACGGCGGACATGAAGGCGGCGAACGACCAGGTGCGCGACTTGTTCCGCAGGACGATCACCGACATGTTCGGCGGCGAGAAGTTCATACCGGACATCGTGCGCGACAACATGAAGCTCGAGGACTTCAACAAGGGCAAGCCGCTCACGGCGCGGCGCATCAATCTCGTGAAAATCGCCATCGACACGCTCGGCGGCGGCAAGTTCACGGACCCCGCGAGCATCGGCAAGGCGACGGCGATGGGCTACGTGGCCTCCGAGCTGCCGAAGCTCGCGCGCGTCGCGAACATCTACCAGCAGGCGACGGGATGCACGGACGCGGAGGCGGAGTCCGCCGCGCTCGATCCGAACTCGACCGCGCGCCGCCTCTACGACTGCGGCGGACGCTTCACGCAGAACGCGGAGAACTTCAAGAAGGGCCTCGCGCTCATGGCGGACTTCCAGGAGTGGTTCGCCAATGTCTGCTCGGAGCTGGGCAACGGCCCGGGCGTGACCGCCAAGTGCATGAACCCCTCCATAACCGGCACCTCCCACGCGCGCGGTGCCGAGAAGTTCATCTTCGACGAGATCGCCGTCAACGAAAACATTCCTCTCGAAGCCGAGGACAAGGAGTCGGTCTTCGGCATGGAGAGGAACCCCGCGGCCCGCTTCGCCCTGAGCAAAGTCGGCGACTCGCAGCACGCCACGCTGGCCCAGATGCCCCAGGCGCAGCGCGATCTTCTCTACGCGGTCAACGACCTCTTTCATCCCTTTGCCCCCAACGGACAGCAAGGGACGGTGATCGGCCAGGGCGCAGTCTTCGTCGGGCGCGTCATTAAGCATGCCGACGAACTCTCCGCCCTCAAGGCCGCCGGCAATCTCACGCGCCAGACCGTCTTTGACGTGCTTTATTCCGACATCTCCGAAAAGGGCAATCGCGACGCCGAGGCCGCAAACCTCATCGAGGACATCCTCATGGAGCGCCTGCCCGACAGCGGCCAGATAGTCAGGGCCATCAACATGCTCGCGAGAACCGGCGCGTCCATAGACGAAGTGCTCAACGCGATGGAGAGGAACATCGCCCTTCCCTCGGCCCCCTACGTGTCCACTGTCACCAAGTCCCTTGTGTCCTTCGGCATGAACGGCGAGGGCGGCATCAAGGCCATGTGCGGCGACATCCACCGCCCATCGATGCCCACCTTCATCGCCACCGGCAAGGAGCCCGAGGGCGTCCGCAACCGCTACGTCTTCAAGTTCGCGGACGAAACGCTCGAATGCGGCGGCACCTCCGAGGCGGACGCCAAGCCCGTGTTGGAGCGCATCTCCGCGAAGCTCCGCGAGCTTTGCACGCCGGCGCACCCCAAGCAGCTCGACACGGTGGCCTATTCTCT
>DJXI01000048.1 GCA_002449695.1 Verrucomicrobia bacterium UBA7008 | reverse complement strand
AGCGGCTGGAGCTCGCCTATGCGCTTCACGCCCTTGAGATTGCGCAGATGCTCTATGTCGAAGCTCGAAACGCCGCCCGGGAGTATCGAGACTATCGCGTCTGGCCACTCGGGCGAAGGAATGAACGGCTTCGTGAGCGAAGATCCCCAGACCTCGACGGCGACGAACGCGCCGAAACCGAACGCGAAGGCGACGAGCATCCCGAAATGGCGCTTGCGCGGGGCGCGCCCAGACGCCGCCTCGAGCGGTCTCACCGAAAGCGCGGGCTTGAGCGCGAGCAGAGCCCCGAAGAGCGCGACGAGCGGCGTCGCTACGATGCACGCGGCGATGCCGGGGATGCCCACGGCAGTGCCGGACGGGAACGTCTCGGCATCGCACGCAACGTAGACGCGGAGCGCCGCGAGCGCGGCAAAAGTGCCGACGGCAAGCCCGCCGAGGGAGAGGAGCAGCGCCTCTTTCGCGACAAGCTTCGCGACGCCAAAGCGCGTGAGGCCGACCATCCTGAGGACCGCGAGCTCGCGGCGGCGCGACTCGACGGAAAGAAAGAGCGAGTTGACGAGCAGGCACAGCGCCGTGAGCGCGGCGGCCCAGAGAAGAAGGCCCTTCGCGCGGTCCATGTTGCGCCCCGCGTCGGACATGAACATCGGCGCGGCCTCCTCTGCCGTGACCGGCTCGAACGGCTGCCAGTCCTCGTCGATCTCCGCGACGGCGGAGGGCGGGAGGAACATGTTGGGATAGCCGCGCACCGGACGCTCCCATTCGACGAAGCCCGCGATCCTGACGCGGTATGCGCCCTTCCTGCCGACGAGGGTCAGCTCGTCGCCGACCGAGGGGAGGTTCTTGACGCGGCGCTGGGCGAAGAGCGCCTTCGTCACCAGTGCGCCGTCGATCCCCTTTCTTACGGCGGCGAAGGCAATCATCGGCGGCCCCTGCAGAACGCGGCCGTCGGGACGGAAATCGAGCTGGAGCTGCACGCTCTTCGCGCCCGCCTCGACGGGAACCGCGGAGAGCATCCGCTCCGCCATCGCCACGGCCTGGCGGTCGTTCGTCGCGACGAGCGACTGCATGAACACGACGGCTCCGACGGCCGCCGCGATTCCGAGCGTCGCACAGATATGTCTAGCTTTCATCCGGCTCCTAACCCCTGTACGTCTCCAGATACCTCTTCGACACCATCTCCGCATCGCCCTCTGTCGCATATGAGGCGGCGATCTTGCCGTCTTTGAGGAAGTGGACCTTCTGCGCGACTGCGGCGACCTGGGGATCGTGCGTGACGACGAGTATCGCGCTCTTCTCCGTCCTGTGCAGGTCGCCGAGCAGCGCGCAGATCGCCCTGGAAGACTTCGCGTCGAGATTGCCAGTCGGCTCGTCCGCCAGAACGACGTCTGGCTCCGCGAGGAGAGCGCGCGCGACCGCGACCCGCTGCTGCTCGCCGCCGGAGAGCTCCTCGGGTTTCTTTTTGAGGATGCCGTCGATGCCAAGCGCCGAGACGAGCGACGCAAACCGCTCTTCGTCGACCTTCGCGCCGTCGAGGCGAAGCGGCAGGACGATGTTGTCGCGCACCGTCCTCTCGTTGAGGAGGTTGAACGACTGGAAGACTACTCCTATGTGGCGGCGGCGGAACTTGGTGGCCTCGGAGTCGCCCATCTTCGCGACATCATTGCCGCCGACGAGAATCTCGCCCGCGTCCGCGGAAAGAAGCCCGGCGGCGAGATGGAGAAACGTCGATTTGCCGCTCCCGCTCGGGCCCATCAGCGCCTCGAAGCTGCCAGGCGCCATCTTCAGGGAAAAGTCCTTGAGGACTTCCTGCTTGCCGTATCTGCGGCACACGCCGCTTGCGTTAAGGGCTTCCATCACTCCTCCATAGAGTCAATTTTGAGTTTAGCCGTGTAGAACGTGTAGATCGTGTAGAACCTCTATATGCTCTGCATGTTCTACATGTTTCACCATTTCCACATATCAAACGCCGGCAGGAGCAGAATGGTTCAAAAAAGACCGGCAATCCGCGCCGCGAGCCGGGGGAGGCCGGGGTCGCGCGCGCCAGCAGTCGCGAACGCGGCGTATTCGCCGCGGTGCGCGGCGATCCAGTCGAACGCCGCGTCGAGATCGCCGACGAGCTCGACGCGCGAGGGGTCTATCTTCGCCGCAAGCGCATCGGAGTTTATCGAGCGGTCGGTCGTGCCGCCGGCATCGTAGACCGGGAGCAGCAGCAGCCTGTCCTGCGGGCGAATCACCTCGGCGAACATCCCGGCGAGCGCGTCCATCATCTTCCTGAGCGGCGCGTAGCCGTGGGGACGCCAGACGACGCAAAGCCCGCCCGGATAGCGCTCGGCGAGCGTCAGCCACATCGCGCGCAGCTTCTCGGGGTTGTGCGCGTAGTCGTCGTAGACTCGTTCGCCGTATTTCTGCAGCCGGCGCTCCACGCCGCCGAAGCTCTCCATCGCCCTCTCTGCCTCGGCGCGGTCGCAGCCAAGCGCGACGGCCATGCGGACCGCAAGCGAGGCGTTCTGGCTGTTGAAGTCCTGCGGGCGGTAGGTCTCGCCGCGAGCGTCGACGACGGGACCTGGGCAGTCCTTTACGAAAGCGTCGAAGACCTCGTCCATCTCCTCCTTCGAGTAGTGGTCGGCGGAGGCGTTGGTCACGATTGCCGCGTAGGGGCTGAACGCGACGAGGGACTTGTCGCTCTCGTCGACCTCCGCGACGGCATACTCTCCCTTCCCGAACCTGACCGCCCCCTGCCAGCCGGGGACGTTCGCGCCGTTGACGCACATCGGGTCGAGCCCGCATGTAGAAAGGACGTGGCCGAGCATCGCGGTGACGGTCGACTTGCCGCAAGTGCC
>DJXI01000093.1 GCA_002449695.1 Verrucomicrobia bacterium UBA7008 | reverse complement strand
AGCAGTCCCACGCCCAGCGCGGGTTCTTCGTCTGCGCCGCGAGCGATTCGACGACCGTCTCGTTGAGGCCGAGGTTGAGGATCGTGTCCATCATGCCCGGCATGGACGCGCGCGCGCCGGAGCGCACCGAGACCAGGAGCGGATTCTTCGCGTCGCCGAACTTCTTGCCGGCCGACTTCTCGAGCTTGTCGATGTACTCCATGACCTGCGCCATGATGTCCTCGCCGATGACCTTGCCGTCGTCGTAGTAGCGCGTGCACGCCTCGGTCGAGATCGTGAAGCCCTGCGGCACGGGAAGCCCGAGGCCCGCCATCTCCGCGAGGTTCGCGCCCTTGCCGCCCAGCAGTTCGCGCATGTTGGCGTTGCCTTCGGTCTGTCCGGCGCCGAAGAAGTACACATACTTTTTCTGTTCGCTCATAGTCGTTTTTCTTTTTCTGGTTTTTCTGTTTCTTTTTTCTCTTTAATTTGGCATATAGTTTATCACATTTCGCCGCGTCCGTGTGAAAAGAATCACGTCGCCGGCTCGTACGGGCGCACGCGCAGCGTCGCGCCGAGCGCGCGGCAGATCGCCCGGCAGCGCGCCTGTTTCGCCGCGTCCGTGACCGGCTCGCCCACGACCGTCATCACGACCTCCACCCCCGCGCGCACCGCATCCGCCGCGAAGCGCTGGAGCGCGCCGTACGCCGCCGCGCCGAACGTCGGGCGGCAGACGGCGAGATACTCGTCGGGATCGTCCGTGTTGAGCGAGATGGAGAGGCAATCAACCGTACCGGCGAAATCCGCCGCCGTCGGCCGCCCGTTAATGAGGTCCGAGAGGCCGTTCGTGTTGACGCGCACGCGCACGCCCGGGTGCGCCGCCTTCAGGTGCGCCGCCGCCGCCAGGAGGGTGTCCAGACGCTCGGTCGGCTCGCCGTAGCCGCAGAAGACGCATTCGCGGAACGTCGTCCAGTCCCACGTCTCGAGCGACGCGATCACTTCCGCGAGCGTCGGCTCGCGCGCGAGCCAGAGCGGATCGGAACCGTACACGCCCGCGCCGTTGTTCCGCAGGCAGAAGGTGCACGCGCACGGGCAGCGGTTCGTCAGATTGACATAGACCGCCGACTTGACCTGATACGTAATCGTCATATTCATTTTGTCGACGCGTAGTATATCATATCTGCCCGCGCTCCGTACGCCGCCCCCATTCTCTGCTCACTCAGCCGTGATCGGCGCGTCGCTGACCCAGACCTTGTAAAACCCCTGCGCGCCCGTCTGCTTCGGTGCGACAACCGCATCGCCTTGCCGCTCACCGTAAACTTCGGAATGTATTCGATCTTCTTCATCCTCTACCTACGCTTCATATTATATCACACAGGCCACACCCAACGCCCGCCCGATCGAATTCATCACCCACAATCAGCTTGCTTCTCCAGACGCCACAAACTACACAACCCCGCCCGTTTGATTTTTCTTACGCATATCTGTGCCAATCTTCACTTTCTATTTCCTCCACTATATATCATTCGAATTGACGCCAGCACGACCGACTTCCCCGCCCCAGCCTCGCCCGACATGCGGCAATTTACTGTGACAATCATGTCTACCCCCAATGATCCCAGACCTATTGCATTCATCATAATTTTTACAGATACTTTTTTGTGTCCGCAAGTTCCGACGGATGCAAACTACGGTGACGGCGAATCAAGCCCGGCAATTCTCTGGAGAGATTAGCGTATGAATGATTTGCCGCCAAACTTTTGAACAAGTCCTTTGGATTCATCCCGCACTTAACTAAAATCATAGCCGCGATAAATTGATGCATCCACATCTTAGCAAAGATAAATAAGCGCAACTCATTATGATAATCATCTGGATTGGCATGAGAATAATTGTCTCGACGTTTCTTGATAAATATGGCCAAAGACAATCCTAACTCATCATCACCCAAATACGGGAACACATCCGCCAATCGAGCTAACTCATCAATAAATCTCAAAATCAATTTCCTGTCTGCACCATACAACTCCCGATGAATGCCTTCAAACATAAACACCAATTCAGACAAAACACCCTGAGTCAGATTTGAATCACAACCATTCAAATATACAAGGTGGCCAACAAAGTCACGTGCCAACTTCGGCAGTTTAAAGAAATTACTCGTCACTTCGCGAACATTCCCAAGTTTCGCGCATGGCACCAAGACATCAAGCGGCGAAAGCCCTTTTTCCGGCAACTTCGGCATGTCGCGACGCCATGTATGCTTAAGAACAATCTCCGGAACAAATGGCTTGCCATCATGAGGCATTTCATGTCGTCGTAATACGCCCGTGCAATTGTAAAGCGGTGCGGGCGCACCTGTCATGAGCCCGATTATCGCACGAACAAAATTCAGATAAAACTCGTACGACCGATCATCACCGTAAAACGGCAGTTTACCCGCCTTTGACTTAATGACAAATTGAGCTTCATGCCGTACATCCGCCTCAGTCTGGCCAATAGCCCGAGTAGGCCCCTTCCATGCATATCCAACAGAGATCGTCACATAGTCATCTTCAAACAACAATACATCTTCCGGCCGTTTATAGACAAGTTTTGTTTCATGTGCTTCCCAATTATCGTCAAACGAAAAAGGGCGAACATTATGCCACGCCGACAGCCCGAACATCCCGGCGCTCAAACTAAAGAACGCTATATCTTCTTTCTTATTATAACATTCCGGTCCAACCCATCCCTCCAAGCACCAAAGCTTGGTTTCGTCCAATTCTGCAGGTTCCGATCCGTTAGATTCCCGCCCCACAACAGACACATCGAACATCGTAAATCGCTTTAACCCATGACTTGCGCCATTGACGACAGGGTAGTCCTGAAAAGCGATCTTCCTGTCATCCGGCGAAAACGTGCCCAGAAGTTGAAGGTCAAGTTTTTCGCCCTCGGCAATTCGCATGACCCCAGAGACATTGCGCTGCTCGGCGTCGTCACCGGGAATCCACCAGATGCCAAGATACTCCTGCTCTTGCCTCTCTTTTAGTATGTCATCTCTATCGGCCATGGTCCATGATCCCTTTGTATCTCACATTAGCTAAAACTCATCCCGAAAGAACTCGGCATCAACCTTCTTGATTGCATGGGTCGCAACTGTTTGCACTCCCAAACCATATTCAATCATATACTTCAGCAGTTTTGGCCCATCAATAAGAACTATATGCTTGTCAATGTTCCTTTGCGCCTCCGCTATAGCACCTTGGGTAAATCTGGATGTCGTAATAAACGCTCCATTCCGCTTCCCAGACATAGCCCCGACAAATTCACGAATCAGATTTGGACCGACCGTAACATCTGCCGCATATCTTTTAGCCTGTAAGTAAATCGAATCGAAGCCCAATGGATCACCTTTAACAACACCATCTATTCCACCATCACCACTATGGGGCGTAACGCTATCACGATTCAGTTCAGGCTTGCCATAGCCCATCTTAATCAACAGCATAACGCAGAGTTTCTCGAAAGCATCGTCAGACAAGTTGTTGTAAATCTCTTGCAACAATTCAGATGACAAGGTTGCATTATATTCTGCGACCGCTTCCGCTATTCGTTCTTCTGGCGTTATCGTGCTACTGGAATCCGATGACTCGTCGGCATCAGACTCCGAAGAAGACGCTTCTTGATGCTCAATAAACCTAGGACATTCCTTGACCATCGCCAAAGTAATACCATCGCCATGCTCCCCATAAAAGCGTCGTCCATCTTCGGTAAGTTGCACATAACCTCTGGCTGCGTTTTCCAGCAATCCAGCCATACGGCAATATGAAACGACCCAATATATACGATTCGCTAACCGCGATTGCCCTGACGCAATAGTCTCGGCGATCTCGTCCTGAGTTAAATGGAATGTCTCTATACATTTTTGTCGCAGCTCTCTATGCGACAGAGGGCCTTGCGTGTCTGCGAGAACCCGAAACACTACTGGGAAAAACTGCGTGAATGCTGGAACTGCCATTTTAATACTCCTTTTGCTATTTTACAACACCATCTCACGGCTCATTTAGAAGCCCCCTTTTTATCCTCGTCGCTATGCAAATTGAAAAGCAACACCCGGACATTTATCGCATGCCCAGGAGTACGGTTGGATAACATCCGACAATCGAACTCATTTCGATCAAGTACGCGGACTCCCTGCAGATCTTTTTGATCCTGTAAAACCGCCAACATCTTGCCAGCAATAGCAAGAAAATCCTTGCGATCTACGAAATAAATTAGTGCCGCCTTGCAATCTCTCCAAGTCGAATACGAATCTAGCTGATCAAATGCCTTATGAACTTCTCCTTCCCCTGTCCACATTTTGCATTCTGCAATAAACGCCGTACGATCTTCGGCCTCTATACAAATGTCCGTCTTGCCATCCTTGCGGAACGCTTCGCCATTCGCCTTGCCTAGAAAGAGCCCATTTAAAGATGCCAAAAGGACATTCCGCAAATCCTCCTCGCCCATATAACGATATGAATTCGGGGTGCGCTCCCATGTCATTGCCGTATGTTTTATGACCTTAAGAATTTCCGCGTAATTTTCATCTGAGATGGAGTATTCTGGTGCGGCTGAATTGTATGTGTGAGCAATCGGATAAATTGGGCGCTTGGAAACCGCTATTATCCGCTGCGCAACTTCATTTGCTCCTACCGAAACATCAAACGATTCAGCTGCTTTGTATAAAGCCTCAATCCGCGACTTTTTCGCCAAGATTGCCGCACGAATTTGGCCTGGCAATTGCAGGTTCGCCCTTTCTGCATCAGAATTTACATAGGAAAGGCCCCGCTTAATCTCTGACAAATCACTTTTTACACGCGATATAACACCATCATGCCATCCATCCTGTTTAATAGCGTCTTCGTCATACGAATATTTGAAAATGACGCACCCATTCTGGATTGAGATTGATGGATATGGTGAAAATGTAAAAGTCGACCCACGACATTCAAACAATTGCCTTTCCCCGTTAAATGGAAATGCAAATGATAATGTTATACCATCAACGATTATAGTTCGTCCCCCATCAAAATAATGAACATAGTCAAGGTACTTCTCAATCTTTCCCCTTATGACAACCGGCTTAGGCATTGTCGTATCATCAATCTCGACTGGTTCTATTCTAAATTCTGTATACAAATTACGGCAAAGAATATCAACGTCGTTAGCCATGAGTTCTGCGTCTGTAAATTCATCAACACGCGCATTAATCTTGCCAGGAAGGGCCCGGACAGATTCGTCTAAGTCATATGTGCAAAATGGCTTCATAAATACACCACCTTTAACTAACTATTGCTATTCTTTACCACGCACGAAAAATTTCCCATTAAACTTAGAATAGACCTTCTCCATGACATCCTTCAACTCTGCTTCTTTCTCTTTTTCTATGATGAAAGAATCATGAACTGGCAGCACAGGGATTCCGCATCCCTGAAAATGTATTAGCACACTTAATGCCATTTTAAAATCACGATTTTGCAGTTCCATTTTACAGTCTCACGTTTTACGCAATCCTCTTGCCGAGTTCCAGACAGTAGTAGTTGCCGCGGAGATCGACGCGGATGACTTCCCAGGTCATTTGCTCCTTGGAGGCCTGGCCCTTCATGAAGGTCACGGCGCGGAGTTCCTTGCCTTTGCGACCGGCGAGCTTGGCGTCCCAGAACGGCTTGACCTCTCGCTGCTCTTCGTGCTTGAGACCGGCCTCGATCTTCTCGTACCACTTGTGCTTGAGGCCCATGACGACATGACCGCCCTCGGGCATTGGCGAAGCAACACCCCACTTGCCGGACTTCCACCAATACGGCGGCGTGGCGCTCGGATGTGCCTGTGTGGCATCTTCCGCAGCAGTTTTCTTGCCGTCGCCAAGCTCGCCGACCAAACGAACGGTCTCGACACTCAGCCGGACAATGCGCTTCACCAACTCGACGATGTACTCAGGATAACCGTGTTCCTCTCCCCACTTGTTCGGATCGTTCTTGATGCCCGATTCGGCATGGGTGGAAACCTGATACCGCTCAATCAACCACTCAAGCGGCGTACGGCCATTGACCACATACTCGTGCGCTTCCTTCGGGATGCCCGCGAGAGTGAGCGACGGATTCACCACCAGCATGTCTTTGCGGACCGTCTTGCCGTCTTTCGCCCACGACATCTTCTCCACACGATAGTCAATCTTGCCCGCTGCAATTTCGTCAAGCGGCCACGGATCGATTTCCTCGTAGTGCAAGTGAAGGTTCGCAAGTTCGCGTCCGATCTTCTCGATCTTCTCGAATTCCCTGCGATTCTTCGGGAGCGGCAACCGCGGCAGTTGCTTCTTCAAGTCCGCGGCGAATTTGGCGCGGTAATCGGGATTGTGCAACGCGCCATAGACATAGTTAAAGATGTCCTCCTTCTGCACCCTCGGCCCGGCAAGCTTGCGGAACTCCATTAATATGAAGTCACTGATGGCGTCATGGCGGATATAGCCCGACTGCTTCTCAAGCCCCGGCAACTCCATGATGGTATCGTCGCGCTCAATCTTCTCGTACCAGTAGAGAGGAAAACATTGAATGCCTCCGTCTGGTTGAATGTCGGGTATGCAGTCAGTGATGAGACAGGAGAAATCCTTTGAACCGCCAGGACTTTTTACCCCAATAACCTTGTTGGAGTACTTGCCAACCGGAAAGATTGCAGGAATGCGATATTGCCTTTGATTCACTTCGCGGTCATAGTAAAGCCACTGCTTGTTGAATGGGCGATAAGAATATTCGCGGAGTCGCGCTGGATCGCCGAAACCTGTTTTCGCCTTTATCGCAGCAACAGTCGCATCGGCTGAATAGTTTATCGCCTCGGCATCCATGCCCGTCTTTAGTCCAGATGAATTGACCGTGAACCAGCTCTTTGCAAGGTAGTCGAACTTCTCCTCCGGCGCGAGGGGGATGTAGTCGTCGAACTCGCTGTCGCGCTTGTTGAGCCAGTCACCGTGCTTGTCGGGCGCAATGGTCTGCCACGGGATGGAGGCGATGTCGCCGAAGTCGTCGATGATCTTCAGCTTCTCCTCTCGGCTCAGGTAATCACCGATGTCATGATAATGGATTGTCGCGCTCATTTTACGACCTCCTTCACATAATATCCGCCGGTCTTCTTGCTGCCGCGGTGCTCGATCAGCCCCGCCTTCACCAGCGCGGCTATGGCGCGTTTGACGGTCGCCAGGCTCTTTCCGACCACGGACTTCATGTACGACAACTGAACGCCTGGATGCGTCTTGGCCAGCTTCAGCAGACGCTCGTCCAGTTCACCGTTTAATGGCTCATTTATCGGCTCAACCGTAAAGCCGGAAAGCCCGTATTCAAGTCGTATGCCATCGTCGACGCGAACAATTGCGCCAAGTTTCTCAAGCGTCTGCAGATCACCAATGGCCGTCGGCTTCGAAACCTTCGCCATGCGCATCCACTTCGCCGCCGAAAGCACGCCCCTCGCGCCCTCTTCACCATCCTCGAACATTTGGAGGACGACCTTCCTCGCCCGTTCCGAGAAGCCGCTTTCGTATTTTGCAAGATAGTCGCGCTTTGCCTTGACGAAACGCATCGCCGCGACAAACGAGGTCATCATCTCCGTTAGCACGGGGATGAAAAACGCCGCCCAGTTCGTCCAGTCAAGCGACCGCGATGCCTCGTTGATTTCTTCGTAGTACGCCGCGCGATGCCGCGCAATGACTGTCGAAATCGGCAGGACGAGCGGCATGTCAAGCCCTTCGGCGAGCGTCTTCGCCACGAGGGCGCGTCCAACCCGGCCATTGCCGTCCTCGAACGGATGGATCGATTCGAAATGCGGATGGATCATCGCGCATTTGAGCGCGACGTCCGCCGGTGTCGTGGCGGGGGCCTTCCACATCCTCGCGAACGCGGCGATTTCCTTCGGCACGTTCTCGCTGGGCGGGGCCTCGTAACGGATTTCGGCCGTCCCGTCCGCATGTCGGCGGATCACGCGCATCGGCTCTTTGTGGGTGCGAAACGCTCCGACCGCCACGCGCTTCTCCTCGCCCGCCATCAGCGCGCCATGAAAGCCCGTCAGCAATTTCGCCGTCAGCGGCGCGTTCCATTTTTCGCGCACGGCAAGCATCATCTGCGCGACGCCCTCGGCGCGCGCGTCCTTCGTGAAGCCCTTCGGCGCATACTCGACGCCCAACGCCTTGCAGATGGACGACATCACGACGCTCTCATCGACGTTCACGCCCTCGATCGCGCTGGTTTTCACCGCCTCGTCCGTCAGCGTCCGCGCCACGACTTCCATGTCCTGGGGTTTCTTCAGGGCCTTTTTAAGTTCCATGAACGCGACCTTGAACGCCGCCAGTTCGTCACGCAAGGCCGCCCGGTTGCAAGTCGCCCTCGGCCATCCCTTCTGCTGCCAGTTGAATTGTCCTGCTCTCATTTCGCTTTCTCCCCCGTCTTCACCAGAATCGTGATCGCAACCGGCGTGCGCGAACCAGAACCGAATATCTTGCCGCCTTCGCGACGCGACACTTCACCCTGGGTCCGCTGATTGCCGCGAAGATTGAAAACGTAGATATGATCGAATTCCTCCACAAGCGAATTGCGGAAGCCGTTCATCGCCTGCGCGTCGAGCCAGCCGCCGTTCGTGACGAATGCGATGACGCCCTCATCTTTGATTCGGTCAGATGCCCACCTGAACGCCTTGATGTAGCTGTCGTATAGCGAGTTCTTGTTGACCGCGCCAGATCCCTTTGCATATGTTTCGGCAATGCGTTGTTCAAGGTGAGGATAGGCAGTTCCCTTTGAGACGTTGTAGGGCGGATTGCCGATAATCACGCGGATATCGAGCTTCTTCTGCTTTCTAGCGCGTTCAGAGTTCTCGGGAAAGATGCCCGGAATCGTGTCGGCATTCTCCGTCATCTGGAACGTATCGGTCAGAACGATGCCGTCGAACGGATGATAGGTTGTGGACGCGACGGAGCGCGTTCCTCCCGATGCATATACATCGTGAAACACGCTTTCGATGTTGATGGCGGCGATGTAATACGCCAGCAAAACAATCTCGTTTGCGTGAATCTCGTTCTCGTACTTGTACAAAAGGTCCTTCGGTTTGATGAAGCCGCTCTGCAAAAGCCGCGTGATGAAGGTTCCAGTCCCGGTGAAAGGATCGAGCACATGGACGCCCCGGTCGCTGATTGATGCGCCAAAGTGCTTCTTTAGGACGCATTCGACAGACTTGATGATGAAGTCCACAACCGGCACCGGCGTATAGACGATGCCCAGCTTCTCAACCGTGTCCTTGAACGCAATGTTGAAGAAGTTGTTGTAGAGCTGCACGACAATCTGCTGCTTCTGCGCGGCTGTCGTCTTGTCGCTCGCCTTGTGGCGCACCGACTCGTAGAACCGCTCCAGCGTCTCGCGATCCTTCCTGTCGATGTTCTCGTTGAGACGCGCCAGCAGCTTTTCAAGCGATTGGGAAATCGGGTTGTTGCGGATGAACTGGTAGTCCGAGAAAAGCGCATCGAAGATCGGCGCGGACACCAGCTGCTGCGCCAGCATCGCAATCGCCTCGTCCCGCGTCACCGTGTTGTTGAGGTTCGATTTCAGCGTGGCATGGAACTTTGAGAAGTCCTTTTCGTAGGGACCGTTCTCGTCGTTCAAAAGCGCAGTGATGCGCTTGATCTGCGTCTGGACTATCTCGGCAATCTCCGCCGCCCAGACGCTCCAATACTTGTGCTCGCCACACGCCTTGACGAGCTTCGCCTGTATCGCCTTCTTGTATTCGTTGAAGCGTTCGGTATCGATTGTCAGCGGCGGATCTTCCTCGCCGTCAGGATCATCGGCATCGGGATTGCCAGGCCCCGTACCGACATTCTGCTTGTGCTTCTTTGGCGGCTTGACGCGGATGATGTCCACCTTGTTGTCAAGGGCGTTGAACGCCTCATCGTGCGAGCGGATCGCAGAGAGGACGTCCCAGATGACCTTGAACCGCTTATTGGTCGAAAGCGCCTCCGACGCATCCATCCCCATCGGAATCAGCACGGGGATGATGACATAACCGAGCTGCTTGCCCGGTGCCTTGCGCATGACGCGTCCAATGGCCTGAACTACCTCGACAAAGCTGTTCTTGGGCGAGAGGAAGATCACCGCATCCAGTCCGGGGACGTCGACACCTTCCGAAAGGCATTTGGCATTGGACAGGATACGGCACCCCGTTTCTTCGTTCGCCCCGCGCAGCCACTCGATCATGCGCGAGCGATAGAGCGCGTTCATGCCGCCGTCGACATGGTTGATCGCCACCGGCTGAAGATTCTCGTCCTCGCCAAAGTGCTCGTCAATGACGGCATTGAACTGTCCCGTGAACGACTTGGAATCCGCGATGGTGGACGAGAACGCAACGGCAGAGCGCATCGGCGTGAAATCGTTGCCAAGAAACTTCTCGTCATCCTTGTAGATCTGCTTGTTAAGCCCCTTCCACGTGCCGACGATCTTCGCCAGCTGATCGACCGAATCGATCTCGCCGTCACCATCTCGATCTGCAAGATGGAGTTCGCGCATGTCCCTCTCGTCCACGGCAAGGATCAGCACCTTGTAATCGGTCAGCAGTTCTTCCTTGACGGCCTTCGCGAATGTCAGGTGATGGAATTCGCGTCCGTACACGGACTCGTCGTCCATGGAGCAAAGCTCGATGAATTCGTCATCGGCTTTCTTCTTGGCGTTCTCGCCGTAGATGCGCGGCGTCGCCGTCATGTAAAGACGTTTCGCGCCCTTGATGAACTTGGCATCATGGACGCGGACAAACTCGGACTCTTCGCGTCCCTTGAAGATCGCGCCCGTCGTGCGGTGCGCCTCGTCGCAGATGATCAGGTCGAACTTGCCGAACGCGCCCGCCTCCTGCGCCTCATGAACGGCCGAAATCGACTGGTAGGTGGAGAATACGACGGTCAATCCCTTCGGCGGATTCTTCTTGAGCTTCCTGCCGTAGCCGACAAGCTGCGCGGCAGATGTGGTCGCGGGAAATCCGAGGTCGGCAAGAGAGGTGTCGTCCGGGTCTTTCGTCACCTTCGCATCCGAGCAGACGGCAAAGGCCGTAAGCGGCGATTGCGCCTGTTCACACCACTCGCGGAGGGACTGCCCCAAGAGCGAAATGGACGGCACAAGGAAAAGGACGCTGCCGTTCTTCGGACAAAGCGCCTCCGCAATCTTGAACGAGGTATAGGTCTTGCCCGTACCGCAAGCCATGATGAGCTGCCCGCGGTCGGCCGTCTTAAAGCCATCGATCACATCCTTCAGCGCGTTGCGCTGATGATCGCGGATGTCCTTCTTGACGATGACCTTCTTCTCGCCCTTGAAGAACTTATCCCAGTTTATCGCGGCATTCTGAATCTGATTGAGTCCAATGCGCGTGACAGGGATTTGTTGACCGACAATCGCCTCGGACGCATGACTCGTCCAGTTGTCGTTGGTTGCGATAATGATACGATTGGAGTAAAAGGTCGCCTTGCCATCCGGCGCAATCTGCTTGCCCGACGCCGAGAGGAATGTATCGACATCGGCCTTATCCACCTGAGTCCCCGGCTGATAGCACTTCGCCTGAATCGCCACATACTCGCCGAAGAAGGTTTTCGCAACAAGATCAATGCCGACATCGTTGCCCTTCGCAAACGGACATTCGCTCCACAGCCACACGTCAGAGAACTGCGACTTGAACGATGGTTCAGTCAACAGGAACTTCTTGACGAACTTCTCGAACTCCCGTCCGAGCTGCGCCGTATTCCAGGCATTGTCACGAATCTTCTTCAGATAGTCGGTAATACTCATGTCATACCCTTCATTTCGTCAAATACGTCACGGCAACTTGCTTCCATCCGCGCAAGTTAAAATATCCCACGCCAAAGTCCGCACGCTCAACCCCGACATTCGTCAGAATCGCATGCAGCCCCTCTTCAAATTTCGTCTCAATGTTGTCGAATATCTTTGACATCTCAGCCCTCAATTACGATAACGATATTATACCAAAAGCACGGGCAGCGCGAACGAGTGATTTATTGATTTGTGCGTACTGCTGCACACATCGGCGGATGTTGCCGTACGCCCTTGGATGGCTCCGCTAAGCGAATCAAAAAACCGCGGGGACAGGCCCCGGAATCAGCTCGCCCAGCACTTCCTCGATGGCGAGGCCGTCGCGGCGCGGGATGCCCATCTCGACCGTCCGCGCCACCGCACGGGCCACGAACCGGCTCGCCTTGCGCACGCTCACCGCGAACGGCACGCCGTTGACCGCATCGGCCAGGATCACCGACGCGAAGACGTCGCCCGTGCCGCTACGGTCGCCGCCGATGCGCCGCTCCGTGCAGACGAACGGCGCGCGGCCGCGCTCGTAGACGAAATTCGCCAGCGTCTCGCCGCGCGGAATCCCCGAAATCACCACCTTCGTCGCGCGCCGCGCGCAGAGCTTCGCGCCGATCGCCGCCAGCTCCGCGTCCGTCAGATCCTCGCGGTAGTCGACGCCCGCGAGCACGCACGCCTCCGTCAGGTTCGGCGTCAGCACGTCCGCCACGCCGAGGAAGCCGCGCATCGCGTTCGCCAGCTCCTCATCGTACGTCGCATAGAGCCGCCCGTAGTCGCCCATCACGGGATCGACGCAGACGATCGTCTCGGGCGTGCGGAACGCCTCCAGGAAGCGGTAGACGAACTCGACCTGCGCCGCCGAGCCGAGGAAGCCCGTCTGGATCGCGTCGAACGCGAGGCCGAGCTTCTTCCACTCGGCGATGTAGCCGTCCATGTGCGCGGTGTAGTCCGTCCACGCGTACGAGTCGTAGCCCGTGTGGTTGGTGAAGATCGCCGTCGGCACGGCGCAACACTGCACCTTCATCGCCGAGAGGATCGGCAGCGTCACCGCGAGCGAACACCGCCCGAAGCTCGTAAAGTCGTTAATGACCGCCGCCTTCTTCTGGCGGTTGTGGTCTTCCGCGTTCATCGCGCACCTTCCTTCTTCCGCGCCGCATAGTGCCGGCTGTCGCCCCGGACGCCGTACAGGAGCTCCTCGCCGATCGCCGCGAGCCGCCGGTCGAGGCAGTGGCGGCAGAGCGACGCGTTTTCATCCAGGCACGGCTTGTCCGCATAGAGCTGGTAGCCGCGCCGGTACTTGCGCTCTGTCACGTTCGGCATGAGGACGTTCGCGCCCGCGCGCACGCCCTGCTCGCGCCCGTCGTGCGCGAGCGCCTGGAGCGCCGTCGCCGCCGCGATGTTCACGTCGTGCAGGTAGAGGCGCGTCACCGCGATCATCTTGAGGCCGAGCGCGAGCCGCCGCGCGTAGTCGGCCGCCTTCGCTTCCGCGGTCGGCGCGGCGGTTTCGCCGCGCGCGCCGAGCGGCGTGTCGGGATGCGGGATGTACGGCCCCATGCCGATCATGTCGATGTCCATCTCGCCGTAGAAGCGGATGTCGTTCGCGAGATCGTCGAGCGTCTGGCCCGGCAGCGCGCACATGACGCCCGTCCCCACCTGGTAGTCGCAGCGCCGGAGCGCGCGCAAACAGTCGACGCGCCGCGCCCACGAATGGTCGGCGGGATGGAGCGCGGCGTAGAGTTTCGGGTTCGACGTCTCGATCCGCAGGAGATACCGCGTCGCGCCCGCCGCGCGCCAGCGGCGGTAGACGTCTTCCGTCTGCTCGCCCAGGGAGAGCGTCACGCCCAGGTTCAGCGGCGCGAGCCGCTGGAGGACGTCTTCGATGAATGCGGTGTGCGCGTCGCTTTCAATCTCGCCCGACTGGATGACGAGCGATGCATAGCCGAGCGCGGCCGCCTCTTCCGCCGCCGCCGCGATCTCGTCCGCCGCGAGCTGATAGCGCGTCAGCCGCGCGTTCGATTTGCGGATGCCGCAGTAGTAGCAGTCCTTGGCGCAGACGTTCCCGCATTCGACGAGCCCGCGCACCGCCACGCCCCGACCGCAGCAGGCGAGCTTGACGCGGTACGCCGCCGCATACAGCTGCGCGAGGTCGTCCGGCGATTCGAGTGCCAGCAGGCGCGCGAGTTCCGCCGTGGTCAGACTGCGCGGCGCCGCCTCGGCCCGCGCGAGAAGGCTGGAAAGCGCTTCGTCCAACTTACGCGAGCTTCGCCGCGAGCTCGTCGGGCTTCGTCAGCCCCACGAGCTGCTCCACGAACTTGCCGTCCTTGTAGAGGAGAAGCGTCGGGATCGACATGATGCCGAACTTCGCCGCCAGCGCGGGCTCCTCGTCCACGTTCACCTTGAGGACTTCGATCTCGGGATGCGCCGGCAAAAGCTTCTCCTCGATCAGCGCGCCCTGCATCTTGCACGGGCCGCACCAGGTCGCCCAGAAGTCGACGATGACCTTGCCCGTCTTGATGGCGTCGTTGTATTCCGCTTCCGTGATATTCTTCACTCCCATGTCGTTGCTCCTTTGTCTGTTGCCGCACAGTATATCAAAACTGCGCCCGCGCGTCAGGCGCTGCAGGTGCTGAAAGTTCCGATTGTCATTTGACGAGGACGGTGAGGCGGCGGCTCTTGTACAGGTCGGCATTGCCCATGAACGTCCAGTCGGGATTTTCGCCGTCGGGGTTCGGACCGATTCCGATATCGGCGACGCCGCCGTTGAATCTGTTGTAGGCGAAGACCGTGGCGCCGCGCCCCGCGTCGTGCACCTGCATGGAACCGTAGCCGGGATCCGGCGAAGCGTTCGGCGTATCGTTGAAATCGTAGGTGTTGTCGTCGCCGGAGAAACCGTCCAGCCTGCCGCGCTTGCTGTAGTTGGTGCTGAAGAATTCGATAATGCCGTCGCCTCTGGCACCTTCCGCGACAGACGCGATGTTGGACCGGACGACCAGCTGCGCGACCGCCTGCTGGAAACAGGTGCCCTTCGCGCAGGGGACGCCGAGTTTCGACGCGTCCGGCGTGAAGGCGTCCATCGCGGCGACGACCCAATCGACCGTTCCGTCGATGCGTTCGAGTTCGAGCGCGTACGCGACGCGTGAAAACGTTCCGGCGTCCGCCGTCCTGTCGAACGAATATCCGACATCCTTGAACGCGCGCGCCGCGGGGAGTTCCGCGGCAAGGATTCGGCGGTATCCCGCGAGTTCCGGGACGGCGAGGGCGTCGCCGAACGCCGCGCCGCCTTCCCGGCGGTCGAATCCGGCTTCGCGGGCGTCGATTTCGAACGTGCCAAGCGGCAGCCCCGAATCGAACGCGTAGAGCGCACCCGTATACGGCGCCGATGCCAGATACCTGAGGCGGCAGGGTTTCGCGACGCCGTCGGCGGCCACGACGAGCTCGCGGCCGGCGAGCGTGCCGCGCTTGTCGGCATTGCCGTTGAGGACTTTCGCGGGGACGAACTTTCCGCCGGGGCCGGCCACCTCGAAGCCCGGCACGTCCATCGAGAAATCCGCGTTGTAGACATACCACGAGGTTGCGTGGGCGAACGACAGGATGAATTTCCCGTCCTCGACGCGCCAGTCTTTCAGCACCGGGGAATCGTCGATGATGTCTGCACAGCCGTAGTCGCGCCGGAGCGCATGCAGGGCGAGGCGCTTGGCGACGATCTCCTTGTTGTTCGGATGGATGTCGTGCATGTTCCCGGCGTCGCAGATCACCGCCATCGCCGCGTTCTTCTCCTCGGCGGCGAATTTCGCCTGCGCGAGGCGGATTTGGAAGTAGTTGGATTTATAGGGCGCGAGCTGGACGAAGTAGAGCCGCAGCGCCGGATTCTCGAATTCCTTCGCCCAGCCGTCGTAGAGCGCGTGCATCTTCTCGCAATAGCTGTGCGCCTCTCCGGCGTTGGAGCAGCCCTGGTACCAGATCATGCCGCGCATGGCGAACGGGGCGTATGCGGCGACCATGCCGTTCCAGAGCACGGTCGGCTGCTGGTGCAGGCTCTTGTTGCACGAGGCCGCCGGGTCTTCCGTGGGCGTGTAGTGCGCGATGTCGGCGAGCGCCGCGCGCGCGGCCAGTCCGGACGGCGGCGTCCACGGTTCGATGCGCGTCCCGCCCCAGCTCGAATCGATGATGCCCACGGGCACTTCGAGCGCGCCGTAGAGTTCGAGCGCGTAATAGAACGCCACGGCCGAGAACGGCGCTTCGCGGAAGGACGCCGGGCTGTAGTCGCGCCAGTGCGCCTTCCAGCCGACTGCGGGCCGGACGCTCCACCGGTGCGCGGTCTTCGCGTAGCGGATGAACGGACGGCGCGTCATCTGCGTCAGGATGCCGCCGTTGCCGTCGCGATAGCGCGGGTTTTTATCCCAGATTGGGCATTCCATGTTCGACTGGCCGGAGGCGAACCACACTTCTCCGACGAGGACGTTGGCGACGCGCTTCGTCTCTGTCGCGCCTTGTGCGGTCAGCACGCGGTTTTCGCGCGACGCGTCCATGGCGGCGAGATCGACCCGCCACGCGCCTTTCGCATCGGCCGTCGCGGTCTTCGTCTGACCCGCGAACGAAACCGTCACCGTCTCGCCCGGCTCCGCCGTGCCCCAGACCGGCACCGGCATGTCGCGCTGCAGCACCATGTTGTCGGCAAACGGCGTCGCCAGTTCCAACGCCAGCGCCGTCAGCGGCGAACAGGCGATTGCGATACCCCAGAATTTTCCTTTCATCTTCATTTTACCTCTCTTTCGTTTCAGTTGTGATGTTTGAAATCAGATTGGACGTCTCGACGCATCGGGCTGGTCGACGTCACCATTCACCGCGGCGGGGCCCAGTTGTGGTAGCCGTATTCGAACTGCGCGTCGGCGCCGCCGCGCATCAGCTTGCCGTCCTTGACCGAATAGCGCGTCGGCGAGCGGCTGACCGATTCGTTCATGTTGCCCTCGATCGTCGTCAGCTGCGCGCCCTTGCGCGAAACGACCGCGAAGAAGTGCCCGGGGATGCTGATGACGTCGCCCGCGCGGATCTCGTCGGCCTTCTCGAAGCGCTCGCCCGTCTTGAGCCCGCCGTCGACCATGTACGTCACGAAGTCGGCCGCCATGGCCGCGCACTCGAACGTCCCCGTGTTTCCGAGGAGGGACGGAAAGCCCTTCCCCCACGGCCGCCCTTCGCGGAACGCGTGCTCGGCCATCAGCTGCTTCACGCGCGCCTCGTATTCGGCCGGCGTCTTGACGGGCGGATTTTCGCGCACGAGCGCCAGCAGATGCGGCGCGTCGACGCCGTCGCGCGCGTAGGGCTGCGCAACATGCACGAGCTTCAGCGCCGTCTTGCCGGCCGTGACCGTGCCGAGAAGCGTGCAGGCGGTGCCCGACGGGATGCGCGCGACGAGCTCGAGCGGCCCCTTGCCGCCGCTGAAATAGGCGAGGCAGGCGACGTTCGGCTCGTACGCGGCGACGCGCCACTTGACCTTGCCGAACACATCTTCGGCCTTGAACCAGCGGTTGGTCGTCTCGGTCGTCTGGAGCCCGGCGGGGACCGTCAGCTCGACCGTCTTGCCGTCGTCGCTGACGGCCGTCACCGTGAACGGCGTCTCGCCGAGCGTGACGGCGTATTTGCGGTCCGGCGTGCGGCGCTTGTCGGAGACGAGCGGAAAGATCTTGTTGCCGCCCGAGGCCGGCAGCGGCACAAAGGCCGCCGGCAGGCCCTCGCCGAGCCGCTGCGCGACATCGGCGGGCAGTCCGGCGCCGTGCGCGGCCGCCGCCGTGCACAGTAGGAGAATCAGAGCCAGAAGGTTCGTCGGTTTCATCGTCGATAGTATACTGCAAAACCGCCCGCGAAGTCAACGCCCCTGCCCGGCGGCGCTACGGCAGGAAGGTACCGCGGAACCAGATGCCGTGGCCGAGGAGGTCGGGGCCGAAATAGAACCCGGCTTGCGTCGGCTGGTTGTAGCAGCCGTTCTGATGCGCGATGGAATGGCGGTAGACGGGATCTTCGAGGAACGTCCAGAACCGGTAGTCCGTCCTTTCCGACGACAGGAAGAGCCGGAGCGCGCGCCCGTCCGTGCGCGCCATCAGCACCTCTTCGCGCCAGTCGCCGAGCAGGTCGCCCGCAAGGCACGGCACGGCCTTGGAGGAGTTGATCGTCGTCACGTCCGCGAACGTCGCGATCACCGTGGCGGCCTTGTCCGTCAGCGAATAGGAACGAACCTCCGTCCCCGGCAGGAGCGAGCGCTCGAGCGTGCCCGTCCACCAGACGAGATGCGAGAACGACAGCCCCTGATAGCCCTTCTTCGCATCGTACGGCACGAGACTGCTGCCGAACTGGTCGAAGAGCCCCTTGCCGGCAACCGCCCACGCCTCGCAGCCGGGATTTGCGCCGTCCAGATCACCGGCAACCGCCCGGCCTGTATCCTGGCCCGCCGTCTTGCGCCAGCGGATCTCGCCCGTCGCCGCCTCGTAGAGCGCACACCCGTAGGGCGACGACTCGAGGCAGACGAACACCTGCAGTCCGCGCCGGAGCGGATCCATCTGAAGAAGGTGCAGCGCGTCGCCGTGGCCGAGCTGCGTCGAGTAGAGCGGCGAACCATCGTGATCGACCGCCATCGCCCCGTAGACGATCTCGTCGCAGCCGTCGCCGTCCACGTCGCCGACGCGCAGCGAATGGAAGCCCTGCCCCTGGAAGGCCGTTGAAATGACGGTGTTCGTCGTGTCGAACAGCCAGCGCACGGACAGGTGCGCGCCGTCCCAGTCGTACGCGGTCAGCGCCGTCCGCTTGTAGATGCCGCGGCAGGCGACGCAGGAGAGGTGTTCGCCGTCGAGATACGCGGGCGTGAAGAGATAGCGTTCGACGCGGTTGCCGTAGCTGTCGCCCCAGCCGCGCGCGGTCTCCCAGTCCGACGGCGGCCCGCGTTCCGGCAGATAATCGACCGTGTCCCGCACCGCGCCCGTCAGCCCGTCGAAGACGCTGATGTATTCGGGTCCGTCCAGCACGCTCCCGAGCGGATGGGCGCGCCAGTCCTTCGACGCATCGCCGATGACGGTCCCCTTCGCATCCATCGTGCCGTCCGCCGTCTTGACGATCATCTCGGCGCGCCCGTCGCCGTCGAAGTCGGCAACGGCAAAATCGGAGCAGTGCTCGCCCGCGCGGATGTTGCGCCCCATGCGGATGCGCCAGAGCGACGTGCCGTCGAGCTTCAGGCATTCGTAGTACGTCTCGCCCGTATAGCTGGACATGCCGCCTTTGACGGACGGATCCCATTTGAGGAAGATTTCATATTCGCCGTCGCCGTCCACATCGCCGATGGAACAGTCGCCGGGGAAATACGTGTAGGCCGTCCCGTCGGGCGTCATGCCGTCGTCCGGCGGCGCGGGGAGCGGGATTTCGATGGAACCGAGCGTCGTGTGGCTCGTCGTCTCGGCGAGCGTTTCGCCGTTCGCCACGAGCGCGTAGCGGTGCGGCACGCCGCCGTCCGGAACAGCATCGTCGATCTGTGTCGCCGCCGTCACGTTCGTCGCGATCCGCACGCCGTCGCGCAGCACGTCGAACGCGATGTCCCGCGCATCGGACGACAGGTAGCGCCAGCTGACCGTCACGACGTTCGTCGCCGACCGCCACGCCACGAGCCCGCGCCCCAGTTTCTCGCGTTTCAGTCTCGAAAAGTCGTAGGCGGTCGCCTGCGCCGGGAATGTCGTCACCGTGCCCGCCGTGCCGTCGAGTTCGAGCGGCACGGGCGAAGGCCCGGCGACCGCGCGCGCCGCCGCGCCCAGCATCACAGTCGCGAAAAGGAAGGCACGCGTCGTCATCTCACCGGATCCTCATGAAAAGGCCCTTGAAGACGACGCGTCCGCCGTCGCCGAAAGCCGCAAGCGTTTCCGGCGTCACGCCGAAGTACGCCGCCAGCTGTTCGGCCAGGGGCGGCAGCGCGAACCAGCCGCCGCTGATGCGCACGCGACCGCCCTGCCCGTCGGGATGGTGGACGCACGCATCGGCCGCCCTCGTGAACGCGATGCCGCTGCGGCCGTCGAGCGTGAAGTCCGCGCCGAACGTATCGTCGGGATGGCCCGCGATGTCGTAGGCCGTCGTCGCTTCGCCCGCCGTGAAACTCTGCACGAGCACGCCGCGCGAATCGACGCGCGCCGCGCCGTTCAGACCGCCGATGGCAAAGAGGACGGGGTCTTCGCCCGTCGTCTCCAGCCGCGCATCGGCCGCGACGGCGACGTGCCCGGCGCCGCGCACCTGCGCGACCCGCCGCGCCGCCGTGACGGCGCAGGCGGCCAGCTCCAGCGACCCGTCGCGCACGTAAAAGCCGCAGTCTGCGCACGCGATTCGTCCGTTCGCGACCGTGAGCGACCGGTCGCCCACGTTGACCGCCCACGTCGACGCAAACGACAGCGCGTGCCCGCCCAGGTCCAGTTCGAGATCCGCGTCGAGGTCGGCGCGCACGGACTCGGCGACATCCCGCAGCAGCTCCACGCGCCCGCCGTCGCCCGCCGCCGCGCGCGCCGCGCGGAACGTGGCGTAATCGCCGCCCGCCGCGCGAAAGGCGTCGGCCGCGAAGACGTAGAGACCGTTCGTTTCCGAGCAGAGCGCATAACCGACAACGGCCGCGCCGCCCACCGTGAGCGTCAGCGGCGCTTCCCAGATGTCGCCGTCGCGCAGCGTCAGGATCTTTCCGTCCGCCGGAAGATGCGCGAGCGCCACGCGCGCCGCGCCCACGAACGAAACGCTCCACGCCGTCGCGAGGCCGTTCGTGAGAACGAGCGTCTGGCCGCCTTCGATCGTCACGTCGCCCACGTCCGCGCTGTCCGCACCCAGCGTCACCGCGTCGCCGTCCGCCTCGCCGTAATCGTCGTCGAGAAAGGCCGCCGTCCGCGCGCCAAGCGGCACCGCGCCGAGCGGGAGCGCCAGGCACGCACCCACCAGCACACAGGACAGAAGCTTGCTCATCGTCGTGTCCTCCGTCTACTCGGCGATGACCGCCAGTTTCTGGCGCGAGACGAGGAACGTCTCGTCCGCAAGGCGCGTCAGCGTCAGCAGGTTGAGCGACTGCGCGGGGAGCGTGAGCGGCTTCTTGCCCGCGGCCGCCACGTAGCGGTAGCCGTCGGGCAGCGTGAGCGTCACGGCGGTCGCCGCCGTGTTCTCGATGTAGACGAGCGCATCGTACACCTTGCCGTCGCGCAGCACGAACCGGTCGAGTGCCGCGTCGCCGTCCACCGTCACGTGCGCGATCTTCTTGTCGGCGATTTCGTCCGACAGGTCGTACGCCGTATCGGCGAGCGTCCGGTACCACTTCGACCAGAGCCGGTCGCACCCGGCAAATGTCGCCGCATTCAGCCCCGTGACATCCGGCGGAATCGTCAGATCCTCCAGCGCCGTCAGCTCTGCAAACGACCCCTCCTCGATCGTCGTCACCGTATCGGGCATCGTCAGGCGGCGGAGGTTGACGCAGCCCTCGAACGTGTGCGCGGTGATGCGGGTGACGTCCGGGGAAAGCGTGACATCGACAAGGGATGCGGCCGCCGAGCGGAACACATTGGTGATCCCGCTGTCGACAACCAGCTGCGGAACCGTCACGTGCGCCAGCTTTCGACATCCGTCGAACGCCGGCGCGCTGATGGAGCTCACGCTGTCGGGAATCGTCACCTGCGTCAAGGATGTACAATCGGAAAACGCTCCCGTGCCGTCGGCACCGATGCTCTTGACATTGGAATGCAAAACAAGATTTGTCAGTGAATAGCTCCTTGAAAAGACGCCGTATTCCAACGATGTCACCTTCGGCGGTATGACAAGATCGGTGATTGCATTCCCCCTGAAGGCGAGGTCTCTTATGCGTGACAGGCTTTGCGGGAACGTGACCTTTTTCAGGTTGGAACAAAAGCGGAAGGCGTAGCGGCCGATGGTCTCGACACCTTCTTCGATCACAACCTCTTCAAGTGCGTTGCAGCTATCAAAACAATAGTCCCCGCCAAGCGTCTCGATGCTGCCCGGGATGACGACACGTGTCAGGCCTGAATTTTGGAACGCCGAGGTACCAATCGACATCACGGAATTCGGGATTGAGACGCCCTTCAGGTTCTTGCAATTCTGGAACGCAGACGCGCTGATGGCCGTGACGCGGTAGTTCACGCCGCCCACGGTAAACGTCTCGGGGATGTCGAGCGTCAACTCCGTGTCGGTGCCGATGGCGGGCACGCCGGACACGCCGGTGCCGACCGCGACCGTGACGGGCGCGCGCGTCGCATCGGTGACCGTGTACGTCACGCCCGCGTACACGACCGTCTCGGCCGCTGCGCGACCGGCCGCGCAGAAGAGAATCGCCACCGCCAGCCATCGCGCGGCCGCTGTTCCTGCCTCGGTTTTCATCGCTCGATCTTCCTTTCTTCCGCCGTCGCGGAAACGGCCGCCGGGTGCCGTGATTGCGTTTCGATCATTGGGCGTTTGATGAATAGTTTATCAATTTATCTTTGCCGCCGACAAGGTCAAACTGCGCGCCGCGCGCGTCAGTCGAAGATCCGGCGGAAGTCGATGTCTTCACCCGCCAGCACGAAGACCGGCTGCGGCACGCCGGCGAGCGCGCCGCGCAGGTGCGCGAAATACGCGCCGTAGTCCGCCGCCGGCTCGTCCGCCGCCGGGGCGCGCAGCCCGACGAACGACAGCCGCGCGTCCGCCGATTGCGCGCGGATGATCTCGGTGAACGGCCGCCCGCCCGCCTCCAAAACGCGCGTCTCCGCGTCGATGCGCACGCCCTTGAGATACCGGGCCAGCTCCTCTTCGGCCTCTGCGTGCGTACGGCCGCTGACGATCATATTGACGCGCAGGCGCGCGGCCGTGTAGCCGTTCCGGCGCAGGAGCAGCGCCAGCGCGAGCATCAGCCCGCCGTTCGCGCCGCCGCCGCGCCACCAGATGTCGACACAGCCGCCGCCGTCCGCCGGCGGTTCGGCACCGGCCGCGCCGACGACGAGCGCGTTGCGGCGCACGCGCGCGATCAGCTGCATCAGTTCGGCGAAGCGCCCTTCCGTCTCGTCCACCGGCGCGCCGAGCAGGATGGTGTTGGGGACGACCGGGCCGAAGCCGTACGCGCGCACGAGCTCCGCGAGCCCCGTCCAGTCGTCGCGCGCGCCGAGCAGCTTCACGCTCGCCGAAAGCCCGAGGCGCTCCGCGAGGCGCAGGACCGCGCCGCGGACCTCCTGCTCGCGGTCGGCGTCGCCGAAGCCCGCCGGCAGCACGGAGGCGAGCGTCACGAGGCAGTGGCCGCCGGAAATCCCCTGCGCCAGCGCGGGGAGGCGCGGATCCTGGACGGGCAGCGGCAGGAGGACCAGGAGGTTCGGCCGCCAGTTGCGCTCGGCGTACCGCGTGTTGGCGAGGTGCGGCAGCGCGTGGCGCACGAGCTCGGCGAAGAGGCCCGTGCGCATGTCGCCCCACTGCGCGCGCAGCGCCCGGCGCTTCACGAGCCAGTAGATCGCCGCCTCGCAGAAGAGCGCGACGAACGTCCATCCGGGGCTGATCATGAACATCGCCGTCAGGCACCCCGCGAAGCCGAGGAACGAGAAGAACGGCTTGACGCGGAACGTCGGCCGCCAGGAGGGCGTGGCCATCGCCTCCTCCACCGCCGCGCAGAAGTTGAGGAGGCCATACGTCGACAGGTTGAAGAGCGTCAGGACCGGCGCGAGGACGTTGATGTCGCCGAGCCACACGCACGCCGCCGCGAGGCCGAAGCAGACGGCCGCCGCGAGGCGCGGGTCGTCCGCCCGCCCGAAGCCGCGCGCGAAGAGGCCCGGCAGGAGGCGGTCGCGCGCGAGCGCCTGGAGGACGCGCGGGGCGACGAGGAAGCTGCCGATGGCGCTCGACAGCGTCGCGGCCCAGACGCCGACGAGGATCGGCAGCTGCCAGCGCGCGCACTTCTGGAGGATCATCGTGTCGGTGAGGAGGATCGCGTCGTCCGCGACCATCAGCCGGAGCGCGATCGGCACGGCCATGTAGATCGCGTAGCCGACGAGCACCGCCGCGATCGTCCCCGTCGGGATGGAGCGGCCGGGATCCTTCAGGTCGCCGGACATGCCGAGCCCCGAGAGGATGCCGGTCACAGCCGGGAAGAAGACGGCGAAGACCGCCCAGAAGTCGAGGCGCGGCGGAACCGCCGCGGCGTCGGGCGGCGCGAGGTCGGCCGGCGCGCCGCCGAGGAAGAACGCGACGAGCGAGAACGCGATCGCCGCCATGATGAAATACTGCGACTTGAGCGCGAGATCCGCCGAGAGCGTCGCGACGAGCGCGAGGACGGCGAGCGTCGCGAGACCGACGAGGCGCGGGTCCCAGCCCGAGACGACGGGCAGGCCCGACTGGACGAGCGCCTCCGCGAAACCGGCGATGTAGAACGACACGCAGATCGTCTGCGCGAGCGCGAGCGGAAGGCCCAGCGCCGCGCCCGCCTCGAGCCCAAGCGAACGCGACAGGATGAAGTACGCGCCGCCGCCCTTCACGCGCATGTTCGTCGCGAGCGCCGCGATCGACAGGCCCGTCAGGAGCGTGATCGCGCTGCCCATCGTGACGATGAGGAGCGACGTCGGCAGCCCCACGTTGCCGAGCATCCAGCCGAAGCGCAGGTACATGACGACGCCGATGATCGTCAGAATGCTCGGCGTGAACACGCCCTGGAAGGTGCCGAAACCGTAACCGCCCGCCGTCTCGCTCTTTTTCGTTCTCATCGCGCGAAGGTGTAGCCCGCCTGCGCCGCCAGGTGGCGGTCGTCGGCGTAGTCCGAGCCGGGTGTCGTCAGAAGCGGCCCCTGGATGCCCGCCGACATGCCGACGTAGATGCATTTCGCGGCGTCCGCGTCGCTGAGGCGCCGCCGCCCGCCCGCGAACCGCAGCGCCGTGCGCGGATTGACGAGGCGCAGAACCGCGATCGCGTCGAGGATGCGCGGCAGGTCGAGGAACGCCGACCGGCCGAGCGGCGTGCCTTCGATCGGATCGAGGATGTTGACGGGGATCGAATCGGGCGCGATCTCCCGGAGCGCGAACGCGAACTCCACCAGCTGCTCGTCCGTCTCGCCCATGCCGATGATGCCGCCCGAGCAGACCTGCAGACCGAGCTTCTTCGCCGCGCGGATCGTCGCGAGCTTCTCCGCCGTCGTGTGCGTCGTGCAGAGATCCGCGAAGTGCGACGGCGCCGTCTCAAGGTTGCAGTGGAGCCGTTCCAGCCCCGCCGCCTTCAGCTTCTTCAGATCGTCTTCGCTCACGAGCCCGAGCGAGGCGCAGAGGTGGATGGCGCTCGCCTTCCTCATCGCGCGCAGCGCCGCGCAGATCTCGTCGATCTGCGCCGGGGTCTGTCCCCGCCCGGACGTGACGATGCCGAGGCGGTTGACGCCGTTCGCCTCCGCGTCCTGCGCCGCCTTGACGCACGCCGCCGTCCCCACCCAGCCGTGCACGGCGCACGACGTCTTCCAATGGGCCGACTGCGCGCACCACTTGCAGTTCTCGCTGCATGTGCCGCTGCGCGCGTTGATGATGGCGCAGAAGTCGAAGCTCGCCGGCTTGAACGCGGCCGTGAGGCGGTGCGCGCAGTCCCACAGCTCCTCGCGCGGACCGCGCAGCGCGGCCAGCACCTCGGCGGGCGTCGCCGCGCCGCCCGACAGGATCTTCTTCTCCACTTCCGACACGGACATGATGTGAGCCTCCCTTTTGCGCGCCGCGCTCACCCGAGATACGCAGCCGCCTCCAGCGCGGCGAGCGCGCCGTCGCCCGCCGCGATGACGGCCTGCTTGTGGCGCGGCCGCGCGCAGTCGCCCGCCGCGAACACGCCGGCAACACTTGTCTTGACCTGATCCGTCACGACGAGGTGGCCCGTCGCATCCTTCGCGAGCGCGTCGCCCAGGAACTGCGTCTGCGGCGTGCGCGCCGTCACGAGGAAGACGCCGTCCGCCGCGATGTCAGCGCCGTCCGCCGGCCGCACCGCGCGCAGGGCGGTGTCGCCCTCGAACGACGCGATCGCGCCGGGCGCGAGGACCGCCGCCACCGTCGCGCCGAGGCGCGTCAGGTAGTTGACGGCGCCCGTCGCCGCCGCGCCGTCGCCGACCACGACGACCGTCCTGTCCTTGTAGAACGCGCCGTCGCACGTGAGGCACGCCGAGATGCCGTGGCCGAAGAACTTCGCCTCGCCGGGCAGCCCCGTCTTCGTCACGCCCGCGCCGGTCGCGACGATGACCGCGCGCGCTTCGAGCGTGTCGCCCATCATCGTGAAGAGCTGTTTCGTTTCGCCCGTGAAATCGACCTTTTCGACGACGTCCATCTTGAAGCGCACGCCCGCCGCCTCCGCCTGCGCGCGGATGGCCGCGATGATCTCCGCGCCTCCGACCGTCGCCGCGAAGCCGGGATAGTTCGCGACGTGGCGCGTCTGCATCAGCTGACCGCCCGATTCGAGCCCTTCGAGGACGAGCGGCTTCAGCCCCGCGCGCGCGGCGTAGATGCCGGCGGTCAGCCCCGCCGGACCCGATCCGATGATGACGAGATTTTCCATGGCGGGTAGTATATCATTTCGCCGCCCCGCCCGCACAGCGGAAATGCCGTCATCCGCCAAAGGAAATTCCGATGAGCGACGGGCGGGGTCAGTCGCCGGTTCCGCCGAGCGTGTCGCAGAGGGAAAGGACCGTGACGTCCGCCGCCGCGCCGCGTTCGCAGGTCACGGTGCGCGGCGCACCGGGCAGCAGCGTGAAGGCGTTGTCCGAGAAGATCGCCTGGCCGCCGTCCGCCTGCAGCCACACGTAAAAGGCGGGCCGGTCCGTCGACAGCGTCAGACGCGCGCCGTCGCGGGCGATCGCGATCTTCGCCGGAACGGGCGGCTTCTCGCTGAAGAGACGCGCCTGCCAGTCGGTCCGCGCGACGCCCTGCGGCGTCGTGAGCGAAATCGCGGCGAAATCGCCGAGGGGCGCCGATCCGTCCGCCGCGACGAGCGTGCCGAGCGCGGTGGCCGTTCCCGGCGCCAGCGTGACGGTGCGCACGCGGCGGCGGAGCGGCGCCGTGCCGTCCAGGCTCCATTCCTCGACCGCGAGCTCGCCCGTCACCGGCGCCGCCGTGTCGTTGATGCCCGCCAGCGTGCCGTCGAGGCGCGCGACGACCGTCACCGGCGCGTAGATGCGCTTCGCCACGTACTGGAGCGGCTTCCACGCGCCGCCGTACTCGATCGACGACCAGCTGGAGACGGGCCAGTTGTCGTTCAGCTGCCAGAAGAGCGTGCCCATGCAGCGCGGCATGTCCGCCCGCCACGACTCCATCCCCGTCTTCAGCGCGAGCGCCTGCTGGAACTGCGACAGGACGAGCTCGCTGTCGAAATCCTTCGCGCGCCCGAAGTAGTGCGCCAGCATGTCGCGGATGCGGGTGTTGCCGTTGCCGTTCTTCTGGTGCCACTCGAACGCGGCGCCGGGGCCGTCGCAGAACGTGCGCGCGACCGTCGGCGACGGGAATGACTGGAAGCCGAACTCCGAGCAGAAGCGCGGATGGTACTTGCAGTAGCGCGAGAAGAGGTGCCTGCCGCCCCAGACGTCCCACTGGTGCATGTCGCCCTTCGCGTCGACGCGCCACGCGTTGTCGAAGTCGCCGGGGCCGCAGCACGGCGAGGTCGGCCAGTAGGCGCGCGCGCCGTCGTAGCGCGCGACCATCTCGCCCTGCGCCGTCGCGCGCCGGACCCACGCCGCGCGGTAGAACGCCGGGTCGTCCTCGCGCGTCTCCTTGAACCAGCGCAGCGCGCCGAGGCACTCGTTGCCGCCGCACCACAGCGCGAGCGACGCGTGGCCCCGCAGCCGCCGCAGCTGGTGGGCGAGCTCGCCGCGCACGTCGTCCAGGAACGCCTCGTCGGCCGGATAGGCCGCGCACGCGAACATCATGTCCTGCCAGACGAGCAGCCCCAGCTCGTCGCAGATGTCATAGAACACGTCCTTTTCGTACTGCCCGCCGCCCCAGACGCGGATCATGTTCATGTTCGCCCGCACGGCGCTGTCGAGCAGGTTCCGGTAGCGCGCCGGCGTCTGGCGGCGCTCCAGCGCGTCGCACGGAATCCAGTTCGCCCCCTTCATGAAGAGCCGCCGGTTGTTGACGCTGATCGTGAACGACAGCTCGTCCGAGCCGTCGGCCGCGCGCGTCCGTTCGTTGATGAGTTCGAGTTTGCGCAGTCCGACGCGCCGCGTGACCGTCTCGCCGTTCACGTCCACCGTGAAGGTGTAGAAGTTCTGTTCGCCCGCGCCGTTCGGCCACCAGAGCGGCGGGTCGTCGATCTCGATGACGTTGGTGACGCACGCGCCGTCCGACAGGTCGGCGAACACCGTGAGCGTGCAGTGCGTCAGGTCGTCGTTGAAGGCCGCGTCCGTGTAGACGTACTCGATGCGCGGCACGTCGTTCGCGAGGATCTTGACCGTGCCGCAGAAGCCGATGGATTCGATCTCCGGGCCCCAGTCCCATCCGGCGTGGCAGGCCGGCTTGCGGATGAGCGCCTGGTTCACGGCCCGCGCGACGTTCGACATGGGGTAGGCCCGGCCGGCGGCGGCGCGCCGTTCGTCCGCCGTCCGGATCGGGCTCGCGAACACGCCCTCGATCGTGTTTTCGCCGGGCCGCAGCAGACTCTTGACGTCGAAGGTGTAGCGCCGGAAGCGGTTTGCCGTCGTCCCGGCCACCGTGCCGTTCACCTTGACCGTGCAGAACGTGTCGCAGTCCTCCAGCCGCAGCACGACCTCCCGGTGCGCGAGAAACGAGTCGTCCACGGTGAACGTGCGCGTGATCGACCAGTCCCGCATCGGCACCCAGAAGGCGTTCGTCTCGTTCGCGCCCCAGTACGGATCGTCGATCACCCCGGCGGCGAGCAGCGCATCGTGCACGCCGCCCGGAATGTCGATCGGGACGTCCACGCCGTCGCTCGTCGCGCGCCAGACGCCCGCCAGATCGAGCTCCTGCACCGCACCGGCGGCCGCCACGGGCCCGAGGGCCGCCCAAACAAGGAATCCTCCAATGAACCGTTTCGTCATGCTGTCCTTTCTTGGCCGGAAGTCGCCCGGCGTCAATCGGCGAAGAACGCCGTCTTCTCGACCGTCACGCGCGCGCGGCACCGGATGTCGGCCGAGGATGCGCCGATCAGGATGTCGTAATCGCCCGCGTCGGTGCGGAACCTGTTTGAAAAATCATCCCAGTACGCCAGATCGCGCACCGTCAGCGGCAGCACGACCATCCGCGTCTCGCCCGGGGCCAGCGCCACTTTCGCGAACGCCTTCAGCTCCTTCGCGCACCGTTCGACCGTGGCGCCGGGATAGGCCGCGTACAGCTGCACGACCTCCTTGCCCGCGACCTTGCCCGTGTTGGTGACGGGCACCATCACTCTCCACTCTCCATTCTCAACTCTCAACTTTCCACTCGCCACTTTCAACTCTCCAAATTCAAACGTCGTGTAGCTCAGCCCGTGGCCGAACGGGAAGAGCGGGCGGATGCCCGCGTGGTCGTGCCAGCGGTAGCCCGTGTAGAAGCGCTCGTTGTAGATGACGTTCGTCGCGTTGTAGGTGCCGCACTGCGCCACGGCGGTATCGGCGTAGCGGACCGGCCAGGTCTGGGCGAGCCGTCCGCACGGGTTCACGTCGCCGAAGAGGACGTCGCAGATCGCGTTCCCCTCCTCCATGCCGAGATACGACGTCTGGATCAGCGTGTCCGCCTTGTCCGTCCACGTGTAGCCGACGGGCGTGCCGCTGCGCGAGATGACGACCGTGCGCGGCCGCTTCCAGTCGAGGATCGTGTGCATCGCCTGCTGGAGCGGCGCGGGCAGGTCGAACGCGACGCGGTCGCGCCCTTCGCCCTCCATGTTCTCCTGCACGCCCAGCTCCGTGCCGACAAAGACAAAGACGGTGTCGGCCGCCTCCGCCGCCGCGCGCAGCTCCGCCTCGTCGCAGAACGCCTCCTCCGTCTTCATCTCGACGTGCGCGCCCGCCTCGGTCGCGTTCGTCGCGTCCGTCTCGGCCAGCTCCGTCCGGGCGCAGAACGGCAGGAGCGTGATTTCGGCGGCGGGGAGCCGGTTGGTCAGCGCCGCGAAGAACGTGACTTCATACGGCACATTCCCTTCGGCCGAGCCGCCTTTGCGGCACTGCGGTTCGTCGGCGAGCGAACCGATCACCAGCACCTTCTTCAGCGACCTTTCGTTCAGCGGCAGCACGGCGCGGTCGTTCTTGAGAAGGACGATCGATTCGGCGCCTTCCTGCCGGGCGACGCGCTGGTGCTCGGGCGTGTTGCGCACGCCGCGCCTGCGCGCGGCACCGGTCAGGAAGCCGGTCTTCGCCATGACGAACAGCGTGCGCAGCGCCATGTCATCGACCGTCGCCGCCGGCACGTCGCCGCGTTCCACGGCCTCGGCGAGCGGAAACGCCCCCGTCCTTGGATTGCAGATGCGCCGGATCCGCTCCCCGCAGTGCATCTCGATGCCACCGCCGTTGGTCGCCGCGAACGCCGTCGAATGCTGGCCGCCCCAGTCTGTCACGAGAAGGCCCTTGAATCCCCACCGGTCGCGCAAGAGCCCCTTCTGCGTATACCGGTTCTCGCTCGCCCAGATGCCGTCGATCCGGTTGTAGCTCGTCATGACGGCGAGGACGCCCGCCTCCTTGACGGCGGCGCGGAAGGCGGGCAGGTAGATTTCGTTCAGCGTGCGGTCGTCCACATGCGTGTCGACCGTGCCGCGCGCCAGTTCCTGGTCGTTCAGGCAGAAGTGCTTCACCGTGGCGGCGACATCGAAACTCTGCACGCCCTTGATCAGCGGCACGCACAGCTTCGCCGCGAGGACGGGATCCTCGCCGAGATACTCCCAGTTCCGTCCGCACAGCGGCGTGCGCAGGATGTTGACGCCCGGACCGAGCAGCTGGTCGACGCCCCGGTCGCGGCACTCCGCGCCCAGCACTTCGCCGTGGCGGCGCGCCCAGTTGACGTCCCACGTCTGCGCGAGCGCCGAGAGCGACGGCAGGCGCGTGTTCTCCGTCTGCGGTTCGACATAGTCCCAGCCCCACCGGTCGAGCGACGCGCGGACGGTCGAGCTCGAATCGCTCATCGTCCATTCGCGCGCCGTGGCCGCGCCCGGCACCGCCGGGAGCGTCATCGTCCCCGAGCCCGCGAGGAGGCGCGTCTTTTCGCGCAGCGTCAGTTTCGCCAGCGTCGCGCGGGCGGCCGCGAGCGCCGCGTCGTCGTCGAGCATCGCGTCGGCGGCCAGCGCCGCCGCCAGCACCGCACAGAAGATCACAGTCCGTTTCATGTCGTTTGATTTGAAAAGATAAAACAGTGTCAACGCCCGGAACGGGCGCGTCAGGCCAGCTTGTCGAACGGGAACGTGAGCCGCCGGCCGTGACGCTCCTTCACGAGCCGGTCCCAGAGCGGCAGCCGCTCCGCCTTCGGCACCTGAACGGGGAAGTAGTAGTCGCGCGCCACCTGGGCGAGCTCCAGCCGGTCGTCGAACGCGCGCACCACGCCGAAGCCGATGTCGCGGTCCATGCCCATGGAGGGAATGCCGACCATCCGGATCATCGTCTTGCGGGCGTAGCTGCTGAACAGGATGTTCTCCTGCCAGCTGTGGTTGTGCCCGTGCAGGAAGCCGCAGACCTTCGGCGACTTGACCATCTGCTTGTTGATCCCGATCGACCAGGCCGGATGGTGGGCGCAGACGAGCGCGGGGCGCGCCGTGTCCGCCAGGAACGCCTCGAGCCACTTCGCCTGCTCCGCGCCCAGTTCGCATTTGCCGCGCCCGACGCTGTTGTCGTCCGCCGCCGGATCCGGCTCGACAAGCGAATCGAGCAGGATCATGTCGAACGTCGGCAGGCGGGTGACGGAGGCGAACCGCCCCGCGACCGGCGACGGCGCGATCCAGTCGCCCAGCACCTTCGCCATCGGCGCGCGCCGGTCGTGGTTGCCGGCCGTCACGACGAGCCGGATGCCGGCGGCGGCGAGCGGGCTCAGAATCTCCTGCGCGATCTCGTAGTCGCGCGCTTCGCCGAAGCAGACGGAAATGTCGCCCAGCACGAAGACGTGCGCCGGGAGCGTTTTCATCCCCAGAATCTCGGCGACGAGACGCCGCACCGTGTCGTTGATGTAGTCGTAGCTACGGTCCGTCTTGAACGTCTGCTCCGCCCACGGCTGACCCACATGCAGGTCGCTCATCACGACGCAGAGATTCGGATCGAGGATCGGGCGCGACGACTCCGACGCGACGTCATCGGACGGGCGCGCGGCTCCCCGCGCGCCGCCCGCGACCATCGCGCCGAATCCGGCGGCGGCTACCTCCCGGAGGAACGTCCGCCGCGTGCATTTCATACCGTCAGCCATAATTAGCGGATCTTGATCTGCAACCCCTTGCGCGGCTCCTTCCAGTCATACGCGCCCGTGGTGTCCCAGCGGATATAGTCGATGTCGAACTCGCCGCCATGTGTCTTCGTGCTGACAACACCAAAACGCACAATAGCCAAGGCATCGCTGTTGTTATATTGATAGAAATTCGTGCAATCGACAAGATCTTCTCCGATTTTCACGCCATCGCGCCAGACAGTGAAAGCATGGCGGCCCCCGCCTGAATAGGTGATGCGGAACGTATGCCACGCATCGGTGTTGTCCGAAGTGTCATCGAGAGTGATATTGTGTCCCATGCTGTCATCAACCTGCCATTCAACAGTATAGGTGCCGACGAACAACGAGGCCACCGGGCCGCTTGTGCCAATCAGAAAATTCAAGCTGCGGTCGATACCGCCGATATTGCAGTCCTTGATCTTCGTGCGGAATTCAACTGTATAGGGTGTGGACGGCGTGACGATGGATTTCCAGACGGCATCTTTCGTGACCCAGTAGGCCGTATTAATGCCGTTGGGATCCATCGAAAGCCAATTGTTCAGAGAAACCATCGGATCAGTTCCGACGGACGCAGTCCACTCGGTTCCGCTCTGCTTGGCATTGCCAGCCGTCGCAAAACGGCCATCGTTTGATGTCATTTCATACTGAACAGGGAAGTCGGACGAGGACTTGCGACGAGACTTGTCGTCGGGCGTAAGCGGTGCGTATGCGCCCTTGTCGAAGCGGAGCCACATGACCTCGGCCTTGCCGGCGTAGCTGGCGTTGGCCGCGCCAAGAAACACTCTATTGATGCTCGCGTCAATGCCGCTGCTTA
Organism: Verrucomicrobia bacterium UBA7008; assembly: GCA_002449695.1. Taxonomy (GTDB): domain Bacteria; phylum Verrucomicrobiota; class Kiritimatiellia; order RFP12; family UBA1067; genus UBA1067. The sequence continues at coordinate 6,821 of DJXI01000093.1, read as the reverse complement.
AGTTATCATTAACAAGGACACCGTCAATCCATACTGAATGTACTGTCGTGCCGGGTTCTCTGACAATACGGTAAGTATGCCAGGCTGTTGCATCCATGTTTGTAATAGTTTGGACATTCTTATTGTGCCCCCAAGAAATTTCGTTTGTTTTGAAAACAAGCCAAGAGTTTACGCCAGAGTCGCCCGTCGACGCATTTAAAACCAAGGCACCGATTGATCCGGTGCTCTCCGTGACCTTGATGCGGGCCTCAACGGTGTAGCCCGTGCCGTTCGCGCCAGCCGTCGCATTCATGGCGCGCCACACATCACCGTCGCTATTGACCGCCGCCGCATCAGCCTTGAGCGCCTGACTTCCGGTGATGACCATGGAAGCGGTTCCAAGATTGGCATTGGCACTCGTACCGAGCGTGAGCCATGTTCCCTCGCCTGTGAAGTCCTTCTTGCCGTTTCCGTCGATGTCCTCCGCCGTCGGCAGCTTGAGCATCTCGTACTTGTAGGCGAACTTGGCGGAGTCAAGCTGCGGCAAGTCGGCGAATGCCGTGATTGTCGAGCCGGCCGCGAGGGCCGCAGTCAGGATTGGGATGAGTCTTGTTTTCATCTTGATGTTCCTTTCTGGTTATGTCTTGTTGTTGTTTCTTGAGAAGTGTTTTTGTCACGGGTTGGTTGGCGATGACCGCCGGGCGCGGTCGCGTGCAAATCGGTTGGACTTCAGGACAAGCTCGCACACGCGTCTGGCGCTCTCGCGGATGCGCGTGAGCGACAGATAGCAGCGGTTGTAGGCGAAGAGCGCCTCGTCGACGGCGTCGCCGCGCTTGAGCATGTTGCGGTTCGTGTCCTCGATGTCCTTGGGCATCTTCACGTCGTTGCCGGCGCCGATCTCGCGCCACATGGGGATCGTCGTGAGCCAGTCGGTGATCGCGAGGCCCCTGTAGCCCCACTCGTCGCGCAGGATGCCGGTGACGAGCCCGTAGTTCTCGCCCGCGTTGTAGCCGTTGACGCCGTTGTAGCTCGTCATGACGGCCCAGGGCGCGGCGTCCTTGACGGCCCGCTCGAAGCCGCGCAGGTAGATTTCGCGGAAGGCGCGCTCCGAGACGACGTCCTTCTGGATGCGCCGCGTCGTTTCGCGTCCGTTTCCGGCAAAGTGCTTGAGCGTCGCGCCGACGCCCCGGCTCTGCACGCCGCGGACATACGCCGCCGCCGCGACGCCGGAGACGAGCGGATCTTCGCTGAAATACTCGAAGTTGCGCCCGCACAGCGGATGGCGGTGGATGCACATGCCGGGCGCGAGCAGCAGGTCGAACCCGGCCTCCGCCGCCTCGTTGCCGATCGCCGCGCCGATGTCGCGGATGAGCGGCGCGTCGAACGTGCAGGCGAGCAGCGCCGCGCACGGGAAGAAGGTGGACGGCGCCTCGCGGCGGACGCCCGCCGGACCGTCGCACGTCTGCACGGCGGAGATGCCGAACTTCTCCAGCGCGCCGATGGAGCCGGTCCCGGCCGGATCCTCGCGCAGATGGCCGAACAGGAGGTGCAGCATCTCCTGAAGCGACATGCCGTCCAGCAGGTCGTCGAGCGTCGCGCGGCCGTCGGCCACATCGAAGAGCGTCACCGCAACCGTGTCGAGGGCGTTCGTCCGCACCGGCACGAGCCGCGGCTCTTCCACGTGGCCGGGGTAGATCGTGTGGAGCGTCTGGAAGGTGCCGTCGGCCTTGAGTCGCCGCGCCAGACGGTCGGCCTGCAGCTTGAGCCCGGGCGCGGCCAGCACCTTCTCCTGCGGCACGTCGAACGAACCGACTTCCACCGCGTCGCGGACGGAGCCGCCGACAAAGACAGAATAGCGCCCCTTGTCCAGAATCCACGCGCCGACGGTCGGGGACGTCTCGTCATCGTCGAAGAACGCGAGGTCGCTCTGCGGGAACGCGAGCGTCACCGTCTCGCTTTCGCCGGGCTGCAGCAGACGCGTTTTCGCGTAGGCCCTGAGTTCGCGCGCGGGATGCTCCGCCCTTCCGCCTTCCAGCGATGTATAGCACAGGACGCTCCGCTTCCCCGCGACCGTGCCCGTATTCGTCACGCGCACCGCCACGCTCACCTTTCCATTCTCAACGCCCGTCCCCTCATTCTCCACTCTCAACTCTCCACTCTCAACTCCCCACGTCGTGTAGCTCAGCCCGTGCCCGAACGGATAGACCACCTTGTCCGCCGCGCCGGGAATCGTCTCGAAATAGCGGTAGCCGACGAAGATGCCTTCCTCGTACGGCACGTACCAGCGCGACTCCCGCCAGCCGCGATGCGTCGGATAGTCGTCGACCCTTTCGGCAATCGTCTCCGCCAGACGGCCCGACGGATTGACCTTGCCCGAAAGGACGTCGCCGATCGCCGCGCCGCCCTCGCCGCCGGGGTACCACGCCCAGAGGATGGCGTCCACGGCCGCGTCGTCCGCCAGCGGTTTCAGATTGAAGACGTGACCGCCGCCGCAGAGCGCGATGATGCGCTTGAAGCCGGCGGCCTTGATCTCCGCGAGCGCGGCACGCTCGGCGTCCGTGAACGAGTAGGCGTCGTCCGGGGAATCTTCGCCCTCCAGTGCGTCGCGGACAACGACGAACACGGCCGTTTCGCGGCAGGCGGGGTCGATCGTGAAACCGGCTTCGGCGAGCCCGTCCGTCAGCATGACGCGGCGGACGGCGTTGACGCCGGACGAGCCACCTCCGCCCGGCTTCAGGCCGTCCGTCGCGCCGAACAGCGCAAGGGTCGAACCGGGCGCGAGCGGCAGCGCGCCGTTGTTCTTGAGCAGCACGAGCCCGTCGGCGGCGGCGCGGCGCGACAGCGCGGAATGGCCGTAGAACCAGTCGAGCGGAATCTTGACGAGACGCGCGTGCGCGAGCATGTCGTAGGCGCAGTAGCCGAGCAGCACCGTTCCGTCGTCCAGCGGCTGGATCGCCGTGTAGCAGAACCAGCCGTTCGGATCGTCCTCGACCATCTTGACGCCGTGCCAGGTGCGCCCGTCGTCGGAGGAGAGCGCAGCGGCGAGCGGCGAGCGCCAGCCGTTCGCCCACACGTGTTCCGTCGGACGGTGCGTCTTCATCTCGGGGCGCGCGCCGTGATCGTTCCAGAGCGCCAGCAGGTCGCCCGTCGGCAGACGCTTGATGCTCGCCGGGGAAAGCGGCGAGACGAGCGGCGAGGGCGCAGGTTCGCTCCACGTGTCGCCGCGGTCGGTCGAACGGCTGAAATACTGGCAGCCGGCGTTCGTGCGGATCCAGAGGAGCACGCTTCCGTCCGTGCATTCCACGACGCCCGGCTCCTGGGCGGCAAAGGTGCGGCCGTCCGCGCCGCGGACGGTGAGAACGCCGCCGCCGCGTCGCCATGTCGCGCCGTTGTCGTCGGACGCATACGTCAGGACGGTGCCGGTGTTGTCGAACTGGCCGTCCGGGAACATGTGCTTCGACACGGCGAAGAGGAGCCGCCCGTCGCGCAGCTGGATGACGCGGTCGTTGTTGAGGACGTAGTAGGCGATCTCGTCGGTGATGCACGCGACCGGCTCGCTCCAGGTGCGCCCTTCGTCGAACGAGCGGCGCAGGACGGGACGGCAGTCGGCGAGCGAATTCTTGACGAGATAGAAAAGCGCGATCTCGCCGCTCGTGAGCCGCAGGAGGCTGACGCTCATCACGTTCATCCCGCCCGGATTGCGGACGATGATCTCGTCCGTGTCGGACCAGGTGGCGCCGTTGTCGGACGAATACCGCGCGGCGATCTCGGCGGCGGCGTGGTCCGACTTGGATTCGCCGCAGTAGCGCGAGTACGCGAACAGGATCCGTCCGTCCCGGAGCGGCAGGAACGCGCCTTCGCTGTTGCGCGGGTTGCCGGGGCCGGGCGGCAGGTCGAGCGTCCGGACGACACCGGCCGCGGGACTGGCCAGCACTTTCAGCACGACCTTGCGGATCGTGCGCGGCGCGCCGTCGGTCAGGCCGGGCGCGTGACCGCCGTCCGGCGGGAAGAAGGCCGCGAATTCGCCCGGGCGGACGTCGAGGCGCTCGCCGGCGGCGCGCCACAGGACGATGTCGCGGTCCGGCAGGAAGCGCTGCGCCGTTTCCCGCGGCGGAATCATCGACCCCAGCGTTTCCGGCCCGGACAGCGGCACATGCACGTCGATGTACGCATGATGCGCCTCGAAGAGATTGTCGTCGGTCCACGGCTTGAGCGTGGCGTCGAACACATTCGCCCAGCAGTTCGAGCCGTCGATCTCGTAGCGGCCCGGCGCAAGGGTGTTCAGATCGGGACGGTCCAGAAACGCGAACGCCTTTTCAAGGTGCGGATTGAGCGCGAAGAGCCGCGCCGCCTCGGCTACGGGCGCGACGACGACGGAAGGACACGCGTCCGCCGCCGCGACCGGCCGCGCGGGAAGCCCCGCAAGCGCAAGCGCGAGCGCGAGGGCGAATCCGCGGCTAGGCATTGTCTCTCCTTTCAATAAAGCCGAGCGCGTCGATCTTCGCGGCGTACGCCTGATAGTCCGCCTCGCTCAGCGGCTGGCCGGCGGGCGAGCGCGCGGGCCCGCAGTCAAGCCCGATGTAGCGCATGACGCTCTTCCAGTAGGAGGCGTTCGGCGCGGAGACGACCAGATCGACGAACCGCACGACGTCGTCCATCAGCGGCTGCGCCTCGGCGAAGCGCCCTTCGGCGGCGAGCGCGCAGATGCGCGCGTGGTGCGCGGGGATCATGTTGTCCGTCGTGCCGATGCAGCCGCTGAACGTGTCGCCGTAGGCGAACGCGCACAGCTCCTGCTCGTCCGCGCCGGCGAAGAAGATCGCAGGCTTGGGCAGGCGCCGCCGGAGCTCCTTGACGGTCCAGTAGGCGTAGCCGGTGTACTTCATGCCCTTGACGTTCGGAATCTCGAAGAACCGCACGTCGCGGTCCGGCACGACCTGCGCGCCGACGGAGTAGATCATGAACGGCAGATCCGTCGCGCCGGCGATCGCGCGGTAGTGCGCGAAGGCGGCGTCGAAGTTCTGCCCGAAGTAGACGGGCGCCACGGACGAGACCCAGTCCACGCCCGCCTTCGCCGCGCGGCGCGCGAGGCTCACGGCCTCGTCCGTCGACACGCAGCCGACGTGCGCGATCAGCTTGGCGCGGCCGCGGGCGGCCTTCACCGCGCGCTCGTACACGCGCACGCGCTCGTCCGCCGACAGCAGGAATCCCTCGCCCGTCGAACCCGTCAGATAGAAGCCCCTGAGCCCGTTCGCCAGGCCGAACTCGACCAGCCGCTCGATCATCTCCTCGTTGAGCGATCCGTCTTGCCGATAGGGCGTCACCAGCGCGGCGTACGCGCCCGCCATGCCTTCAAACTCCCGGCCCTCCGGCACGCGAAACGACGCGGCGGCCGGCCGCAGGCCCTCCAGCTCTTCGGCCAGGCCGCCCGCGACGGCGGCGCTCGCGCCCATGGCCAGAAACTCTCTTCTGTTTAAGTTCATGCTCCCCTCCGTTGTCGAATATTGTAGCACAACGGCGAGAGAAAAAGGTACATAATCTTACAATCATCAGAAAACGAACACGCCCGGCCGCGCCGCCGCGCGGCGGCGTCAGGCGTGCGTCTTCCGCCATTCGTACGGCGCCTGGCCGGTCTCGCGGCGGAACTGCGTCGCGAAATGCTGCGCCGACGAATAGCCCAGCTCGCGGGCGATCGACCCGATACTCCGGTCCGTGCCGGTCAGGAGCTCTTTCGCCTTCGCGATGCGGCAGAACATGAGGAACGCATGCGGCGGCAGACCCGTGTGACGGCGGAAGCAGACGGTGAGCTTCGCGACCGACATCGCGGCGCGGCCGGCCAGCTCGTCCAGATTGCAGGCGCGCGACGGATCGCGCCGCATCTCCTCGACCAGCGCCTCGAAGCGGACGGACGACGTATCGGCCTTCTTCTCCGACGACGATTCGACCAGATCGATCAGCAGGCACATCGCCGCGTGGCGCAGCGTCAGCCGGCGCTCGATCGTTCCGTACGGCGCGGTGTCATACAGGTGCCACAGCCGGCGGAACGACTGCTTCACGGCGTCCGAGGCGTCGAATCGCACCGGCATCTTCCGCAGCCGGCCGACGAGCCAGGCCGTTTCCTCCGGCGAGAGGCCCAGCACGCTCTCGCCCTTCTTCGGGAGGCGGAACCAGATCCACACGGTTGACAGGCTCTTGGGATAGCGCCGCAGGAAATGGGGCGTTTCCGGCTGGGCCACGAACACGGTCCCCGGGGGGAAGCGCACCGTCTGGCCCTTGCTGTCGAACGCCAGGTTGGCGCCGCGCCGGCAGCAGATGATCTCGATCATCCCCGGGTGGATGTGCGGCCGCGTGCCGCCGCCCGCCTGCTTGTACTTGTGCTCGCCGAGGACCGGCAGGGCGTCGACACCGTCCGGCGTCAGGTCGACGACGCGCGTCTCCGCCGTCTGGACATACTGCGGAAACGACTTCATCACACCGCCCGCCGCGCCCTTCGCGCGCACGGCGGCACTGCCGACGGTCCGCCCGGCCGATCTCGATCCGATGACGACGCAATTTTCCATGTCGGGTAGTATATCACATCCGCGCATGTTTCGGGCACGACACGACCGCACATCCACACGCATGCGAGTCTGGCCATTCTCAATCTTCCCGGTCATTTGCCAGAGATTGCAATATGGCCCGTTCCGTCGCCGTCAAGCAAGCGCGTTCTGCAACGTTTGAGATAATGGCAAAACGCTCAGCCATCGAGAGTGTCGGCAGGATGGCACGGGAAAAATCGTTTGTCACTGCATGGACGATCCGCTCCCTTCCAACTCTCCACTCTCCATTCTCAACTCTCAACTGTC
>DJXI01000013.1:3756-3977 GCA_002449695.1 Verrucomicrobia bacterium UBA7008 | reverse complement strand
CGCCGCCATTCGGTCCGGGCAAGCCTGGGGGTCTTTGCGCCGCGCGGCGCACGGCGCGCGTCAGGCGCCGCGACGGAGCGAACCCTGTAGCCGTCGGCGTCTTCGAGGAGATGGGACTCGAAAGCTCCGCTCTCCTCTTCAAGCAATCCCGCGACGCGGGCGCGATATGTCTTCTCGGTGAGGTTCGCCCAGTCGGCGCGGAACTTCTCCGCGACCTCCTC
>DJXI01000013.1:0-3584 GCA_002449695.1 Verrucomicrobia bacterium UBA7008 | reverse complement strand
TAGTCGTTGAGGATGTTCTCCGCGGTAAGCTGGCTCTCGCGCGCAAGGCGGCCGACGAGCTTCGTGTGAGTCGTGAGAAGCCCGGCGGGCTTGTCGACCACGATCAGGTCTGCGTCCTCGAAGAGGATCGGAAACGGCAGTCGGTGCTTCTTCCTCATTTCGCGTCCACCGGCTGGAGAATCCAGCGCTTGTTGTACCAGTACCAGTGCTCGGGATGTGCCATGATGCGCCCGTCGAGCATCTTCATCGCCTCGCGCGTGAGACGCGCCGCCTCGGCCTTCTTGTCTCCCGCCGCAGGGTCGGGGCGGAGTGTTCCCACGTGGTCGAAAACGTGCTTCCCGTTCTCGCGGCGCATGACAGCGACGACGATCGGCGAGCCGCACCTGACGGCGAACATCGCGCCCGCATGGCTCACGTTCGCCTTGCCGCCAAGGAAATCGACTTCGACGTCCCTCTGGGGAACGCGCAAGTCGGGGAGTATCGCGAACGCGCGGCCAGACTCGAGCTTTTCCTTTATCTCGACGAGCGTCTTCGCACTACCGCGATCAAGCACTTCAATCGCGCCGTACTGACGCTTCATCCATGCGTCGATCTTCGGGTTTCTCTGCTTCGCCGCAATTGCAAAAAGCGGAAGCCCGTAGGCCGCCATGCACCACGCGGCCATATACCAGTTGCCCGAATGCGGCACCATTATCACGACGCCCTTCCCCTCGTCGACGTATGCCTGAAGCCGGTCTTTGTACATCTGCCCGTCGACGACGTGGCGATCCATCCACTTGCGGGTGAGGCGCGGCGCGCGTATCATCTCGACGGCGGTCTGCAGCACGTTCGCGAGCGAGCGGACGGCGATTCGAAGCCGTTCGGCCCTGCTCTTCTCCGGAAACACCGACGCTATTCGCTCCATCGTGCGCGCGCGCTTGAAGCGTAGGACGCGCACGGCGAAGGCGGCCGCAAACGACGCGAGCCACATCGCCACCGGATACGGGATGGCATTGACGAGCCCGCACGCGAGCCGCAGCGCCCCGTATTCGACATTGACAGCAAATCCGCTTTTCTTCGCCACTTAGAAATCCCCTGGATTGTCCCTTCAGCCAGTATTATAGCAAAATCGCGCAATGCGTTCCGCAGGGAGTTCATGGCCGCGGAAGGCTTCGCAACAGCGCCCGGCAGCCAAGAAGCACGTCGTCGTACGTCTCGTCGAAGTTGCCCGTGTACCACGGGTCTGCGACATCGCGATTCGACCCGGCGAACGAAAGGAGCTTTTTCAGCTTGCCGCGGTCCTCTGGACGGACGAGAAACTCAAGGTCCGCCATGTTGTAGCGATCCATCCCGACGATCAAGTCGTATTCAGCCGCCTTTTCGGCGGTGAGGAGCCACGCCTCGCGCCGAGGATGCGGTATGCCCATCTCGTCGAGCTTGCGCCTCGTGCCGCGGTGCGTGTCGCAGCCGATCGCGTCTTCGTGCATCGCGGCAGACTCCACGACGACGTCGGACCTCCCCGCCTTGGCGAGCAGGTCCTTCATCACGAATTCCGCCATTGGGCTGCGGCAGATGTTCCCGTGGCAAACGAACAAGATCTTCATCGCCGCAGATTATACCAAATCGCGGCCGACTTTGCGTCGCCATCGGCCGGAGGGCCTCAGGCAAGCCCTGTCAAAAAGAGATATTTGCCGCCAAGACCACGACGACTGCGGCGAGCATCAAGGCCGAGACGAGCTTCAAGGTGGCCGTCGCCTTCACCGAGCCGACGAGCTTGGCGCGGAAAAAGTCGGCGGCCACAATCGCGGGGAGATAGACAAAAGGCACGAGGGCGCAGAAAAGCGTGCCGAGGAGAAGCGTCTGCACGGCCGGCGCAAGAGTCGAGTCCGGGCGCGTGAAGCTCGGCAGGAACGCGAGGAAGAAAAGGATAGTCAGCGGATTCGACATCGACATCGCAATCCCGCGGAGGAAAAGCCGGAAGCCCCGCCCGCTCGCGGGACGGAGCGCATCAGGCGACGCGGCGCGGAAGCTGCGGATCGCGTCCGCAAACGCGCCGTAGGCGAGATACGCGATATAGACGGCTCCGGCAATCTGGATTGCGGACATTGTCGCAGGGTGGGCGGTGAAAAACGAGGCGACGCCCGCGGTCAAGAGGAGGATCCAGAGCCAGCATCCGGCGACAAGCCCCAACATCAGCGTGGCGGCGCGGGCCTTGCCGTCCGAGAGCGCCGTCGCGATGGTGCAGGTCAAATCCGGTCCGGGCTTTACGATCAGCGCCAGCGATCCGATGATGTATGTTGTCAGCATACTGCCTTTTTTGCACCAACGGAGTAGCCGGCCCGGACGGCGAGATGCCTGTCGTCGTCGAAGTCTGCGCCGGGCGTCGTGAGAAGCGGCCCCGCGATGCCGGCCGACATTCCGACATAGATGCACTTCGCCGCGGTTTCGTCTGTCATGTCGCGGCGTCCTCCTGCAAAGCGAAGCGGCGTCGACGGATTGACGAGCCGAAGAAGCGCGACGGAATCGACGACGCGCTCGGGATCGAGGATGCCGCGGTCTGCGAGCGGCGTCCCCTCAATCGGGTGCAGCACGTTGACCGGGATCGAGTCAGGCGCGATTTCCTTGAGCGCAAAGGCGAACTCGACGAGCTGCTCGTCCGTCTCGCCCATTCCGATTATGCCGCCGCAGCAGATCTGGAAACCAAGCTTCTTCGCGGCGCGCAAGGTGGCGAGCTTGTCGGCCGGCGTGTGCGTCGTGCAGAGCGACGGGAAGAGCGACGGCGCGGTTTCGAGGTTGCAGTGGACGCGCTGGAGCCCCGCCGCCTTGAGTTTTGCGAGGTCTTCCCCGGAGAGGAGCCCGAGCGACGCGCAAAGCCCGATTTCCGGCGCCGCTTCGCGCATCGCCTTCAATGCCGCGCAGACGTTCTCGACATCCTCGTGGGAAAGCGTGCGGCCGGAGGTGACGATGCCGATCCTGTCCGCGCCGTTCGCCGCCGCCTCCTTCGCCGCCTTGACGCACGCATCGGTTCCGACCCAGCCGTACGTCTCGCAGCCGGTCTTCCAGTGCGCCGACTGCGCGCACCACTTGCAGTTCTCGCTGCATCGCCCGGAGCGCGCGTTGATGATCGAGCAGAAGTCAAACCGCTTCTCGACGCAATTGAGCGTCGTCTCGTGCGCGCGTTCGCGAAGCTCTGCCCTGCGCTCCGGCTTCAGGAGCGCCAGCGCCTCGCCTTTCTCTATTCCGTCAGACATAGCGTACATTCCGTCACAGCCCGGCGTCGGCGTAGCTGCGCTCTGCGCAGCGGCTGCGGATGGCGGCGTCGAAGATCCTGCCGGCTGCGGACAAGGGCACGCCTCCATGCGTCACGAGCCCGACGCGGATTATCTCGTCCATCTTGAGCGGCACGGCGACGACTTCGGGGCCGTTGAGCTCCTTCGACAGCGCGCCGGAGGCGACGGTAAAGCCGTTGAGCCCGAGGATGAGGTTGGTCATGGTGGCGCGGTCGCGCACGCGGATGTTCTTCTTGCGGTCGATCGACGGCATCACCTCTTCCGCGAAGTAGAGCGCGTTCTCGGTTCCCTGCTCGAACGAGATGAAAGGATAGT
>DJXI01000008.1 GCA_002449695.1 Verrucomicrobia bacterium UBA7008 | reverse complement strand
CACCTCCTTTCTAAGGAGTCAGGCGATGGACGCAAGTCCAACGCCAATGGTGAAACTCTCAGCGCAGATTGTTGCTGTTTTCTCATGTCACCGAATCATGACCGACGGAAGCGCGACCCTCACCGGGCCGCGCTTCTTCGCTTTGACGCGCGGCCGCATTGAAAAAACTTGAAATTCGCGCTTGCATCGGGGGACGAAATAAGATATCATTTGCGCCTGTCGTCGAGGTCTGGATCCTTCGCGACGCACGGGAGAAAAAAGAAATTGAAAGACGACTTCCTCGTTTTCGATCATGTGACGAAACGGTTCGGCGCGCTCACGGCGGTTGACGACGTGACGCTCTCCATCGCCAAGGGCGAGTTCTTCTCGCTCCTGGGTCCGTCGGGATGCGGCAAGACGACGCTCCTGCGGATGCTCGGCGGCTTCGAACGCCCCGACTCCGGACGCATCTATCTCGAAGGCAAGGACATCACCGACCTGCCGCCGAACCAGCGGCGCGTGCACACCGTCTTCCAGAACTACGCGCTCTTCCCGACGATGACGATCTGGGACAACATCGCGTTTTCGCTGAAGCTGGCGAAGATGCCGAAGGCGGAGATCGAGGAGAAGGTCGACGCCATCCTCGAGATGATCCAGATGACCGACCACGCGTGGAAGTACCCGAACCAGCTCTCGGGCGGCCAGAAGCAGCGCGTCGCCATCGCGCGCGCGCTCGTCGACCGGCCGCAGGTGCTGCTCCTCGACGAGCCGCTCGCCGCGCTCGACCTGAAGCTACGCCAGCACATGCTGATCGAGCTTGACACGATCCACGACCAGGTCGGCATCACCTTCATGTACGTGACGCACGACCAGGGCGAGGCGATGTCGCTCTCCGACCGCATCGCCGTCATCAACCGCGGCCACGTCGAGCAGCTGGACGGCCCCGCGAAGATCTACGAGGCGCCCGCCTCGCGCTTCGTCGCCTCGTTCATCGGCGACACCAACTTCTTCTCCGGCGAGATCGTCGCCGTCGAGGGCGACTACTGCACGATCCAGTGCGAGGGCTTCCCGGCGATCCGCGCGTTCAACGACAAGAACCTCGCCGTCGGCCAGCGCGTGGACCTGTCGGTCCGCCCCGAGAAGATCCGCGTCACGCTCAATCCGCCGCTCCCCGAGAAGGGCGCGACGATCAACGTCTTCCCCTCGACCGTCCAGGAGATCGTCTACCAGGGCGTCTACACGAAGTACTGGATCACGTCCGGCGACCGGCGCGTGGCGATCCTGAAGCCGCACTCGCGCTTCCTCCTCGACCAGGAGTCGATCACCTGGAACGACAAGGTCTACATGTGGTGGCACCCCGACGACGGGTACATGGTGGAGTCCAAGTGATGACGAAGAACCCCCTGCGCTCGCGCCCGACCGAATGGCTCGTCACCGCGCCGTCGTTCCTCTGGCTGCTGCTCTTCTTCGCGATCCCCGCCGTCATCGTCCTCGCGTTCACGTTCCACGGCCACACCGCGAACGGCGGCGTCGGCGACTGGTCGCTGTCGACCTGGCGCGAGCTCGTCGACCCCGACTATCCGGCGATCGTCTGGAACACGCTGCGCCTCTCCTTCGAGGTGACGGTCTGGTGCATCGTCCTCGCGCTGCCGTGCGCCTACGCGATCGCGCGCATGAACAAGCGCTGGCGCGCCATCGTCGCCGGCTCGATCATGCTGCCGTTCTGGACGTCGTTCGTCGTGCGCGTCTTCGCGTGGAAGACGATGCTCCATCCCGACGGCTGGCTCCAGGCGTGCTACCTCACGTTCCTCCAGGTGCGTGAATGGCTCTTCGACTGGCTGCCCGGCTTCCTCCAGAACGCGCTCGTCTTCGTCGGCTTCGCCTCGCGCGCGCCGGTCGATCCCGCGTCCTCGACGATCCTCGACTCCGAGGCCGCCGTCGTGCTCGTGTCGGTCTACTCGTTCCTGCCGTTCGCGATCATGCCGATCTACACGGCCGCCGAGAAGTTCGACTTCGCGCTTCTGGAGGCGGCGCGCGACCTCGGCGCGAAGAGCTTCTACGCGTTCCGCAAGATCTTCGTGCCCGGCATCCGCCAGGGCATCGTCTCCGCCGTGCTGATGGTGTTCATCCCGGCGATCGGCTCCTACGTCATCCCGCAGATGCTCGGCGGCACGAACTGCATCCTGATCGGCAACAAGATCTTCATGCGCGCGATGCAGAACCGCAACATCCCGCACGCCTCGGCGCTCGCGACGCTGATGGCGGTCTCCGTGCTCGTGCCGCTCGCGCTCGCGATGTGGTGGAAGGCGCGGCAGAACGCGCGCGACCGCCGGCGGCTCGAGGCCGAGACGGCGCGGCTCACGGTCACGCAGGGAGGTGCGGCATGAAGCGCTCGTTCTTCTCGGTGGCGGTGCTCGCGCTCGTCCTGGCGTTCCTCTATGTTCCGATCCTGCTCGTCGTCGTCTACGGCTTCATCCCGAACGGCGTGTCGATGTCGTTCTTCGATTCGTCGGGCCGCTTCATGGGCTTCACGGCCAAATGGTACGGCCAGATCTTCGGCGGCGCCGCCTCGGTGCGCGCGCTCCTGCAGAGCTTCTGGCTGTCGCTCACCATCGCCGCGCTCGCGACGCTCGTCTCCTGCGTCATCGGCACGACGGCGGCGCTCGCGCTGCACCGCTGGAAGGGGCGGCTCCAGCAGATCCACCACGCGCTCGTCTACACGCCGCTGATCATGCCCGACATCCTGATCGGCATTTCGCTCCTCATGCTCTTCGTCGCCTGCAAGGTGGACTGCGGCTTCTGGACGATCCTCATCGCGCACGTCACGTTCTGCGTCTCCTACGTGGTGATGACCGTCCTCGCGCGTCTGCAGGACTTCGACGACCGCATCGTGGAGGCCGCGTACGATCTCGGCGCGGGGCCGTGGTTCACGTTCTTCCACGTCGAGCTGCCGATCCTCCTGCCCGGCATCGTCGCGGGTGGGCTCCTGGCGTTCACGCTCTCCATCGACGACGTGGTCATCACCTCGTTCGTCAACGGCGCGGGCACCAACACCTTTCCGACGTACGTCAGCTCGATGACGAAGCACTCGCGCAACCTGCCGGCCGTCTTCGCGCTCTCGACGCTGATGCTGCTTTTCACCTGCGTGCTGGTGGGCCTGTCGAAGCTCATCGCGGGCCACCCGCGCGTGTCAAGGAGGTAGCATGTCACTCAATCCGGAACGGGAACGCGGCACGGACGGCGGACCGGCGATCAAGGTCTGCATCATCGACGACCACAGCGTCGTGCGCATGGGCTTCAAGTACATGATCTCGTACAGTCCCGACGTCGTCTGCGTGGGCGAGGCCGCGGGCGGCGAGGGCGCGGCGGCGTTCGTGCGCGGCTGCGGCGCCGACGTCACGCTGCTCGACGTGCGCATGCCGGGCGTGGACGGCCTCGCGGCGCTCGCCGAGATCCTCGCGGACAATCCCGCCGCGAAGGTGATCATGCTCTCGACGTCCGACGCGGAGGAGGACATCTACCGCGCGATGTCGATGGGCGCGCAAGGGTATCTGCTGAAGGAAAGCGACCCGAACCAGCTGCTCGCGGCGATCCGCGCCGTGGCGGCGGGCGGGACCTGCCTGCCGGACGAGCTGCGCCGCGTGTACGAGGCGCGCGCGTCGGAGCGCGGCCTGACGCCGCGCGAAAGCGAGATCCTGCGCTACATCGCCAAGGGCTATTCCAACGAGGAGATCGCCGACATGGTGGGCCTCAGCCTCAACACCGTCAAGACGCACGTCAAGAGCATCCTCTCCAACCTGAACGCGAGCGACCGCGCCGCCGCGGTGGCCGAAGGCATCCACCGGGGCATCATCGCGTGACGGCCGCCGGCACGATCCTCGCGTCGCTCTGCTGCGTGACGGGCCAGGTCACGTTCGTCGCCCGCGACAATCCGGACGCCGGCATCGTCGCCACCGAGCCGGACGGCCGGCCCGTCTGGTTCTCGGGGCCGGACGCGGACGAAACCGCCGAAACCGGCGCCGCCGCCGCCGTGCGCCTCGCGCCCGGCGACCGGGTGGCGGTCCGCGGCCGGCTGGCCGAGCTGTCGTTCGCGCCCGGGCTTCTGTCGTGCGCGGTCGAACTCCTGTCGCACGGCGCGCTGGCGCCCGCGCCCGAGGTGCGTCTGCGGGATCTCGACTGGGGCGTCGGCGACAACGCGCGCGTCGCGCTCGCCGGCGTGCTGACCGCCGTGGCGCCGTCCTCCACGAAGGGCTGCATGCGCCTGTCGCTCGCGACGACGGACGGGCCGTTCGACGCCGAGGTGCCGGCGGCCGCGACGGACTGGGCGTCGCTGATCGACGCGGAGCTGCGGCTGGAGGGCGTCGCGATGAGCGTCTTCAACATCCGCGGCGAATTCATCGGCGTGCTCCTGCGTGTCGTCTCGGCGTCCGACGTGCGCGTGATCCGCGAGACCGGCGATCCGTTCGCCCGGCCGCTCACGGCGCTGGACGCGATCCTGCCGTATTCGCCGAGCGGGGTGGACCTCCATCTCCGCCGCGTGAAGGGCGTCGTGACGTACGCGTGCCCGGGCCGCTTCCTGTGGCTCTGCGACGGCGACGCTACGCTCAAGGTGCACACGGCCGACGCGCTCTCCGCGCCCGGCGACGTGGTGGAGGCGGTCGGCTTCGCGACGCGCGTAAGGGGGCTCGGGCGGCTCACGGGTGCCGCGGTGCGCCGCGTCGGCACGGCCGCGCTGCCCGAGGCCGTGCGCGTCGGCTGGACGGAGCTGGACGGCTACCCGTACGACCGGACGGGCCACTTTCTGAACTACGACGGCCGGCGCGTCGTCTGCATCGGGCGGCTCCTCTCGCTCGTCGCGCGCGGCGGCGGCGTCGATCTCGTGATCGAATGCGAGGGCGTGAAGGTCGATGTCTCCGTCGACGAGCCGCTCGCGGCGCTCTCTCCCGACGACATCGCGTGGGGGCTGAGCGCCCGCGTCACCGGCGTGCTGGAGCTGGAAGAGGATCTGGAGGAGCTTCAGGGGCAGCTTCCCGCGATCGGCGGCTGGACGATCCGCGCGGCGTCGGCCGCCGACGTCGCGGTGGTGCGCGACGCCGCCTGGCGCGCCCGCGCCGCCGCGCGCCTCGGCCGGATCGTCTGGGCCGCCGTCGTCGTCGCGCTCGCCGCGGCGCTGGCCGTCGCCGTGGCCGTGCTGCTGCGCGCCCGGTCGCAGGCCCGCGCGCGCACGCTTCTCTCCGCGGAGCGCAAGCGCATGGCGGCCGACCTCCACGACACGCTGGAGCAGCAGCTCGCGAGCGTGCGCATGGTGCTGAACGCCGCCGTGTCGTTCACGCCGAACGTCCCGGAGAAGGTCGCCGCGGCGGTCGCGGAGGCCGACGGGCTGCTGGCGCACGCCAAGAGCGAGATGCGCGCGCGCATCCTCAACATGCGCAGCGACGCGCTTTTCACGCAGGGGCCGAAGAAGGTGTTCGCCGAGCTCGCGCGCAAGTTCGCGCAGTCCGGCGTCGTCACGATGCGCACGCGCTTCCGGGGGCTGCCGGACCATCTGCCGGAGCGGGTGTTCGCCGAGGTCGTCTTCATCGTCGGCGAGGCGATCACCAACGCGGTCAAGCACGGGAAGTGCCGCACGATCGTCGTGACGAGCGATCCCGCGCCGGACGGCTTCACGCTGTCGGTCGCGAACGACGGCGAGCCCTTCGATCCCGCGCACGCGCTGGGGCCGGAGGCGGGACATTTCGGCCTGAGCGGCATGCGCGAGCGCGCGAAACGCGCGAACATCGGCCTCGCCTTCGCCCACGAGGGACGCTGGATGATCCTCCGCCTCGCCGTTCCCGTCTGATCGCGCCCGTCGCGGCGGGGAATGCGTCGCCCCAACGGGTGATGGCGCAGAACCTGAGCAGATGGTATAATGTCATCATGAAGACAACAGTACCACTTGCGGCATCGGTTGCGCTTTCGGTCTCCTTCTCCGTCTGCGCGCGCGACATTTCACCTCTCTTCAGGCCGGCGGCGGATGAGCGTCCATACGGCGCGGCGCCTCGCGCGCGCGTTCTCGAAGACGGCGGGACGGGTCCGTACAAGGCAGTCATGACGGAGGTGTCCGGCTTCGCGGAGCACACGGTGTTCCGTCCGGCGGATCTGTCGCCGTTCAATCCCGACAAGCCTCTGCCTGTTCTCGTCTGGGGCAACGGGGCGTGCGCGAACTCGCCGATCGAGCACGCGAAGTTCCTGAACGAAATCGCCTCGCACGGCTATCTCGTGCTGGCGACGGGCGTTTTCCCCGAGACGGACGAGCCGTACCGCGGGCCGATGTCGCGCCCGGAGCAGCAGATCGAATCGATCGACTGGGCGTTTGCGGCCAACGACGGCAAGGCGGGCGACGGCTACCGCGGGAAGATCGACGTGAAGAACATCTGCCTCGCCGGCATGTCGTGCGGCGGGCTTCAGGCGCTTCACAACTGCGCCGATCCGCGCGTCACGGCGGTGATGATCTGCAACAGCGGGCTGTTCATCGATCTGTCGAAGGCGATGCGCGGCGTGCTGATGCCGCGCAAGGAGAAGCTCAAGGAGCTGCACTCGCCGGTCATCTACATTCTCGGCGGCGAGCCCGACATCGCCTACGGCAACGGCATGGACGATTTCCACCGCATCGACCATGTTCCCGCAATCGCCGCGAACCTCCCGGTCGGACACGGCGGAACGTACGGGCAGCCCCACGGCGGCGAGTTCGCGGTCGTGGCGCGGACCTGGCTCGACTGGCAGCTCAAGGGCGACGCGGAGGCGGCGAAGATGTTTGTCAGCGAAGACTGCGGCCTGGCGAAGCGGCCCGGCTGGACGATCGAGCGCAACGCGCGTGCCGCGCTGGCCGTCGCTTCATCCGTCGGCGCGCGCGGCGAATCCGCCGCGGAGCTTACCGCGAACGGCGTGGAGGTGAACGGCAATGTCGAGACGAAGTGCGAAAGACGCGTCTTCGACGACGGGTGCGCCGTCCGGTACACGCTCCCCGACGGCGCGCGGCGGATAAGCCGCGAATTGACGGCGTGGCGTCTCCCCGAGGATGCCACGGTGTGGTTCCAGGGCGACTGGCAGGGGAACGCCGACTACGAGGCGCCGTACGAGTCCTGCAAGGTGGGCGATCTTCCCGTCGGCCGCATCCTCTCGCTGCCCGTCACGGCGAAGCTGGCGGACGGCACTTACCGCCTGATGACGGAGGCCAACGTCGTCGACTATACCGATCTCGCGCTGAAATACGCGGGCGGCGGAAGATTCGTCGCCTACTACCATGCCGACAGGGATGGCTTCGACCAGACCGGCGAAAACACGACGCCGTGGCGCGTGATGCTTGTAGCGAAAGACATCCAGACGCTGTACGGAAGCGACATCGTGAGGCGTCTTTGTCCGGAGGCTCCGGCGGAACGTGCTAAGGCCGTCCGCGAGCGTTTCGCGAAGCCGGGGCGCTGCATCTGGCAGTGGCTCCCCGCCGGAGCGCCGAAGTTCGGCGAGCAGAAGGACTGGTACAACCGCACGAAGGCGCTTGGATTCGAGTACTACCTCATTGACGAGGGCTGGCGCGGATGGGGCGACGACACGACGCGCTGGGAGCGGCTCAAGGAGTGCATTGACTACGGAAACTCGATCGGGGTTAAGTCGTTCATCTGGGTGCATTCCAACGAATTGATGAATCCGCAGGCGCGCAAGGCCTATCTCGCGAAGACCGTCGCCGCCGGCGCGGTCGGCATCAAGATCGACTTCATGCCGCCGCCGAGCTGCCGGATCATGAAGTGGTACGAGGAGACTCTCGCGGACACGTTCGACGCGGGGTTGATCGTCGATTTCCACGGTGCGGTCAAGCCAACGGGACGCGAGCGCTTCTGGCCGCACGAGCTGGCGCGCGAGGCGATTCGCGGACACGAGTACCACATCACGCGATACAATCGCGTGCTGCCGTTCGAGCACGACACGATCCTGCCGTTCTGCCGTCTCGTGCAGGGGCACGGCGACTACACGCCGATGGTGTTCGAGAAGAGCCAGCTCATCCACTTCACCTGGGCGCACCAGCTGGCGCAGGGGATCGTCTACGCGTGTCCGTTCCTCTGCTTCGGCGACTTCCCGAGGAACTATCAGACGAATCCGGCCGTCGATCTGATACGCGCGCTGCCGTCCGTCTACGACGAGACGCGCGTCCTCCCTGGTTCCGAGATTGGCGAGTGCGTCGCGCTCGCGCGCCGAAAGGGCGACGAGTGGTTCGTCGCGGTAGAGAACGGCGCGAAGCCGCGCACGCTCAAAATCGCGCTGGACTTCATCAAGGCGGAGATGTCCTTTGTCTCGTACGGGGACGCGGCAGACCGCCTCGATGCATATGAAATAATTGACGGCGACGTCGCTCCAGGCGGGAAGCTGAAGGCGGAAATGCGCCAGGGAGGAGGCTTCGTCGCGAGACTAGTCCCTAAGGCCAGGTCGTCCGCGGGCTTCGCCCCGTCATGGGATTCGCTTGTCCGAAGGCCTGTCCCAAAGTGGTATGAAAACGCCCGCTTCGGCATTTTCTGCCACTGGGGCATGCAGTGCGCCGCAGAAGACGGAGACTGGTATGCGCGCAACCTGTACGATGCGAAGCACTGGCAGGGCAGGCATCATCGCGAGCGCTATGGGGACCCGAAGGAGTTTGGCGCGAAGGACCTGATCCCGCTGTGGAAGGGCGAGAACTGGAATCCGGACGAACTCTGCGCTCTTTACAGGAAAATGGGCGCGACGTTCATCCTCGCTATGGCCAACCACCACGACAACTTCGACAACTGGAACTCCAAGTACCAGCCGTGGAACTCGGTCAACATGGGACCGAAGCGCGACGTTCTCGGAGAGTGGAGCGCCGCGGCGAAGAAGAGCGGACTCAGGTTCGGCGCGAGCTTCCACGCTGCGCACGCCTGGACGTGGTACGAAGTCGCGCGAGACTACGACGGACGCCTGACTAAGGAGGACGGCAAGGGCAAATGGTGGGAAGGGTACGATCCGCAGCAGTTCTACTGCCAGAACCACACGCCGTCGCCTGACTACAAAAACCTCGGCCTGATACATTGGCGCTGGGAGTGGGGCGAAGGCGCCTCCAGGCCGTCCGACGAGTTCATGGAGAACTTCCGTCTGCGCACCATGGACGCGATTGAGAAGTACAGGCCCGACCTCATATACTTCGATGACAGCGTGCTTCCGTTTTACTATGCCGGCGACGTGGGGCTGAGGATTGCTGCCGATTACTTCAACATGAATCCCGACGGCATAGTGACCGGCAAATGCCTCGGAGAACGCCAGCGCATGGCCATCACATGGGATGTAGAGCGCGGGACGCCTCCCGAGCCGATGCATCCGAAGTGGCAGACCGACACGTGCATCGGCAGCTGGCACTACGAGCGCGGCGTCTATGAGCGTGGAGGGTACAAGACAGCGGCACAGGTTCTGAGAATTCTCGTCGATGTTGTTTCGAAAAACGGCAATCTCTGCCTGTCGATTCCGATAAGGAGCGACGGCACGATAGACGATAAGGAGCGCAAGGTTTGCGAGGACATCGCGGCATGGATGGCCGTCAACCGCGAGGCTGTGTTTGACGCCGATCCCTATGAAATCTGCGGTGAAGGTCCGCAGATAAAGGCCGCGCCCTCGCTCAGCGCGCAGGGCTTCAACGAAGGCCGCATTCCCGCACCGTCAAAGGACGATGTCCGCTACATGAAGTCGCGCAACGGCAGAAGCGTCTACGCGATAGAGCTCGCGCCGGACGGCAAGCCTCCGCGCTGTCCCGCGCTTGAGGCCAATGGGCTGAAGCTCGCCAAGTCGCTGAAGCCACTCCCCGGCATGCCGGCGGTCCATGTCTTCGAGTAGCATCGTTCGGAATCGCTCTTTCGGGCGATAGAACAGGCTTTAGCCATATGGTAAAATTTATAGCGAAATAGCGAATAGGAGGATTGTACCATGTCAACAAGAAAACCGTCGTCAATCGCAACAAAAATCGTAGCGACTTTTGCCATCGCGGCGCTTTCGCTCAGCGCCTTCGCAGGGAGGTATTGGCTGGGAGGCGACGGATATTGGCTAGATAAAGCAAAATGGGCTTCCGACTCATCGAGTACGACAGGCGGTGCGAATGTGCCGGATTCATCTGGTGGCACTGTGTACTTCAACAATTCCGGGTCGCTGGTCTTTAATGCCGGCGGCAACATCGGCAGCAGCGACGTGAAGATCAATTCTGGGACTTCAAGCGAACCCGTTATGTGGAGTGCGTCGGAACCTTCGTACGGGCTGACGACGACCGGCAAGATTCGTGTTGGCGCGGATA
The DNA here is from genome assembly GCA_002449695.1 of Verrucomicrobia bacterium UBA7008. GTDB lineage: Bacteria > Verrucomicrobiota > Kiritimatiellia > RFP12 > UBA1067 > UBA1067. Next base: position 16,285 of record DJXI01000008.1, on the reverse strand, counting down.
GTACCCCTGGGGCGCTGACAATCGAGAGCGGGACTTATTCCGCGGCGGCTGTTTATGTACCACGCAAGGAAGCGTCGGGGGCGTATGGACGGTTTGTGTTCAACGGCGGGAAGCTTACTGTTTCCGACAGCTGCTTTGTCGGCTACAAGGCCGGTACGGAAGGCGAGTTCGTGTTGAATGGCGGCGATATCATCGTCAACAAGGATGTGTTCTATTTGGGTGAGGGAGGCACGGGCAGATTCACTATGAACGACGGGACGTTCACCATGCAGGATTCCGGATACGGCTTCTGCATCTGCCATGATACGGACGGCTCTGTTGCAGAAGTGACCTTGAACGGGGGCGTTCTTACCACGCCGAAGTTCCGTATCGACAAACTTGGCTCTACAGAGAACGGAACAATTGTGTTTAACGGCGGAACACTCAAGGCAACGCGCAACCAAGATGACTACATAGCCACGAATCCCAACCTTTCGTGCGTTCTTCAGTCCGGCGGGCTTGTAGTCGATACGGCTAGCTATAATGTCGGCATAGCGCACGAGTTTACGGGCTCTGGTCCGTTGATCAAGAAGGGCGCTGGTACGTTGACCGTTGCGGATGCTTCGAAGTTTACTGAAGTCATCGTCTACGAAGGCACGGCGATAGTCGGCGGGACAACCTACACCCAGAACGCCGGACCAATCGGCATCGACGTTTCGGCAGGCGGAGACCTCGGCACAATCGTCCTTCACGGCGCCAAGCTTGAAGGGTGGCTCAAGGATGCAGGCTTCATGACCAACTACAGTTCAGAGTACGGCGCGAATGGGACGGCTTCGCTGGAAAGGCCAACCGTACTCAAGGTCTACAACGGCGACGACGAAGCCGAATACACCAACCTTGAAACGGGCAAGGCGTACACGAAGACTCTCGGCGGCGAGGAGTTCACCTTTACGACGGAGGATCTCGCCCCTCGCACGTTCCGCATCGACACGCCTTCGGGCACGCCTGCGGACAATGTTCGCGATGTCGGCAGCTGGCCGCTGATGGGCGGCAGAAAGATGAATCAGGGCGTCATCCTTCGCGGCGGACATCTCGACGGATTCGTCAGCGCGACTGCGGAGCAGAGGTCCGCGAGCTACCTCACAGCGATCGGGCTCAAGACGGAGATCGATCTGCGCAAAGTCGGTCTCGACACGGAAATGCCGACCGAGTACCAGAACCTTGATCCGAACGGAGCCGACAACTCGTTCGCTGCGGACAACTGCAAGTACTACCGCTTCGGGCTTGGATGGGGCGAGAACGAAGGCACCATGATCGGCGCGGACAACAACGGCACCTTTACGAACCAGATGCGCAACGTGTTCTCGACTTTGGGAAGCGAGGGAAGGCTTCCGGCCTACTTCCACTGCCGCATCGGCACGGACCGCACAGGCATCACTGGACTTCTGCTTCTCGGTCTCATGGGCGTCGAGGAAGAGGTCCTCTACCGCGACTATCTCATGAGCAACTTCGCGAACATCGGCGGTTCGCGCAGCTCCGCGATTCCCGAAAAGTTCATCCGCTACATCCTTCGCGGAAACTGCAACGACGGCAAGTATGTCTACAACACGAAGGACGCGCAGTACGGCGTTTCCGTCGCCTCCCGCTGCCGCCAGTACCTCCAGATGTGCGGCGTAACGGACGAGGAGATAGGACGCATCACGGCGGCGCTCTCGGGCGAGACGCCGGACGAGGTGCTCGCGCGCGTCAACGCCTGGGAGCAGGAGCAGAACGTCCGCACCGTCACCTACGTTCCCTACGCGGGCAGCACCGATGTCGCGGGGCAGCACCGTCTGCCGGCCGGCGAGAACATCCTGCCGCTCGCCGAGCCGACGCGCGCGGGCTACATCTTCAAGGGCTGGGATGCCGAAAACGAGGACAACGGCACCGTCTACGCCCTGTGGGAGGCGGAGGCCCCGCCGGAACGGAAGCTCAAATGGGATAACAATGCGGGCGACTGCCGGCTCGCCAACGTCGGCAACTGGCTGGTCTACACCGTCGGCAAAAATGAAAACGGCGATGAGATCGAGATCGACTCCGACCCGCAGGAACACAGCCTTCCGACCATTCTGGAAGATGTCAAGATCGCCGATGACACGCAGACCTACGCGGCGCTGAATGCGGACGAGACGTTCAACGCCAAGAGCCTGTATGTCGGCCGCGGCTGGCATTCGACCGTCCCGGCCGTCGTCGATGTCACGAACGGCACGTTCACCGTGGCGGAAACCGTCACCCTCGGCCGGTACGGCGGTTCCGCCGAGTTCAACGTGTTCGGCGGCGAAGTCACCCTGAAGCAGATGCTGGTCGGACACTGGGGGTCGCATACGGACAACGCGTGGACGATCCACGGCGGCACGGTGTCGGTTCTCGGCGGCTCCTGGCCGGGCGCGGTCTCGATCGGCAACCAGGACAAGAATGCGGTCGGCGTGATGACCGTCGCCGGCGGCACGGTCAACATCGGCGGCGCGCCCGGCGACCAGAATGCGCTGATCGTCGGGTTCAGCGACCTCCAGACGCCGGGCGCCGACCTCTGCAGCAAGCTGCTGGTGACCGGCGGCGAAACGACCGTCACCGACGGTTCCATCTATGTCGCGCACGCGGCCGGCGCGGGCGGCTTCCTGTCCGTTTCCAACGGCACGCTGTCGGCGACGGGCGGCCTTGTGCTCGGCGATGAGTCCGGCGCCTGGGCGCAGGTCGAGGTGAAGACGGGCGGCCGTGTCTCGCTCGGCGGCGATGTCAAGATCGGCGACAACGCCGGTGTGCGCCAGGCGGTGCTGACGGTCGCCGGCGGCGAACTGGAGGCCGGCACCGTCTATGTCGGCAACCGCGGCAGCGGCACGCTGTCCGTCACGGACGGCGGTGTCGTGCGGGCGAAACAGATCCAGCGCGCCCAGAACGCCCCCGCGGCCGGATCCTACAGACTGTTCATGGACGGCGGTACGATCGTCGTCGGGCAGGACACCGGTCTGTTCCTGGCCTCGCTCAACAGCGTCACCTTCGGTGAACGCGGCGGTGTCATCGACACGGACGGACACAACGTGACGCTTGAAGCCTGCTACGGCTTTGACGGGACGGGCTCGTTCACGAAGACGGGCGCGGGCACGCTCACGATCAAGTATTCCTCCTACGGGATCGATTGCGCCTACACCGCGCACGGCCGGATCATCGTCAAGAAGGGGACGCTGAAGCTGCCGTCGAACCAGACGATCTACTGCGAAGGCGTCGAGGTCGCGGACGGCGCGAGCCTTGACCCGAACGGCTCGGAGATCATCATCGTCGACAAGGAGTTCAACGGCGCGCGCTGGACCAACGCGGCCGGTGACGGCGATCCGTCCAACCCGCTCAACTGGCGCGCGGCATTCCGTTATTTCAACCAGTCCGTCAGCTTTGAAGAGACCGTCGCGGGTCTGGTGCCGTCCGCGGACACGCCGATCATCGTGCCCTATGTTTCGGACGTCCCGTCGTTTGACGGCTTTTCGGACGTGACCTGGGTGGTCGAGAAGAACATGGGCATCGAAGGCTTCTTCCGCCCGGATGTGCTGAAGACGGCGGCGGTGTGGTACGATCCGTCGGACGAGGACACGCTGACGTCCGAGGGCGATTTTGTCGTCGGCATCAAAAACAAGGGCACGCTGAAGGCGGATGACGAGGCGGGCGTCGATCTGGATCTCGAACTGCGGGTGCCGGCCAACAACCAGAAGTCAAAGCTGTCGGACGAAGGATTCAACGGACGGAAGTCGATCGCCTTCAACGGCGGTCCCGGCTATCGGTCCAGGGGTTTCTTTCCGGCCGCGTTCACGGCCAACTCGCCGCGCACGCTCTTTGTCGTCGCGCAGGGCGCTGTCAGCCAGATGATCATGCTCTCGATCGCGAAAAAGGAAAACGGCGATGACGAAGGCCGGTCGATGCTGATCGCCCACAGCGCCAACGATTGGAGCCAGTCGTACCAGGTGGGGTACTGGGCGGACGGATGGCATCAGGGCCGACGCCACTTCAGCGCGCTGCAGGACAACACGCCGTACGTGTTCGCGGGCCGGACCGCGCTGCCCGAAGAAGGCGGCGTGGCGATCAGCGCGTTCGCCATCGACCCGGCCGGGGCCAACCATGCGGCCGCGGGCAGTCAGGCGTTCGGTTCGCTGACGGAGCCGGGCACGGCGCGCTACACGGCCTACTACGGCGCGTTCGAGATCAACAACGACACGTCGTTCTGGGTCAATTGCGGCTCGAACGGCTATCAGGGCGAGGCGCTCATTTTCACGAACGCGCTCAGCGATGCGGAGGTCGAGGCGGTCAACGACTATCTGAAGGGCAAGTGGCTCGATTCCAACGCCCTGCCGGAGGTCGATTCGCTTGTCGTCAACGCGCTCGTGGATCTCGACGGGACGACGCGGACGTTCAGGAAGCTGTCCGGCGGCGGTGCGTTTCTGGACGGAACGGTGGTGCTGACGGGCGATCTCGTGGTGACCGTGAATCCCGACCGGACGGTCGTCGCGCCGCGGTTCGACCGGCTCCAGCTGGGACCGAACGCGCGTCTCGTCATCAACGGCGTCAAGAACCTGTCCGACCGCCACGCGATCGACGTCCTGTCGTTCGCCGCGTGCGAGGGCCGGTTCGCGTCCGTCGTCGGGGACCGGAACACGCAGGTGATTCTGCGCTATGCCGACACCAGCGTCCATGCGCGGCGCGATCCCGGTTTTCGCGTGATCATGCGCTGACGCGGTGCGGATGACCGGGAAGGGGACATGAAAAAAACGGCTCTGCTCTTCGCCCTCGCGGCGGCCGCGCTCTGCGCCGCCGCGCAGCCTGCCGCGCCGATCCGCGTGTCGGGCCGCCACCTCGTCGACCCGAAGGGCAACTGCGTGCGGCTCGCGGGCGCGATGCATCCGTTCCATCCGTACTTCTGCGGTAACCGCTGGGGGTGGGGACACGACGACGCCGCGGCGGCGAGGTGCGTCGAGTATTTCGACAGGCTCTGCGCCGCGCTCATGGAGCGGAAGCAGGGCCTCTATGCGAACATGATACGCGTCACCGACGACGGATACTGGTGCTCGGACGACAACAAGAAGCCGTCGAAGGACGCGCCGTACTTCTACGCCTTCGACCGCGAGCGGTTCGAGCGGTACGTCGAGAAGATTCTCGTGCCGGTGACGGAGAACGCCGTCCGGCGCGGCCTCTATGTCGTGATCCGTCCGTGCTACTGCTCGCCGGGGGAGGTGCGCGTGGGGGGCGACTACCACCGCCACATCATCGAGGAGTGGTCCGTGATCGCCGCGAACAAGCGCATCCAGGCGATGTCGGGGCAGGTGCTGCTGGAGCTTCAGAACGAGCCGACCTCCGTGCTCACGCGGGACGGCGAGAAGTCGTCCGCCGCGCTCCCGGAATACTGCCAGAAGATGCTCGACATGGTCCGGCGCAAGGGCTTCAAGGGCGTCGTGCTCGTGCCGGGCGCGGGCTACCAGTCGAATTTCCGCGACTTCACCGAGCATCCGATCCGCGATCCGCTGAACAACTACGGCTACGCCGTGCACGTCTATCCGGGCTGGTACGCGCAGTCGGACGAGAACGCCGATCCCGACCGCTTCTACACGCACTTCATCCGCAGCGTCCCCGTCGCGCGGGACTACCCCTGCGTCGTCACGGAGTGCGACTGGAGCCCGGAGCGGCCCGGCAAGGGCAAGCTCAACGAGTTCGGCAAGGAGGTGAAGGCGAACTACGGCACGTGGGGCACGGCCTCCACCTCGAAGTGGGGTCTGGCGTATCTGAAGACGATTGAGCGCCTCGGCAACGTCTCGACGATCTGCGGCGACATCAACCTCCTCTTCAAGATCGACGACTGGCTGAGGGAGGCGCGCATCGTCGTGCCGTTCGACGGCAACCCCGAGTGCAGCCCGAAGGCGTTCTTCGACCTCTACGCGCGCTGGGGGCGCGAGAAGCCGGTCCCGCCCGCCGTCCGCGACCGGCGTCTGCCGAAGCCGCTGGAGGGCGAGGAGGTGAAGCTGAAGCACGTGCGCCACCTGAAGACGCGCCTCTTCCGGATGACGACGGGCGGCGAGGAGCTGCACATCACCGCCGCGCGCGACGGCTCCTGGGACTTCTCCTACGGCGCGCCCGAGCCGGTCGGGCGCAACGCGGCGTTCGCGGCGCTCTTCCGGGGCGTGCCGCATGAAATCGACGGCAAGACGTACTGGCAGCTCCGCTGCTACGACATGCGGTGCGAGCTGCGCACGAGCGGGCTGGACGGCGGCAACGGCGACACGCTCTGCGCGCATCCGAACGGGCGCAGTCTCATCGCGGGCGGGTGCCGGGCGAACGGGAAGTTTGCGTTCGGGCAGGACCGGGACGGTGACGGGCTCTGGGAGGTCGCCGAGGTGCCGGGCGGTTTCACGTTCCGGAACAAGGCGTCCGGGCTCTATCTCGGCGGATCGTCGGCGAGCCATTCCCGCACGCCTGTCACATGGGCGTGCGTCACGCGCGCCGTCCGTCCAAAGTGAGGTGCCTCCGCTCGCTCTTTCGGGCGATTTAGCATGAGACCAGTTTTTGGTAAAATTATGCCGAAAACTTTAAGGAAGGACTGTACCCATGCCCACACAATCATCGTTAAGCATCGTCTCAAGGCTCGCAGTGGCCGCATCAATCGCGGCTCTTTCGCTGTCGGCAACGGCAGAAGATTACAAGTGGGACAACAACGGCGGCGACAACCGCATGGCAAACGGAGACAACTGGTATCTGTCCGGTTCGCCAGCCGACAACCGCACACGCGCTGTGCCTGCGCAAAGCGACCACGCGGAGATAAGTTCATCAGCGCCCGCCGAACTGAACGCGAATGAGAGTTTCTCTGTGGCTAGCATGTATGTCGGAAGAGGCGGCGAAAGCGACACCAACCACCCAAAGGTCGATCTCAAAGACGGGACGTTTACCGTTGCCGGCAACCTGATGCTGGGCCACTGGGGGGAACGTTCCGAGATGAACATCCTGGGCGGCACTGTCACTTTGGGCAGTCTTTCGATCGGTAATTTGGGCTCTCGCTTTTACAACAAGTTCAATGTGTCAGGCAACGGTGCTGTGACGATACAGGGCGAATTGAAACTTGGCACTGAGACAAAGGATGCCAGGGGCGAGATGACAGTCAGCGGGGGAAGCGTGAATGTGCAGGGCAAGGTTTCGGTGGGCAATTGCAATCTGTCCGAAGTTGGCGGCGCGGATGCCTTCAAGAGCACTCTCTCGGTTTCGGGCGGCACGATGACAGCGGCGAGCATGGAAGTGGGCAATGCGACAAGCGCCGGAGGGCAGGTGACGGTTTCCGGCAACGGGGTTTTAACGGTCTCCGGCGATCTGAGTGTCGGCAACGCTCAAGGCGCTGTCGGCTACCTGACAGTCAACGGTGGAGAGTTCCGTTCCGAGAAAATGCTAAACATTGGCAACAGCAACGGTTCGGGTAGTTTGACAGTCGGTGGCACAGGTGTCTTCAGGGACGATTCAAGCGGCGACAATTATGTGCATTTCAATGGTGCTGATGGTCTTCTTCGTCTCAACAAGGGCGGCAAATTCTACTTCCGTTCTATCTTGAACGGAAGCACTGGCACCATTGAATTCAACGGCGGTGAAATGATCAAATATACACAATATGGCGCTTATGGGTCCATGGCAGGCAGTACTGCAATTGAATCCATGTACACTATCAAGATTCTTGCTGGCGGCATGATATTCAACTCGGATTATACGAGTACCTGCAAGGCTGCTATGGTCTGTGCTGATGGCTGCGGAGGCATTACCAAGCGCGGAAGCGGAGAGTTGAATTTCAATAATCAAAGCTTCAAGTATTCAGGCCCGATATACGTTGAAGGTGGCATATTGACATTCTCCGGCAATAACCAGTTCCCTGATTTCGTTGATGTCATTCGCGTTGCGGAAGGTGCAACTCTCGTTCTTCCGCATGACGTGACATGCCGCGTGCTTGAGAACAACGGTAAAATTCAGGGCGGAACCGTCACTGTCGAGTCTGATGCCGCTACAAAGGTTGCTACAAGGGCTGTCTGGACGGGCGCGATGGAGGACGGCGATGTGCTCAATGCCAAGAACTACATCGTCTACGATCAGAACGACCGTGTTATGTACGAGCAGAAGATCACCACCGACACGCCTGTCGTGGTGCCGTTCATGGCTGGTGTCCCGTCCTTTGTCGGCTTCTCGGATGTGACTGGGGTCATTGAAGATGACACACGTTCCGAGGGCTACAGCCGCCCGGCTGTCGTGAATACGGCTGCCGCGTGGTACGACCCGTCCGACGCGGATACGCTTACGGTTGCCGACGGCAAGGTGACCGCAATCGCGAACAAGGGCACTGTCGGCAGCGCGCTCAACCTTGGCCAGTTCGACACGAGCAAAGACGGCGCGACCGTCCTCGATAAGGCGTTCAACGGCACGAGCGCACTCTATTTCGACAATGCTTCCGGCTATCGTTCGGAGGGGTATTTCCCTGATGATTTTCCCGCAAACGGGCCGCGCACGATGTTTGTCGTCGCACAGGGCGATGTAAACAATATGATCATGCTCACGGTTGCGCAAGGCAGCAAAAACTCTGAAGAAGGCAAGAGCATACTTCTCGCGCACAAATCTGACTCGGGTAATTGGGGTTGCGCTTACAAGATTGGCTACTTGAATGAAGGTGATTCCAATTGGAAGGCAGGAAAGGCTTCGTTCGATGCTGTCGTGTCTGATACGCCGTATGTGTTTGCAGGCAGAACGGCGCTTGGCGAGGGCGACGAAAGAAAAGTCATTTCGTCTGCCATGACGGCTGATGGAACAAAATACGGTCAACTTGAGCCGAAGAGCTTCAATATGCCGGCGGGCGAGGAGGGAACGCGTTTCAATGTGTACTACGGGGCTTTCGAGGTCAATATCGGCTGGCTTCTCAAAAGTAATACTGTTGGCTACCAGGGCGAGGCGCTGATATTCACGAATGCGCTGAGCGACGCGGAGATGGATGCGGTCAACGCCTACCTGAGGGGCAAGTGGCTCAATTCCAACGCCATGCCCGACTTCGACAGCCTGGTCGTCAACGCGCAGGTCGATCTGGGAGGGGCGACGCGTACGTTCGAGAAACTGTCCGGCAGCGGCTCGTTTGTCGACGGCACGGTCGTGCTGACGGGCGAGCTCGAAGTGACGGTGAACCCCGACGGGACGGTTGTCGCGCCGGAGTTCGACAAACTCGTGCTGGGCGAGGACGCGCGCCTTGTCGTGAACGGCGCGAAGAATCTGCCGCAGGGTGAATTGGTCACTGTTCTGCCGTTCACCACGCTGGACGGTATGTTCGCATCCGTCGTCGGCGACAAGGGCCGCGTGGTTTTGCGCTATCTCGAAAACCGTGTTGACGCGCGGCGTGATGCGGGCTTCTGCATTCGCGTGCGCTGACGCATCGGAGGAGCGCCGGTCGTGAAGCCGCTGCTGAATGTTGCATTGGCCGCAGGGCTGGCCGCGTTCACGGCGGCTTCCGCGTCTGCTACGGACAGATACTGGTCCGACGCCAACGGAGCGCGGGAGCGTTTCAACCGTTCCGCCTCATGGGATCCCGCCCCTGCGTCGATGTCGGATGTTGCCAACGACAAGTTTATCGTCGCCAAGGGATTGGACAAGGTTGCGACATTTGCAGCAGGGGATGAAGTTGACGTCAAGCTGCTTTATGTTGGACATGGAGCCAAAGGCGGATGTCTTGACATGTCAGGCGGAACCTTGAACATCAAAGAGGACCTTAAAATTGGTCGTAATTCCGGTTCTTCAGGCAAGGTAATCGTTTCAGGCGATGACACAAGGCTTAACGTATCGACGGCGATGTATGTCGGCGACTCCGGCAACGGAGAGCTGACGATAAGCGGTGGCAAGGTCTGGGCGCAATTCGCTGTCCAGATGGGTATAGGCAACGTCGACGGCAACACTGCCGTGGTGAACCTGAATGGCGGCACTCTTGAGACCGCACAGGTGAATGCCAGTGGAACTCCAACGGCCGTGTTCAACTGGAACGGCGGAACTCTTCAGCACAGCGGAAACAGCTGGGAAGGCGGAATCTTCCCTACGAACGACAACATAACCGTCAATGTGCTCGAAGGCGGTGCGTTCTACGTTTCGGACAGAACGGAATCGTTCAACCATCCTCTTTCCGGCGACGGCGCGTTTATCTGCCGCGTCAAGTCCGGCAAGACGCTGACGCTCGCCGGTGCGGCGGATCTGAAGGGCGGCTTCAGGGTCGAAAGCGGAAAACTGAAGCTCTCGAATCTCGTCCGCACGAAGTTCAGGGAAATCTCCGTCTCCCAGGGATGCACGCTTGATCTGAACGGCGCGTCGGTTACGGTCGCATCATACTCAATAGACGGCGTCGTCCAGCCGGAAGGAAAGTATGTCGCGCATGGCGGTACGATTCGCGTCGACCGGGAGGCCATGGCGGAATACAACCGCCCAGAAGTGCTTTGGTCGGCGGCTGCGTGGTACGATCCGTCCGATGCGGACGCGCTCACGAAAGACGCGAACGGCAAAGTGACGGGCATGCAGAACAAGGGCACTGTAGGGAGCGACCTCGATCTTGTCCGGCGCAATACAGGCAAGAGCGGGGCGGTGGTTTCCGAAGGTGGTTTCAACGGCAGAAGCTCTCTCTACTTCGACAACGCCTCTGGCTATGTGTCGAGCGGATATTTCCCCGCCGACCTTCCGGCGAGCGGACCGCGGACGCTCTTCGTTGTCGCGCAGGGTGATGTCAGCAGCATGGTCATGCTCTCTGTCGCGCAAAAGGCGAGCGGCAACGAGGAGGGGCGGAGTCTGCTGCTGGCGCATGGCACGGACAGCACCTGGGGCAGCGCGTATCAGATTGGACGCGTCAAAGACGGTGAAACAGGATGGAGTTCCGGCAAAGTTCCCTTCGGCACGCTTTCCGCCAACAAACCCTACGTTTTCGCGGGCAGGACGGAGCTTGGGGAAGGCGACGGAAGAATCGTAAAGTCGTTTACGTTGGACAGTGACGGAAACTCGACCGGTACGACAAAAGATTCGTATCGTATGCCTGCGGGTCAATCCGGACTGCGCTTCGTGTCGTACTATGGTGCATTCGAAATCGGTGTTTTGAATATCGACCGCGACACGACCGGCTACCAAGGCGAGGCGCTGATTTTCACGAATGCACTCACCGATGCGGAAATGGATGAGGTCAACGCCTATCTCAAGGCAAAATGGCTGGATGCGTCGTCCGAAGAGCCTGACGACGGTTCAACGGAATCTCCCGATACAAGATACTGGGCGGACTCCAACGGCGCGGAGGCGTCGTTCGGTGCCAGGGAATCGTGGGACCCCAAGCCGAAGACGCTTGACGGAATTGCGCTTGACACCCTTGTCCTGAACAAGGGCGTGGACAAGACGGCGACAATCGGGCCTGGCGACGAAGTGAGCGTCAAGACGCTGTACGTCGGATGGGGCACGACCAATGGAACCGATATGGCCGCCAAGTACGACAGGGGCGGACGGCTCGACGTGACGGGTGGAAAACTGAGCGTCACAGATTACTTTCGGTTCGGCGGCGGATATTCCGACAAGAGCAACAACGTCGTCAACGTAACAGGTGGCAGGGTGATTGCATCTAAGCTCCGCACAAGCGACTGTTCTAATAATGAAGGAAGCAAAAGCGAAACGCTCAATGTTTCCGGAAGCGGCGTCTTCGAGATCGCGACAGGCGAGGCGCAGCTCGCGATGTACAGCGGAGGGGAGACTTTTGTCAACGTGACGGACGGAGGAACTTTCACCGGCGACCAGTCGCTCATCATTGGCTACAACGGAAAGGCGTCGTTTACGGTGGACGGTGGAACGGTCTCTGTCGGTGCGGTAACGGTCGGTCGGTCGGCGAGTTCCTCTGGCAGACTGACGATCGAATCCGGCACGTTCGCGTCAGGAGGCAGCCAGCTCAGGATCGGCGAGAGGGGATCTGCCGTTTTCACGATGAACGGAGGATCGCTCACGGCGAATATCGCGCTTGAGCTGAACGGAAGCAGTGAAAGCACCTCGGAAGACACGATGTTCATCTTCAACGGCGGAAGGATCACTGTCGGTCAGATCAACACGAAGACCACGCTGGCAACTGCGACGATGATCTGGAACGGCGGCGTCCTTTCGTGCAACGGACAGGCCGACTTCTGGGGCGGGATATTCCCCAAGAACGACTACATCAAGGTCTATGTGACAGGCGGCGGAGCGATATACGAGACCGCGGCAGGAAGGGAGTCGAAGAGCGAGACAATCGCACAGCCGCTTTCGGGAAGCGGCGCGTTCACGAAGCGCGGCGGCGGAACGCTGAACCTGACGGGCGCACTCGATCTCAAGGGCGGCTTCAAGGTCGAAGGCGGTACGCTGAATATCGGCAGCGGCGCGCTTGCGCGCACGACGTTCATGGAGCTTTCGGTCGCCAAAGATTCCGTGCTCAATCTCAACGGCGCGGCGGTCAGGGTGGCCTCCTATACGCTCGACGGCGTGGCGCAGCAGGAAGGAACGTACAACGCGCACGGCGGAACCGTGACAGTTGGCAACGATGAAAACCCGGCCGGCCGACTGGTGGTCGACGGAGCGATCGATTTGCAGGACGGAATTCTTTCCGTGGAGAGCGTTTCCGGGAGCGGCTTTGCGACAAACGGAATTGTCGCGGTGAACGGAGACGTGGTTGTTTCCGTCGGCCGCACGTGGGCCGTGGACGTGCCGACGTTCGACATGCTTGCGCTCGGTCCGAAAGCGCGGCTTGTCGTGAATGGCGCTGGGAATCTGCCGCGCGACAAGTCGATAAACATACTTCCCTTCACCTCGCTTTCCGGGCGGTTCGGGTCCGTTGTAGGCGAAGGAGGAGTTCCTGTTAATGTCATGTACGAAGAAGACCATGTCTGTGCGCGGCGCGCGGCGGGATTCACCGTCCGCATTCGCTGAGCGTGGTCGCGGAAGATGTGAAGATACATTAAGGAGTTTTGACATGCGACATAGGTGGTTTGCGATACCGGCGGTCCTCTTACTTGCGCTTCACGCATCGATGCTTGAGGCGGCGTACGGGGGGACTGTCGTGCATGAGCGGCGCGTGCTGACGGTGAACGGGAAGGTGCGCTCCTACGCCCTCTACGTCCCGGCGTCCGTCCAGGATCCCGCGCCGCTCGTCTTCTCGCTCCACGGCATGTACGGAACAGTCTACTCCTTCTACAAGATGGTCGACGGCGTCGAAACCAAGGTGGAGCAGGAGAACGCCGGCGACGAAGGCGTCTACTACAGACCCAACGACCGCTCGCCGTTCCGTACCGACGTCGCAGATTCCGCTGGATGCATCGCCGTCTATCCGCAGGGCGTGAGGCGTTTTCTGCTCGGCGGATGGAACTACGGATGGCAGGCGGACGGCGCGGACACCGACGACATGGACTTTTTCAAGGCGATCATTGAGGACGTGGCGGACGAATACCAAATCGACCGCAAGCGCATCTACTGCTGCGGATTCTCCAACGGAGGAATGATGACGTACGCCTGTACGACGCTCGGATCCGACGTCTTCGCGGCATTCGCCTCCATCTCCGGGTACCAGCTGAACGAGTTCCACCTCCGCGCCACGGGGGCGCGGCCGGTTCCATTCCTCCACATCCACGGCATGGCCGACGACTTCGTCAAGTATTCTCTCATGGGCACGATCCGCGACATGATGGTCGCGCGCAACGGATGCAGCCCCGTCCCGGCGACGACAGTCGTCGACGGTCGCTACACAAAGAGCGTGTATTCTCCCGGCGAGGGGGGGATGCCGTATGTCTACTACGAGTGCGTGGACATGGGACACAACGGCTACACTTCGCGTACCGACGACGGCAATTCCGCGCAGACGATGTGGAATTTCATGAGCGCCTACACTCTCGATTCCGATTGTGACGCAAACCTCAAATGGCGGGTTCGGCTCGACGAGCCGGGGTGGAATCCGGCGGATCACGGCTGGACTGTCGATTCCGATGGAAAACGATTTGCCTACGGCGCGAGCAGCGGCGACAACAACGTCTATCGCAGCGTGCAGCTGGAAAACGACGGAGTCGGATGCTACACGATGCGGGTATCCAGCAAGGGACGCGTCGGCGACACCTTCTCGGTCAAGCTGGAAGACGTTGCGGACGGCGCGAAGGTTCTTCTGGACGAGAGCGGACGCATCGGAGCGAACGCGGAATGGAACTTTTCCGCCAACACATACCGCCAGTGCAAGATCACCATCGTCAAGAGTTCGGCGGAGGATGAAATCACGGACATCTCGATATGCTACTGCCCGGCGGCGGCGAGCGTGGAAGACCTCGGCATCGACGGATCCGCTGGCAAGCTCGCGGCGATCCTGACGATTCCGGATGGAGCGACCGAGGATATTCCGATCGTCATATTCTGCCACGGCTTCCGGGACGACAAGAACACCGTCATCGGACAGGAGCTGGCGAAGCAGCTCCTCAAGCACGGGATCGCGACGATGCGCTTCGACTTCAGCGCCCAAGGCGACAGCGAAGGCGAATTCGCCAATATGACGGTCCTCAATGAAATAGAGGACGCCATCAAAATCTACGAGTACATACGCGCTCGATCAGAGTTCGGGAAGATCGCCTTTGCGGGCCATTCCCTGGGAGGAGTCGTCGCCGCGATGACGGCGGGACGGCTCGGCAAAGAGAAGGTCTCCGGGCTCGCCCTCTTCGCCGCCGCGCCCGTTCTGAAGGATGACGCCGTCAACACGACGCTGACGCTCCCGATCTACGAGACGGCCGCGCAGTACCGGGGCGGCGCGTGCGTGATCAACGGCGGCTCGGATGTCGTGGTGCCGGTCCGGTACGGGAAGCGCTTTCACGGCGTGCTCGTCGGCAGCAGCTTCCATCTGCTGCCGGAGGAGGACCACAACTTCGGGCACGACTACAAGTCCGCCGTCGCCATCGGCGCGAACTATCTCGTCCGCGTCCTCACCCGCCCCTGACGCCCGGCGCCGTTTGACCCAAACGGGCGATGGCGCCGCGTGGCGGCAGATGGTATAATACCGGCATGAATACTGTTTCTCTCCTCGCGGCTTCCGCCGCCTGTTCGGTCGTCGCGCTGTCCGCCGTCGCGGGCAACCCGCTTGTCAAGGGCGTGTTCACGCCCGACCCCGCGCCGTTCGTGCACGGCGACAAGGTCTATCTGTTCACCGGACACGACGAGAACGACGCCAAATTCTTCAAGATGAAGGAATGGTTCGTCTTCGAGAGCGAGGACCTCGTCAACTGGAAGAGCCTCGGCGCGCCGCTCAGCCTCGAAACGTTCGCGTGGGCGAAGAAGGACGACAAGGCGTGGGCGAGCCAGGCCGTCGAACGCGACGGAAAGTGGTACTGGTACGTCTGCTGCAACTGCGCGCAGGGCGACGCGCTGGGCGTGGCGGTGGCGGACCGGCCGGAAGGGCCGTATCGCGATGCGATCGGCGCGCCTCTGGCGGTGGGCGCGGCGTTCATCGATCCGACCGTGTTCGTGGATGACGACGGCCGGGCGTATCTCTTCTGGGGCAACAAGAACTGCTGGTACGGCGAACTCAACGCCGACATGGTGTCGTTCAAGAACGGCTGGCGGATGGTGCCCGGCTTCGACGACGAGGCGTGCTTCGGGCCGAAGTCGAAGCGGATGAACTACGCGACCGGCCGCGAGGAGATGATCGTCTCCTATGAGGAGGGGCCGTGGGTGATGAAGCGCAACGGCACCTACTACCTCTCGTACGCGGCGGGCGGCGTCCCCGAGCACATGGCGTATTCGACCGCGCCGACGATCCACGGCCCGTGGACGTACCGCGGCCGGATCATGGACACGCCGCACAACAGCTTCACGATCCACGGCGGCAACATCGAGTTCAAGGGCCGCAGCTACATGTTCTACCACAACGGCGCGCTGCCGGGCGGCGGCGGCTTCAAGCGCTCCGCCTGCGTCGAGGAATTCACGTGGAACGCGGACGGCACGATCCCGTTCATCCCGCAGACGAAGGAGGGCGTGCAGCCGGCGGGATCCATCCGGGACCGCGAGGGGAAGTTCGCGCTCGACGGCGCGAAGGGGCGGCTGTCCGCGATTCTGCGCCTGCCCGACGACCGGAGGCCGGGCGCGACCTATCCGATCGCCGTCCTCTGCCACGGCTTCGGCGCGAACAAGTGCGAGCACGGCGGCATGTTCCGGGAATTCGCGGACGCCCTCGCGCGGCGCGGCGTCGCGTCCGTGCGGTTCGACTTCAACGGCCACGGCGAGA
>DJXI01000031.1:6371-6765 GCA_002449695.1 Verrucomicrobia bacterium UBA7008 | reverse complement strand
AGCGCTCGTTCCGCCACTGATTTAAGGAGATACTACATGAACAGCATCATCACGCCTGAACAAGTCATCACGTTCGAAAAGGCCTGGAACTACGGCGGCCCGCTGATGTGGGTCCTCGCGTTCCTCTCGGTCATGTCGCTCACCGTCATGATCTACCTGTGGATCGCGCAGCGCAAGGGCGGCTTCATCAAGGACGCGCTCGCGCGCATCCAGAGGTCGTGCGATCCCGCCGCGGCGGGCGCGCGGATCGCGGAGCGCGCGTACATGGCGGTGGACTGGCTCGCGGACATCGCGGCGATCGCGCCGATGGTGGGGCTGCTGGGCACCGTGCTCGGCATGTTCCAGGCGTTCGGCGGCATCGCGGCCGACGTCTCGGCGGGCGCCAAGCCGGTCG